>JBIJCJ010000039.1:0-22770 GCA_044344765.1 Pirellulales bacterium | reverse complement strand
CCACGTCGCCGACGTTGTCGCCGACGTTGTCGGCGATCGTCGCCGGGTTCCGCGGGTCGTCCTCGGGAATCGAGTGCTCCACCTTGCCCACGAGGTCGGCCCCGACGTCGGCCGCCTTGGTGAAGATGCCGCCGCCGACGCGGGCGAACAGGGCCTGGGTGCTCGCGCCCATGCCGAAGCAGAGCATCGTGACCGTGATCTCCTCCAGCGAGAGCGGCTTGAAGCCGAGCAGCGGCACGAGCCAATAGAGGATGAAGAACCAGAGCATGATGTCGAGCAGGCCGAGGCCCACGACCGTGAGCCCCATCACCGCGCCCGAGCGGAAGGCGATCTGCAGGCCCTCGTTGAGCGATCGCTCGGCGCCGGCGGCGGTGCGGTTGCTGGCGAGCGTGGCCGTCTTCATGCCGAACCAGCCGGCGAGACCCGAGAAGAAGCCGCCCGAGAGAAACGCGAACGGCACCCACAGGCTCTGCACGCCGAGGCCCAGCGCCATCCAGAGCAGGAGGATGCAGATCGCGAGGAACGCCCAGCCGACCACCTTGTATTGCTGCTTGAGATAGGCGTCGGCCCCCGTCCGCACGTAGCCGGCGATGTCGATCATCTTCTGCGTGCCGGCCGGCTGGGCCTCCATCCACTGGAAGAACTGCCAGGCCTGGAAGAGCGCGACCGCCGAGCCGCCCATGCCCAGAAGCCACCACATGACGTAGAACAGGTTGTTGCCGAGGCCCGTGGGCGGAGCGGCGGGATCCACCGCACCGCCGCCGCAGCCGATCAGCGGCAGGAAGACGAGCGCGGCGACGACGAGAGCGGTGGCGCGTTTCACGATCGGGAACTCCGAAAAGACGAAAAGAACGGATGAACGGTAAGGGACGGCCCCAGGAATCCCTTCCCGGCCGCGGCATGGCCGCGGGAGCGCGAAATTGAAACCTCCCCCCCGGGGGAAGTCAAACCGTCGCGTTCAGACGGGAGCCTTGCCGATCGCGTGATAGGCGAAACCGCGGGCCCGCATCTCGCGCGGGGCGTAGAGATTGCGGCCGTCGAAGATCGTGCGGGACTTCATTCGCCGCCCCATTTCGTCGAAGTCGGGCCGGCGAAAATCGCCCCACTCGGTCACGATCGCCAGGCAATCGGCGCCGTCGAGCGCGTCCATCGGCGTGGCAGCGTAGGCCAGCCGGTCGCCGTACATCGCCCGGACGTTGTCCGTCGCCTCAGGATCGAAAACCGTCACGGCCGCACCCCCGGCCAGGAGCCGGTCGATGAGGTCGAGGGACGGCGCGTCGCGGACGTCGTCGGTCCGCGGCTTGAAGGCCAGACCCCAGACGGCGATCTTCCGGCCGCCGAGCCCGCCGCCGAAGTGGGCGGCGATCTTGTCGCCGAGCACCCGCTTCTGGGCGAGGTTCGTCTCGTGCACCGCCGTCAGGATCCGCGGCGGCACGCCCTTGTCGCGGGCCATCGCGGCCAGGGCTTGCACGTCCTTCGGGAAGCAGCTGCCGCCGTAGCCGGCGCCGGGAAAGAGGAAGGCGAACCCGATCCGGCTGTCGTGCCCGATGCCACGGCGGACGTCGTCGATGTCGGCCTCCATCCGCTCGCAGAGGTTGGCCACCTCGTTGATGAAGCTGATCTTCGTGGCCAACAGCGCGTTGGCCACGTACTTCGTCATCTCGGAGCTCTCCGGCGACATGACGAGGAACGGGTTCTCCGTGCGCAGGAAGGGCGCGTACAGGGAGCGGAGCACCTCGCCGACGTCCGCCGACCGCACGCCCACCACCACCCGGTCGGGCTTCTGGAAGTCCTCGATCGCGGCACCTTCCTTGAGGAACTCCGGATTGCTCGCGACCCGGCAGGCGCGGCCGAGCGCGGCCTCGAGCCGCTGCTCGATGCCGGCGCAGGTGCCGACGGGCACCGTGCTCTTGGTGACGACGATGGCGTCGGCCCGGAGGTGCGGGCCGATCGCCTCCACGACCTTCCAGAGGGCGGAGAGATCGGCCGAGCCGTCGGCCGAAGGCGGCGTGCCGACCGCCAGAAAGACGACCTCCGCGTCGCGGATCGCCACGGCCGTGTCGGTCGTGAACTGCAGCCTGCCGGCGCGGGCGTTCCGCTCGACCAGTTCCTCGAGGCCCGGCTCGTAGATCGGGATCTCGCCCCGCTTCAGTCGGGCGACCTTGTCGGCGTTGATGTCGAGGCAGATGACGGTGTTGCCGCTGTCGGCGAAGCAGGTCCCCGTCACGAGCCCCACGTAGCCGGTGCCGACGACGCCGATCTTCATGCCGGCTCTCCGCCTTCGGGCGTCGTGTCGGCCTCCTCCTGCTCGCTCGGCGGCACCGGCACCACGGCGGCGAGCGCGTCGCCGTCGTCGAGCCGCATGATCCGCACGCCCTGCGTGTTGCGGCCCATCGGCCGGATCTCGCGGACGTTCACCCGCTGGATCTTGCCCCGGGCCGTCATCATCAGCACCTGGTCGTCGTCACGAACAGACACGATCGACACCACGCCGCCGTTGCGGGCCGTGGTCTTGATGTCGCGGATGCCCTTGCCGCCGCGGCGCTGGGTGCGGTAGCGCATGCCGCTCGAGCCGGCGTCGCCATCCCCCTCCTCACCTGCGTCGCTCTCGGCCGGTTCCTCGGCGGCGGGCGGCTCGCCCCCCTCTTCCTCCGGCGCCGGGCCGGACACGGGCGTGCCCGCGCCGAAGGGCGTCCGCTTGCCATAGCCCTGCTCACAGACGGTGAGCAGGGTGGCCTCGGGCTCGGCCACGACCATGCCCACGAGCCGATCGCCGCTGCCGAGCTTGATGCCGCGGACGCCGCTGGTGTCGCGGCCCATCGGCCGGGCGTCGCTCTCGGGAAACCGGATCGCCATGCCCTTCGCCGTGGCGAGCACCAGCTCGTCCCCGGGCTTCGTGATCACCGCATCGACGAGTTCGTCCCCCTCGCGGAGCTTGACCGCGATCAGGCCCTTCGTCCGCCGGCGGCGATACTGCTCGAGGGCCGTCTTCTTCACCATCCCGCTGCGGGTGGCGAGCATGAGGAACTGGTTCGGGTCCTCGAAGCCGCCGACCGCACGGCAGTCGGCCACCTTCTCGCCCGGCTCGAACTCGAGCAGGTTGACCAGGGCCCGCCCCTTCGAGTCGCGGGCCAGTTCGGGCAGCTCGAAGACCCGCATCGAAAACACCTTGCCCAGCGTGGTGAACACCAGCAGCCAGTCGTGGGTGCTGGCCACGAACAGGTGCTCGATCGGATCCTCCTCGCCGGCACTGGCGCCCTTGAGCCCCTTGCCGCCGCGCCGCTGGGCCCGGTAGGTGTCGGCCGCCGTCCGCTTCACATAGCCGGCGCGGCTGATCGTGACCACCATCGTGGCCTCGGTGATCAGCTCGGCCATGTCGCGGATGTCGCCCACCTCGCCGCTGATCTCCGTCCGCCGCTCGTCGCCGTGCTTCGATTCCAGCTCCGTCAGTTCGGCGCGGATCAGGGCCTTGATGTTGGCGTCGTTGGAGAGGATGCGGCGGAACTCGCCGATCTTCGCCAGCAGCTCCCGGTGCTCCCCGCCGAGCTTCTCCTGCTCGAGGTTCACCAGCTGCCCGAGCGTGAGCCGGAGGATGGCGTCGGCCTGCACCGGCGACAGCCCGTAGGTGTCGCTCGCGCCCCGCTCCTCCTGGAGCACGGCGAAGCCCTCGGCGCCGAGGGCCCGCTCCAGCAGGGCCGCCGGAGCCTGGAGCTGACAGAGTCGCTCCTTCGCCTCGGCCTGCGACTTCGACGAACGGATGATCTTGATCACCTCGTCGATGTTGGCCAGCGCGACGAGCAGGCCCTCGAGCGTGTGCTTGCGACTGCGGGCCTTGGCGAGCAGGTGCTGGGTCCGCCGCCGGATGACGGTGGTGCGATGCCGGAGGAACTCCTCCAGCATGGCCTTGAACGACAGGATCCGCGGCTTGCCGTCGACGAGCGCCAGGAAGATCAGGGAGAACGACGTCTGCAGCGGCGAGAACTGGTAGAGCTGGTTGAGGACGACGTCCGGATCGGCGTCGCGCTTCAGCTCCAGGATCAGCCGCACCGGCTCCTTGAGGTCGCTCTCGTTGCGGATCGCGGAGATGCCCTTGATCCGGTCCTCGTTGACGAGCTCGGCGATCTTCTCCTCGATCGCGTCGCGGGTCTGCTGGTAGGGGATCTCGGTGACGACGATCCGGTGCCGGTTCTTGCCGAACTCCTCGACGTGGGCCCGAGCCCGGAGGGTGATCGTGCTCCGGCCGGTGAGGTAGCCGCGGGCGAGGGCCTCGCGGCCCATCACGATGCCACCGGTCGGGAAGTCGGGGCCGGGAACGATCTGGAGCAGCTCGGCCATGGAGATGGCCGGATTGTCGATCATCGCCACCAGCGCCCGGCAGACCTCGCCGAGGTTGTGCGGCGGGATGCTCGTGGCCATGCCGACGGCGATGCCCCCGGCGCCGTTGACGACCAGGTTCGGAAACCGGCTCGGCAGCACCACCGGCTCGGTGTTCCGCTCGTCGTAGCTCGGCACGTAGTCGACGGTGTCGAGGTCGAGGTCGTCGAGCATCAGGGCCGCGATCGGCGAGAGCCGGGCCTCGGTGTATCGCATCGCGGCGGCGGGCAGGCCGGCGATCGAGCCGAAGTTGCCCTGTTTGTCGACGAGCACGTGCCGCATGTTCCATTCCTGGGCCATGCGGACGAGCGTGGGGTAGATCACGCTTTCGCCGTGCGGATGGTAGTTGCCGCTGGTGTCGCCGGAGATCTTCGCGCACTTCACCCGGGCGGCGCCGGGCGACAGGTTGAGGTCGTTCATCGCGACCAGAATGCGGCGCTGCGAGGGCTTGAGGCCGTCGCGCACGTCGGGCAGCGCCCGGCTCACGATCACGCTCATCGCGTATGTGAGGTAGCTGTCCTTGAGCTCCTGCTCGATCGGCAGTTCGACGAGCCGGCCGCCGGAAATGTCCCGCAGGCCGTCGTCCGGGGAGGGGCTGCCGTCACCTGCCGGGGAGGGGTTCACGTCGTCAGCCAAGAAACAGTCTCCGAGACGAAAAACCCGCCGGAAAAGACCCGCGGAATGCTTGAACATACCCGGCATGCCGGGGCGGTCAACCGGCCTGAAACTGCCGCCTGACCGTGGTTTTTCGCACGTCCGTGATGCCTTGACCCGCGCTGCCGCGGCCTCCTATCCTCCCGCCCCCGTCCGGCACCCCAGGCTCAGGCCTCGCCCCTCATGACAGCACGCTCACAGGGACTCCTCGTCGCCGCCTTCGCGGCGCTCGTGCTGCTGCCCAACCTCGGCGCTCCGCCGCTGTGGGACGACGACGAGCCGCGCAACGCCGCCTGCTCCCTGACGATGCACGCCACCGGCGACTGGATCGTGCCCACGTTCAACGGCCGGCTGCGGGTCGAGAAGCCCGCGCTCGTCAACTGGCTTCATCTGGCCGGCTTCGCCGTGGCCGGCGTCAACGAGACCGGCGCCCGTCTCGGCTCCGCGCTGCTCACCATCGCCACCTGCCTGCTCGTGTGGCGGATCGGCACAGCCATCTTCCGGCCCGCGGTCGGCTGCTGGGCCGGGATCGTGATGGCCACCTGCCTGTGGACCGGCGTGGGCGGCCGCGCGGCCACCCCCGACCCGCCGCTGGTGTTCTTCACGACGCTCGCCCTGTGGCTGTTCGTGCGGTCCGCCCGCGTGCCGGCGGCGGATGGCTACGGCTGGCGCGACGCGCCGGTGCGGCTCCCGGCCGGTGCGGCCGCGGCGATCGGCGCGGCCTGCGGCCTGGCGGCCTTGACCAAGGGCCCGGTGGGCGTGGTGCCGCCGCTCGTGGCGTTCGGCCTCTTCGCCTCTTGGCAGGCATGGATCGATCCCGCCCGCTGCGGCTCGCTGCCGACCCGGGTGCTGGCGGCGACGGCCGACGCCTGCCGGAGCGTGAGGCCGCTGGTCATCCTCGCCGCGTGCGTGGCCGTAGCGGCCCCCTGGTACGCCGCCGTCGCCCTGCGGACCGACGGCGCGTGGCTGCAGGGCTTCTTTCTCGTCCACAACGTCGGCCGCTTCGCGGCGCCGATGGAAGGGCACTCCGGATCGCCGCTGCTCTACTATCCGGCCGTGGTCCTGATCGGCATGTTTCCCTGGTCGATGGCCGCGGCGTTGATCGGGGCCCACGCGATCCGCACCGCCCGCGCCGGCGGCGATGCCGTCGGCGTGCGGCTACTGGCCTGCTGGGCGGCGGCCTGGATCGTGCCGTTGTCCTTGGCGGCCACGAAATTGCCGGGCTACGTCTGGCCCGCCTATCCCACGTTCGCCTTGCTGACGGGGCTGTTCTTCGCCGATTGGGTGCGGCTGCCGGCGCCGACGACCGATCGCTGGATGCGGCTGGCCTGGGTGCTGCTGGCCGGCTCCGGAGCGGCGTTGGCCGTCGGCCTGCCGCTGGTGACCCGTCGTTTCGCGCCCGGCGCCGAGTGGCTCGGCCTGATCGGCCTCGTGCCGCTGGCGGGCGCCGCGCTGGCCTGGGCCTGCCAGTCCCGGCACTCGCGGTTCGCGGCCTCGGCCGCGCTCGCCGCGACCGCCTGCGCCACCGTGGGCCTGCTCATGGCCGTCGGCCCCGCCGCGCTCGGCCACGCCGGCGGCACCCGCCACCTCATCGCCCGCATGCCCGCGGCCGCCCCCGGAAGGCTGCCGATCGCGGGCTATCGGGCGCCGGCGAGCACCGCGTTCTACGCGGGCCGGCTCGCCGCCGAAGGCCGGATCGCCGACCTCCGCGAACCGGCCGAGGTCGTGGCCTTCATCGACGCCCACCCGCGCGGCCACCTCGTCGTGGACGCGCGGTTCGAGGCGGAGGTCACCGCGGCGCTGCCGGCGGACTACCGCGTGCTGCACGCCACCACCACGCTCCCCGAATCCCGCCGGCTCCTGCTCATGGGGCCGGGCGATCATCCCGACCGGCTCGCCACCGAGGCCACGCCGCGGCTCCGCTGAACATTCCCCTCCTCCTGGACCGAACACTCTCATGACCTTCAAGCATCCCACGGCCCTCATGCTCGTCGCGGCCGCTGTCGCCCTCGCCGTCGGCTTCTCGCGGACGCCGCTGTGGGACGAGGACGAGCCCCGGTTCGCAGCCATCGCGCGGGCGATGGTCGAATCGGGTGACTGGGTCGTGCCGATCTACAACGACGCGCTCGCCGTCGACAAGCCGGTGCTCATGCACTGGTGCATGGCGGCCGCGATGACGGTCTTCGGTCCCACCGAGTTCGCCGCCCGCATCCCCTCGGCGGTCGCCGTCCTGCTCACGGCGCTGGCGCTGCTCCGTGCCGGCCGCCGCTGGTTCGATGTCGAGACGGGCGTCGTGGGGGCGCTGGCCTACGTCGGCTGCCTGCTCGTGGGCATCGAGGCGCACGCGGCAACTCCCGACGCGATCCTCGTGGCCCTCACGGCCTGGGCCACCGTGCTGGCCGCCGAACCCTTCCTGCCCGACCGCCGCACCGCCGCCACCCCGCCGACCGGCGGACCGCTGCCGCTGCTCACGGTGCCGCGGGCCGCGGCGATCGGCGGCCTCGCCGGGCTGGCCGTCGTCTGCAAGGGACCGATCGGTTTCGTCGGTCCCGCGGCGGTGATCCTCCCCTGGGTGGCCTGGCTGGCGCTCGACCGCCGGCTGGCCGCGGGTGGACGGTTCCTGCCGGCCCTGCTGCCCGCGGCGTTCGCGGCCTGCCGCGCGATCCGCCCGCTGACGATCCTGGCCGCGACACTCGCCGTCGCCGGACCCTGGTACGTGGCGGTGTCGCTCCGCACCGACGGCGCCTGGACGAGCGGCTTCTTCTTCGTCCACAACGTCGGCCGCTTCCTCTCCCCGATGGAGAAGCACGGCGGCAGCGTCTTCTTCCACCCGCTCACCATGCTCGTGGGCTTCTATCCGTGGTCCTGCTTCCTGCCACTGGCGATCGTGGTGGCCGGCTGGCGGCTGTGGCGGCGGACGGTTCCGCCGGCGAGCGTCGCGACGCTGGGCCTGCTGCTCGTCTGGCTGGCCGTCTGGGTCGGTGGCTTCTCCGTCGCCGCGACGAAGCTGCCCAACTACATCCTGCCGGCCTACCCCGCGGCGGCCCTGCTCGTCGCGGCGCTCGGCGTCGAAGCCGCCCGGCGGGCGGCAGCCGCTCGTTGGCCCCACGGCTGGTGGCTGGCATCGGGCCTGGGCTGGCTGGCCTTCGGTGGCGCCGCGACGGCGGCGACCGTAATCGTGGCGGCCCGCTACGGCGCGGCCGGCGCCGAGCCGGCGGCCCTGGTGGGCCTCGTGCCCGTCGGAGGCGCGATCGCCGCCGGCTGGCTCGCGCGACGCCGTCCCCAGGCCGCGCTCGCGGCGCTGGTGCTCACGGGGCTGATCTATACGGCGCTGGCCGTCGGGCCCGCCGGCGGTCGGCTCGCCGGCGCGAACACGCTCCCGGCGCTCGTCCGCGACATGCAGGCCCGGCACGACGGGGCCGCCCGACTGGGCACCTACCTGCTGGCCAGCCCCAACGTCGTCTTCTACTCCAACGGCCACGTGCGGCAGTTCGTCATGGAGCGCGACACCGCGGCGAGCGAGTTCCTCCGCACCGGCCGCGACGCCATCCTGCTGGTGCCGGAGGATCGCTACGACGAGATCGCCGCCACGCTGCCCGCGGGGTGGGGCGTGGTGGGCCGGACGCGGCCGCTGTTCCGCAGGCATGACGTGCTCGCGATCGGGGCGCTGACCGACGATCCGGCCACGTCGCCCCGCACAGCCGCCGCGCCGGAGGTGACCCGATGACCAAGGCCGACCCCGAGATCCTCCCCGGCCAGTGGCCGCCGGCGGCCGCCGACCGCCGCCGCGCCCCCCGCGGCCTGCTCTCCGTCGTGATCCCGTGCCACAACGAGGAGGAGGTGATCGAGGCCACCCACGCCCGGCTCACCGACGTGATGCCGGCCACGGGCATGGACTTCGAGATCATCTACATCGACGACGGCAGCCGCGACGGCACGCTTCGCCGGCTGGAGTCGATCGCCGCCCAGGATCCGCGGGCGGTCGTCATCGAACTGGCGCGGAACTTCGGCCAGCAGGCGGCGATGTCGGCCGGCCTGGCGGCCGCGCGGGGTGATGCGATCGTGATCACCGACGCCGACCTGCAGGACCCGCCGGAGGTGATCCCGGAGATGGTCCGCCGCTGGCGCGAGGGCGTGGACGTCGCCTACGGCCGGCGCCGCCGCCGCGACGGCGAGACGGCCTTCAAGCTCGTCACCGCACGCCTGTTTCACCGCCTCTTCGCCGGCCTGATCCCCTACCCCATGCCGGTCGACACCGGCGACTTCAAGCTCATCGACCGCGCGGTAGCCGACGCCGTCAACGCCCTGCCCGAGAAGCGCCGCTACCTGCGGAGCCTCGTGCCCTGGGCCGGCTTCCGCCACGAGCCGGTGTGGTACGACCGTCACGCGCGACAGGCCGGCGCCACGAAGTATTCGCCGTGGAAACTGCTCAAGCTCGCCGGCGACGCGCTGGTACTCTCCTCCGACGCCCCGGTGCGGCTCACCTGGGTGGCCGCGGCGGCCCTCGGCACGATCGGCCTCCTCACCGGCGGCGTGGCGATCGTCGCTCACTGGATGGCAGCCGCCCCGCAGCCGGGCGTTTCGCTGGCGGCCGTGACCGCGGTCGTCGCGACCGTCGCGGCCGTGCAGACGGCGGCCGTGGCGATCGTCGGCGAGTACGTGGTGCGCACCTATCGCGAGGCCCAGGGCCGGCCGACGTGGGTGGTGCGTCGCACGCTCGGCCGCGAGCGGGCAACGACGGGCACGTCACGGGCGGCATGATCGCGGCTGGGTTTGAGTTCAAGCGTGGGTCAGGGCTGCCCGTGACCTCTCGCTCGGACGTTCGCTGCGGGCATCCCTGCCCTTCGCTCTCTCGGAGGTGTCTGCGCTCTCGCCCTCCGGGCTTCGCTGGCCACCTACGCCGGCTCGAGGTCACGGGCAACCCTTCCCGGCGACGTCAACCGCGAGGCTTTGGAGGCCGCGTCACTTCGCGAGCGCCGCCTCGATGGCCTTCACGAGCCGCGGGTCTTCGGCGGTCACGCCGCTCTTGAAGCGGGCGATCACGGTGCCGTTCTTGCCGATGAGGAACTTCTCGAAGTTCCAGCCCACCTCACCCTTGGGGTCGGCGGCCTCGGTGAGGGCCTTGTACAGCGGCGCCTTGCCGTCACCCTTGACCGTGATCTTGGAGAACATCGGGAACGTCACGGCATACTTCGTTGAGCAGAACTCGGCGATCTCGGCGTCGGTGCCCGGCTCCTGGGCGCCGAAGTCGTTGGCGGGAAACCCGAGGATCACGAAGCCCTTGTCCTTGTGGGTGTCGTAAAGCTTCTGCAGGCCGTCGTACTGCTTGGTGTAGCCGCAGCGGCTGGCGACATTCACGACGAGCACCACCTTGCCCTTGTAGGAGCTGAGATCGACCGGCTTGCCGTCGATCCCCTTCATCTCGCCGGCCAGCGGCGTGGCCGACTCGGCCCGGACGGTGACGGCGACGGCGGCGACCGCGAGGCACAGCGTGAGGGCGACGATCTTCATGGCGGGTGACTCCTGGGGACGACGACCGATCCTGATCGCCACACATTAGACGCGGGGGCACTCCCGTGGCAAATCGCCCGCGCCGCGGCTCACGAATCCAGCGGCGTCCAGCGGTCGAACGTGGCCGCCTGGCCGCGGTGCACGCCGGCCGCATCGACGAGGTTCCAGACGATCGCCTGCGCGATGCGAAACCGCTTCCCGGTGCTCGAAATCCGGATCCCGGCGTAATCGTCCACGTAGCCGTCGCGTCGCGTCCGCTCGAGCAGCCGAGCCCGCTCGTCGCGATGCACGGGTTCGGCCGTGAGCCGCGACGGCGTCTGCGTGAGCGTGGCGAAGTCCATTTCCCAGAGGGCCAGCGCCGCCGCGTTGCCGTAATTGAGGATCGGGTCGGCCTCGGTGCCGTGGGAGACGACGACGAACGGGGCCTGAAACATCCGCTCGGCCTGCTCCTCGACCGAGCCCGCGCGGGAAATCAGCTCCCGCGCCAGCAGCCGGGTGAACGAGTCGAGCAGCAATTGCACGTGGGACGTGATCGTCATGCCGCGAGCCCCTCCGTCGTCTCGGCCGTTCACGCCGGCCCCGCGGCCAGGACGTCGGGGCCCGCCTGGTCGGCATAGGCCCGGAAGTTGGCCTTGAACTTCGCGGCCAGGGCCCGGGCCGCCGCCTCCCAGGCCGCGGCGTCGCCCCAGGCGAGATGCGGTAGCAGCAGGCGATCTTCCACACCGGGCACCCGCGTCACGGCGTCGAGCCCGAAGACGCCGTCGCGGTGCACCGGGGCCGCGTCGAGGGCGCCGGCGTGGATCGCGTCGATGATCCGCCGCGTCGCCCCGAGGTCGATCCGCCTGCCCGAGCCGTAGCCGCCTCCCGTCCAGCCCGTGTTGACGAGCCACGCGCGAGTCTCATGGCGGGCGAGCTTCGCCGCCAGCATTCGCGCGTAGACGGCCGGATGCCGGACGAGAAAGGCGGCGCTGAAACAGGCCGAGAAGGCAGCCTGCGGCTCCGACACCCCCATCTCCGTGCCCGCCACCCGCGCCGTGTAGCCCGAGAGGAAGTGATACATCGCCTGCTCGTGCGACAGCCGGCTCACCGGCGGCAGCACGCCCGAGGCGTCGCAGGTGAGGAAGATCACGTGCCGCGGGTGCGGGCCGACGCACGGCACCTGGGCGTTGTCGATGAACTCGATGGGGTAGGCGGCCCGGGTGTTCTCCGTGACCGCGCTCGACTCGTAGTCCACCACCCGCGTGGCCGGATCGTAGACCACGTTCTCGAGCACCGTGCCGAACCGGATCGCCCGCCAGATCTCGGGCTCCCGGCTCTCGGTGAGGTGGATGCACTTCGCGTAGCAGCCCCCCTCGATGTTGAACACGCCGTCGTCGCCCCAGCCGTGCTCGTCGTCGCCGATCAGCCGCCGCGTGGGGTCGGCCGAGAGCGTCGTCTTGCCGGTGCCGGAGAGGCCGAAAAACAGCGCCACCTCCCCGGGCCGGCCGGCCGTAGCGATCCCCTGGTTGGCCGAGCAGTGCATCGAAAGCACGCCCCGCCCCGGCAGGAGCCAGTGCATGTAGGTGAAGACGCCCTTCTTCATCTCGCCGGCGTACTCGGTGCCGAGGATCACCTGCTCGTGCCGCTCCAGCGAGAGATCGATGCTCGTGCGGCTGGTCATGTGGGTGGTGTGCGGATTCGCCGGAAACTGGCCGGCGTTGAAGATCACGTAGTCGGGGGCGCCGAACCGCTCCAGCTCGTCGAGCGTGGGCCGGATGAGCATGTTCTGCATGTAGAGCGCGTGATAGGCGCGGCCGCAGACCACGCGGACCTTGATCCGGCAGCCCGGGTCCCAGCCGGCGTAGCCGTCGCAGACGTAGATCTGGTCGCGGGTGTTGAGGTAGTCGACGGCCCGCTGGCGGTTGAGCAGGAAGGTGTGGTCGTCGATGGGGTGGTTCACGCTGCCCCACCAGACGTCGGCCTCCGATTCCGGGGCCCGCACGACGTGCTTGTCGCCGGGGCTGCGGCCGGTCTTCGCCCCGGAGCGGATCGCGATCGCGCCGGTCGACATGATCGCCGCCGATTCCCGCGAGACGGCATCCTCGTAGAGCCGCCCCGGCGGGGCATTCCGGATCACGACGGGAACGGTGATGTCATGCGGCGAGAGGTCGACAGGCAGGGGCATGGCGGACTCCGGAGGCGGGAGGGGGGCTCGGCGCGGGCGTGGCGGCCCGGGCCTGGAAGACCGGCAGGAAGGCGAGCACCGCGGCCGCTGCGAGCAGGCCGCAGCCGCAGCCCCCGAACACGACGGCCCAGGGGCTGGTCCGCACCCGCAGGCCACGGATCGCCTGCCGCAGCCGCCGGCTGAACTCGGCCCAGCCCTCGGCGCTCGTCCGCCCGCCGAGGGCCACCAGGCTCACGCTCCGCATGCCGCCCCGGCCGTCGAGGTGGACCTGGATGCCGCGGCCCGGCAGGGCCACGGTCTCCCCGGCCCAGCGGGCCGTCGGGTCGAGCGTGGTCACGACCTCGGCCACGAGCGGCCGCAGCTGCTCGGGCGTGATGTTGTAGACGACCAGCCGGGGACGGGCGGCGAGCAGCAGGGCCGCGAACAGGAGAGCGGCTCCTAGGAGCAGCACGCCGGCGGCCCAGGCGGTGCCGCCGGCCACGGGCTGGAGGAGCGCCAGCGGACCCGCGACCGCGAGGCCCGCGGTCGCCGCGGCCAGCAGCAGCAGGTCGATAGATCCGGTTACGGCCGAGGGCCGACGCCGCACGTGCAACCCCGCGAGGGCCAGCAGATAGGCCGCGGCCGGCAGGATCGCGGCCCACAGCGGCACGGCGGCGAAGGACCATGTCGTCATGAACGCACCGCCAGCCACACGAGGCAGGCCAGCCAGCACGCCTCCGCGAGAAGGGCGGCGACGAAGGCGGCACCGAGCCCGCGGCCGCAGCATCGGGTCATCGACACGCCTCCGTCAGACAGGGTCGGGCACGACGAACGCCAGATCGCGGGTGAACCCCTCGGCGAACTCGTAGACGCCTTGAAAGTCCTCCCGGCGGTCGCTCTTCGTCTTCCGCATCTGACCGATGTCGATCATGTTGAAGACGATGGCGCCAAAATCATCGGTCGCCCGGATGCCCCAGGTGGCGAGGACCTTTGGGGCGAGGTAGCCGTACTGCTGCAGGCCGTAGAGCCGGGCGGCCTCGCAGAGCTGCTGCCCCGAGACATGCCGCTCCGCCTGCCGCTTGCGGCCCCGGCCCGACCGCGACCGCGGCTTGCGGCCCGGCTCCACCTCCGCCGCGGGCTCCAGCTCCTCGGCGGCAGGCTCCGCGCCCATGCCGAGCGATTCCTGGGCGAACGCCAAAGACTCGAGCACGAACAGGTAGGCGTCGAGGGTGTAGCGGCGGTCGCGTTCCAGAAGCTGGTAGAGCGGATGGGTGGAATCGACGGACGGCATCGTGGCCTCGCGGCGGACGGGTTCGACCGGAGTATATCCGCGCCGCCGACCGCGGGAGGCGGCGGCTTCAGCGGGGCAGGTTCGCCGGCACCGGCGGCCGCGGAGTCGCGGGCGGCGGGGCCGGCTGCGCCGCCGATGCATCTTCCAGAATGTACTTGTAGCCGAAGGGCGTGCTCGGCTTGGCGAAGTCGCGGAACAGGTCGAGCCCCTTGTCGATGAGGTTCGCGTTCGGGTCGAACTGGTAGACGTCCTGGTCGCGGCCGCCGGGCTTGAAGATCTGGATCGCGAACGGCATCAGGTCACGGGCCCGCAGGATCAGTTCGACCTTGGAGAAATTGGCCGCATCGGCCTGGAACCGCGGCAGGGCCTCGAGCCAGATCTGGTCCGTGGCGTTGGGCGGCGTGATGATCCGCATCCAATACCGCTTCTTGAGCGTGTCGGCCTTGGCGCCGAAGACGAATGGCAGCGGCCCGTCGCTGATCGCCTTGCCACGCATCTCGGGGGGCAGTCTCGTCTCCCGCAGCTGCCGCTCCGCATGGCGAAACTCGTAAATGCTTTCGCCGTTGCAGACCCAGTGCTCGCCCGCTTCGCCCCCGCGGACCTCGTACCGCCGGGTCTGCGGGTTCCACTGCCGCGACTCCTTGATGCGAAACAGCCCCTTGTCGGGGGCGGCATACTTGAGCTCCCCGGAGCTCTCCGCGAACGCCTGCCGCTCCCCCTTCTCGCCGGCCGGGCTCCAGGCGTTGTACTCCCACTTGTGGAACGTGCACGACCAGGTCTTCACCGCGCCGCTGCGGGCCTCCCACGCCGCAAGCAGCTGGTCGAGTGCCGCCTGCTCCTGCGGCGACAGCGCGGGCGGCTGCCGGGGAGGAGCGGGCGGCTGCGCGGGCTGGGCTGCGGCCTGGCCGACCGCACGACCGGCCGGCGCGGCAGCCCCGAGAAACGCGGCCACGAGGAGGAACCAGGCGGAGGCGGGGCGGCGGGCCATACTGCGGGGCTCCGGGGGATCGGGCGCGGAACTGTAGCAGGGGCCGGACGACCGGGCGAGGCCGGTTCCGGCTACGATGAGGCCCGCAAAAGCCTCGTATTTCGTCCCCTGGGAGCCCTGCCATGCGCGTGGCCGCGTTTTCGATCCAGCCCTATGACCGCGAGTCGCTGCTGGCCGCCTCGGCCGGGCTGCCGCTGGAGTGGACGTGGCTCGAACCACGGCTCGACGCCAGCACGGCGCGGCTCGCCCAGGGGGCGACGGCGGTGAACTGCTTCGTGAACGACGACCTCGGCGCGGCCGCGCTCGAGCCGCTCGCCGCGGCCGGGGTGCGGCTCGTCACGCTCCGCTGTGCGGGCTTCAATCAGGTCGACCTCGCCGCCGCCGCCCGCCTGGGCCTGGCCGTGACCCGCGTGCCCGAGTACTCGCCGCACGCCGTCGCCGAGCACACCGTCGGCCTGATGCTGATGCTCGACCGCCGGCTGCACAAGGCCTACAACCGGGTCCGCGAGGGCAACTTCGCGCTCGACGGCCTGCTCGGCTTCGATCTGCACGGCCGCACCGTCGGCGTGGTGGGCACCGGCCGGATCGGCCGGTGCGTCGCCGAGATTCTCCTCGGCTTCGGCTGCCGCGTGCTGGCCCACGATCCGCATCCTCCGGCCGCGCTCGTGGACCGCGGCGTGGCCTTCGTGCCGCTCGACGAGCTGTTCGCCGCCGCCGACGTGGTCACGCTGCACTGCCCGCTCACGCCGGCCAGCCACCACATGATCGACGCCCGGGCGCTCGAGCTGATGAAGCCCGGCGTGATGCTGATCAACACCAGCCGAGGCGGCCTGGTCGACACGCGGGCCGTGATTCGCGGGCTGAAGAGCGGCCGCATCGGTCACCTGGGCCTCGACGTCTACGAGGAGGAGGCCGACCTGTTCTTCACCGACCACAGCAACTCCATCATCCACGACGACACGTTCACGCGACTGCTCACCTTTCCCAACGTCGTGGTCACGGCCCACCAGGCCTTCTTCACGAAGAACGCCCTCGACGCCATCGCCGCCCAGACCGTGCGGAACCTCGTGCACTTCCAGCGCGGTGAGCCGCTCGAGGCGGTCGTGGGTCAGGCCTGAGCCGTGGATCCAACGCCCGGTTGGTGACGGCCACGCGTCACCCCCTCGCTGCCGCGAGGGGCTTTTGGATTTTTGGATCCTTGGATTGTGGTCGCACGGTCGCCCGGCCCTCCGGAAGCCCCCGACGGAAGCCGGGGGGTGACGCGCACCATCACGATCGACGCCGTGAATCCAGTCCACGGTCGATCAGTATCAGGCCTGAGCGGCGGCGCGGAGGGCGGCGAGCTCGCGGGCGTAGCCGCCGGAGAGGATCGGGAACCGGCACCAGGTCTTGGGGTCGAGGTTCTCGTCGTCGAGGTGGAACGACGGCGCATACCGCTCCCGCTTCCACTGGTTGCGACTCCAGAGCGTGAAGAACCGCTCCGTCCACCGGGCCAGCTGCTCCGGCGGGTGGCCGGGGAAGTCGGCCCGCAGCCGCCGCCACACGGCGACCGGGTCGAGCCGGTCGCGGACGGCGTACCGTTCGGCGCGGTCGAGCACGTCGTAGGGCATGAGGTCGGCCTCGTCGGTCTGGCCGGCGGCCGCCGGCCGCAGCTCCGCGGTGGGCGCCTGGGCGTTGACGGCCGCGAGCGCCGGGAGCGGGCCGATCCCGGCGGGGCCGGCCGTCTCCAGCCAGGCGAGCCAGCGCCGCAGGTAGGCCTTGTCGATGCCGGCGAGCGGCGCGATGCCGCCGGAGGTGTCGCCGTCCATCGTCGCGTAGCCGACCGCGGCCTCGGAGCGGTTGCTCGTGGAGACGAGCAACGCGCCGGTGAGATTGGCCAGCATCCACACGCCGGGCGAACGGGCGCGGGCCTGGACGTTCTGCCGGGCCACGTCGTCCGCCTCCCAGGTGAGCGGCCGGCCGATCGATCGCGACACGATCGCCTCGTAGCCGCGGACGAGCGGCTCGACGTCGAACTCGTGGAACGTGGCCCCCAGCGCCGCGGCCAGACCGTGGGCGGCCGCGCGGGTCACGGGCCCGGAGTTGGCGGTGGCCTGGTAGACGCAGGTCAGCGCCGTCCCGGTCAGGCGGCGGATCGCGGCTTCGCCAGCGTCTGCGGGCGGCGGCATCCCCAGCCGCGCCGCCGCCACCGGCAGCGTGAGCTCACCGGCGGCCAGCCGCACGGCGATCGCCACCAGACAGGCCACCGCCGACGAGTCGGCGCCGCCGCTGGCGGAGACGACGAAGCCCCGGGAGCGGCTCTTGCGGGCATAGTCGAAGAGGCCGAGCGCGACGGCCCGCGTGAACTCCTCCTCCTTGACGTGCCCACCGTGCTCCCAGGAATCGCGATGATCAACGCCCGCCTCCGAGACCGCGCCGGCGGCCGCCGGCGGGGCGAACGCCACCGGCACGACGTCCCCTTCGTCCGCGTCGGAAACCGGCTCGACCGCGAGCCGCGCCTGCGCCGCCCGCAGTTCACCCATCTCGACGTCGGCGACGGTCAGCGAATGGTCGGCGAACGAGAACCGCCGCCCCGCGGCCAGCATCCGGCCGGCGGCGGCGATCGTCACGCTGCCGTCGTAGATCGCCCGGCCCGCCTCGTTGCCCACCAGGTTGGCGTACACGTATCCGGCTGCGAAGGCCCGCGAGCCCTCGAGCACGAGCCGGCGGCGAATCTCGTCCTTGCCGAAGGCGAAGTGGCTGGCCGAGGGATTGAGGATCAGATCGACACCACGGGCCGCGAGCGCCGCCCCGGGGCGGTCGGGCACCCAGGCGTCTTCGCAGATCTCGAAACCGATCCGCAGGCCTCCGCAGTCGAACCGCAGGTCGCCGACGGGCACCCGCCGGCCTGCCACTTCGACGGCGGACCGATGCCCGCTGCGCCACGGGCGAAACCACCGCGGCTCGTAATGGATGCCGTCGCCGGCGAGGTGCTGCTTGCAGGCGATCCCCGCCAGTCGCCCGTCGGCGACGAGGGCCGCGGCATCGTAGAGGCCGCTCTCGAACCGCAGCGGCAGGCCGAGGGCGACGACGATGCCGGCGGTGTGCGGCACGATCTCGGCGAGCACCTCGAGCGCCATCCGCTGCACCCCGGCCGCGAAGAAGGCGTCCTCACAGCCGTAGCCGGTGATGCACAGCTCGGGCAGGCAGACCACCGAGACACGCGCCGCCCGCGCGGCGGCGATCACGGCCAGGATGCGGTCGCGGTTGCCGTCCCAATCGAGCGGCGTCTGATTGACCGCCGCACCGGCGACACGGATGACGTTCATCGTGCTGCGTGACTCCCGTCCCAGAACAACGTCGCGCGTTGGATCGGCCGTACCCTGAGAGCCGGCAGTTCCGCGCAGTCGCCGGCAATCCGCACCATGCGGGGAGGCGGGGGGCTGCCCGTGCCCCGGGAGCCGGCGTAGGTGGCCAGCGGAGCCTGGAGGGCGGAGCGCAGACACCTCCGAGCGAGCGGAGCCCAGGATGGGCGGAGCGAACGTCCGGCGATGGGGTACGGGCGGCCCCGCGCCGGGGACAGTGGCAGTCGACGGTCAGCGACCGCCGCCCGCGTCGTACCGTCTCCTGGGGCCATGCGTCACCCC
Source organism: Pirellulales bacterium (assembly GCA_044344765.1). Taxonomy (GTDB): domain Bacteria; phylum Planctomycetota; class Planctomycetia; order Pirellulales; family UBA1268; genus QWPN01. The sequence goes on along the minus strand of JBIJCJ010000039.1, from coordinate 4,183 downwards.
TGCGACGGTTCTTCCAGATAGGTGTAGCCGCCCAGGCCCTCCTCGTAGAACCTGAGGAACCGCCCCGCCTGCCCGTCACAAATCCGGCCCTCGCGGACCGCCTGCTCGATGGCGTCGCGGAGTTTTTGGACGAGCTGGTTGGCGTCGAACTCGACGTAGTCGAGGACCTCGCGGACGGTGTCCCCCTTGATGACCGCGTCCACGACCACCTCGCCCCGATCGTCGAGGCTGACGTGCACAGCGTTGGTGTCGCCGAACAGGTTGTGCAGGTCGCCGAGGATCTCCTGGTAGGCGCCGATGAGGAACGCACCGAGGTAGTAGGGCTCGTGCTGCCAGGTGTGCAGCGGGAGCGTCCGCTTCACGTCGCGGCGATCGATGAACTGGTCGATCTTGCCGTCGGAATCGCAGGTCACGTCGCCGAGCACGGCGGCCCGCGTCGGCCGCTCGTTGAGCCGATGGATCGGCATCACGGGAAACAGCTGCTTGATCGCCCAGCTGTCGGGGATCGACTGGAAGAGGGAGAAATTGCAGAAGTAGGTGTCGGAGAGCGAGGCCTGCAGGCCCTCCAGTTCCTCGGGCACGTACTCGAGCGTCTTGGTGAGCTTGAAGATTTTCCGACAGATGGCCCAGTAGAGATTCTCCACGGCCGACCGCTGGTCGAGCGGGAGGTAGCCGCTGGCGAACAGGTTCATCGCCGTGTCGAGCGCCTGCTGGGCGTCGTGGTAACTCTCGAGCAGGTTGCGGACGTTGATCCCCTGATAGGTCTCCGTCAGGTCGTGGAGCGGCTGCTCGGCGTCGGCCGGCGGCTCGGCAACCTCCGCCGTGCCCCCCTGCTCCGACACGCCCAGGACCCCGAAGATCAGCATGCTGTGGTAGGCCACCACGGCCCGCCCGCTCTCGGAGACGATCGTCGGGTGCGGCACGCCCGCCTCGTCACACGCATTCTGGACGTGGTAGACGACGTCGTTGGCGTATTCCTGCAGGCTGTAGTTGACGCTCGACTCGAAGTTGGTCTGCGACCCGTCGTAGTCCACGCCGAGGCCGCCGCCCACGTCGAGGTAACGAAGGCCGGCCCCGCGCTTCACGAGCTCGGTGTAGATCCGGGAGGCCTCGTTGAGGGCGGCCTTGATGTGCCGGATGTTGGTGATCTGGCTCCCTTGGTGGAAGTGGAGCAGCTGCAGGCAATCCTCCATGCCCCGGGCGGCGAGCAGCTCCAGCCCCTTGACGAGTTCGCTCGCGGTGAGGCCGAACTTGCTGCGGAAGCCCCCCGACGACTGCCAGCGGCCGCTGCCCCGGGTGGCGAGCTTCACCCGCATCCCGATCCGCGGCCGCACGCCGAGCTTCTCGGCGTACTCGAGCACCAGGTGCAGCTCCGAGAACCGCTCCACGACCGGGATCACGTGGCGGCCGATCTTCTGAGCCAGCATCGCCGTCTCGATGAACTCGGCGTCCTTGAAGCCGTTGCAGATGATCGGGGTGTCGTTGTCGGCCAGCGCGATGACCGCCAGTAGCTCGGGCTTGCTGCCCGCCTCGAGGCCGAACCGGTACGGCTTGCCGAACCGCAGCACCTCCTCGACCACCTGCCGTTGCTGGTTGACCTTCACCGGATAGACGCAGCAGTAGTCTCCCCGGTAGCCGCTCTCCTTCATGGCGGCGGAGAAGGCGCCGTGGATCTCTCCCAGGCGATGCTGGAGGATCTCCGCGAAGCGGAGCAGGATCGGCAGGTCGATGCCGCGGACCTGGAGCCGATCGACGAGCGACTTGAGGTCGATGCTCTTGGTCGGATCCTTGTCGGGATGGACGAGCAGGTGGCCGGCGGGGCTCACCGAGAAATAGCCGTTGCCCCAGCGGGCCACTTCGTAGAGGTCGGCCGCGTCGGCCGTGCTCCAATGCTCGACTTCGAGATCGACGGCTGCCATCCGCGGCCCTCGCTGGCGAAACGACCGGTGTCCGCCGGTCGCTGCAAACATCTCAGAGTGTAGCGTGGCCGGCACGCGAGGCCATGCCAGCCGGTCGGCGCGAACGGTCAGACGGCGACCCGCGACCAGCGGATGCGTGAGAAGATGACGAGCATCGCCAGGCCGCGCGTCGTCAGGTCGGCCGCCATCGCGACCCAGGCGCCCACGGCTCCCCAGCCGGCGGCGTGCAGCGTGCCGACACCGCCCGGCAGTGCGACCTCAGGCCAGGCGAGGAGGAGCGCCAGCGGGAGACGGATCACGAGGAGCCCCAGGAAGTTCACCACGAGCGGCGGCCGGGTGGCACCGGCGCCGCGGAGGCCGCCGGAGAGGACCATCAGCAGGGCCAGGGGCGGCTGGGCGAAGGCCACGATCCGCACCAGCCGGGCGGTGAGCGCGGCCACTTCGGGCTGACGGCCGGGGCCGCCGGTGAACCAGGCGGCCAGGGCGTCGGCGGACCAGAGAAACCCGGCCGCTGCGCATGTCATGAAGGTCAGGCAGGCGACCGCCGCCAGCCAGACACTGCCGCGGGCCCGGCGCTCGTCGTGGGCTCCGAGGAACTGGCCGGCCAGCGTGGCGGCGGCGACCTGAAAGGCAGTGCCGGGGAGAAAGGCGAGCGACTCGATGGTCACGGCGACGGAGTGGGCTGCGGCCGCCACATCTCCGAGCCGGTTCACGATCGACAGAAAGGCGAGGTGGCAGGCGGCGTTGGCGAGTGCATCGCCGCCGGCGGGCAGGCCGATGCGGGCGATCCGCCGCAGGGTCGCCGGATCCGGCCGCCAGTCGACCGCCTGTGGGCGGAGTCGGCGGGTAAGGAGGGCCGCCACGCAGGCTGCCCCGGCCAGGTACCCGGCCGTCGTGCCCCAGGCCAGCCCTTCCCATCCGAGCCGGGGAAGCCCGCCGGCCCCCACGGCCAGGGCGAAGCTCGCCCCGGCGTTGACGAGGTTCACGACCGTCATTCCGACCAATCCCGCCACCATCGCGCCCGAGCCGCGGAGCGCCGCCACGCCGACGTTGATCAGCATCATCGCCGGGAGCGCCGGGAGGACGATCGCGAGGTAGCGGCCAGCCAGGCTGGTGCTTCCCGGGGGCAGTCCCAGCCAGCCCAGGAACGCGCCGCCGCCGAGGGCCAGCAGGACCATCACCCCAGCCACGATCACCGTCCCGACGAGCAGGGCCTGCGCCGTCGCCCGGCGTGCCGCCGCCACGTCACCGGCCCCCACGGCCCGAGCGACGAGTGCCGTGGCCGCGACCGCCGGGAGGGCGAACGGCACCGGCAGGAACGCGATGCAATAGGCGACGAGCCCGACGGCAGCCAGCGGCTCCTCGCCGGCGAACAGATTGCCGGCCAGCCACTTGTCAGTGAAGCCGACCGACAGCGCCAGGAACTGCTCCAGCAGAACCGGCAGGACGAGCCATACCACCGGACGGACCGTGCCCGCCAGCCCCGTGATGCCCCGCGTCGTCGCCGGCTCGTCCCGTGTCAGCGCCTGCCTCCGTCACTCGATCGAGTTTCCAGGCCGCCATCGTAGCGGACCGCCGCCGAACAGGCGTCAGCAGCCGCATTCGACGGTCAGAGGCCGCGGCGCCAGCGGGCCCAGCCGAACCATGCAGGGAGGCGAGGGGCTGCCCGTGCCCCAGGAGCCGGCGTAGGTGGCCAGCGGAGCCCGGAGGGCGGAGCGCAGACACCTCCGAGTGAGCGGAGGGCGGGCACCGATCCGCCTAAAGGCGGATTGGTCGGCCCGCAGCGAACGTCCGGCGATGGGGTACGGGCGGCCTCTCGCCGGGGCCAGCCGGATTCGACGGTCAGAGACCGCCGCTCCAAGCAACGGCGTCGCGTCAGGCGAACAGTTCCTTGATCACCTTGCCGGAGTTGGCGATCTTCATCGGCCGACCGTTCTTGGCGGTGAAGGTCGTCTCCAGCGAGACGCCGAGCGCCTTGAGCACGCTGGCCATCAGGTCCTGCGACGTGTAGGGCTCCGTCACGACCTCCTTGCCGTCGGAACTGGTCTCACCCACCACGACGCCGCGTTTGAAGCCACCGCCGCCCACGGCCACGCTCCAGCTCCGGGCCCAGTGGTCGCGGCCCCCGCCGCCGTTGATGTTCGGCGTGCGGGAGAACTCGCCCATCCACACGATCGCCGTGTCGTCGAGCATGCCCCGGTCGGCCAGGTCTGCAACCAGCGCCGACATCGCCTTGTCGAGCTCCGGCAGCTTGGTGTCGGCGA
>JBIJCJ010000023.1:0-27977 GCA_044344765.1 Pirellulales bacterium | reverse complement strand
GGGAACGGGCATGCCCCCGGCCGCGATTCCGTGGCGGGGAATGGTCAGCCGCGGCCGCGGCCCGCTCCGGCCGCCAAACTGGTCGCCCCGGACGGGATCGCGACGGGCCACGCCGTGGCGATCTCCGCCGGGAACGTCGCGTTGCCGGCCGCGCCCGCCGGCGAGGCGATGCCGCTGCCCTTGCCGGCCGTCGCCGCGGGCACCCGGGGCGAGGAGCGGGTCGCGTTCCTTCAGGACCGTGTCGACCAGCTCGTTCGCGCCTACCGCGTTCGTGGCCACCTGATGGCCGACATCGACCCGCTGGGGCGGCCGCGGCCCGGGCTGCCCGAACTCGATCCGCAGTTCTATCACCTCACCGAGGAGGACATGGATCGGTCCTTCTCCACCGACACGATCGAGGGACCGCAGTCGATGTCGCTGCGGCAGATCATCCAGCGGCTGCGGAACACCTACTGCCGGTCGATCGGTGTCCAGTTCATGCACATGGACGATCTCCGCGTGCGGCAGTGGCTCCAGGTGCGGATGGAGGGCTGCGAGAACCGGATTCAGCTCGATCGCCGCCAGCAGCTGCGGATCTACCGGCAGATGACCACCGCCGCCGTGTTCGAGGAGTTCATCCAGAAGCGGTTCCTGGGGGCCAAGAGCTTCTCGCTGGAAGGCTCGGAGAGCCTGATCCCGCTGGTCGAGATGGCGATCGAGCGGGCCGCGGCCCAGGAGATCGGCGACTGTGTGCTGGCGATGGCACACCGCGGCCGGCTCAACGTGCTCGCCAACATCATGGGCAAGAGCCCGCAGCGGATCTTCCGCGAGTTCGCCGACATGGACCCGGAGCTGCACGTCGGCCGCGGAGACGTGAAGTATCACCTCGGCCACTCCACCGACTACGCGGCCGCCAACGGCCGCAGCGTGCACCTCACGCTGTGCTTCAATCCTAGCCACCTGGAGTTCGTCAATCCCGTGGCGATCGGGCGGATGCGGGCCCGGCAGGACCGGGCGGGCGACCTGGCCCGGCAGGCCGGCCTGGTGATCCTGATCCACGGCGACGCGGCGTTCGCCGGCGAGGGGATCATCCAGGAGACGCTGAACCTCAGCGAGCTCGACGCCTACCGCGTGGGCGGCACGCTCCACGTGATCGTCAACAACCAGATCGGGTTCACGACGGGGCCCCGCGAATCGCGGTCGTGCATGTACGCCACCGACGTGGCGAAGATGCTCCAGATCCCGATCTTCCACGTCAACGGCGAGGATCCCGAGGCCGTGGCGCAGGTCGTGAACCTGGCGATGGACTTCCGCCGCGAGTTCCAGCGGGACGTGGTCATCGACATGTATTGCTTCCGCCGTCGCGGCCACAACGAGGCGGACGAGCCGGCCTTCACCCAGCCGGCCCTGTATCGGGTGATCGAGAAGCGGCCCAGCGTGCACGAGAGTTATCTCGAGAAACTGCTCAAGCTCGGCGACGTCTCCCGTGCGGAGGCCCAGAAGATCGCCGAGGAGCAGCACGCCAAGCTGGCCGCGGACCTGTCGGTCGCCAAGAGCGAGGAGTACGTCCACCGCAGCGACGTGGGCGGCTTCTGGTCGTTCTACATCGGCGGCCGGGAGCGGGACGCGGCCGACGTCGACACGGGCGTCCGTCGCGACCTGCTCGTGCACCTCCTCGAGCGGCTCGTGGCCCTGCCCGACGGCTTTCAGCCGCACGCCAAGATCCAGAAGTTCCTCGAGGGCCGCCTGCAGATGGCGGCGGGTGCCGCACCGCTCGACTGGTCCGCGGCCGAGGCCCTGGCCCTGGCGACCCTGGCCACCCAGGGGCTGCGGGTCCGGCTCTCCGGGCAGGACAGCCAGCGCGGCACCTTCAGCCATCGCCACGCCGTGATTCACGACGCGGTGACCGACGAGACCTGGTGCTCCCTCGAGCACCTCGCCCCGGACCAGGCCCCGGTCGAGATCTACAACAGCCCGCTCTCGGAGGCGGGCGTGCTCGGCTTCGAATACGGCTACAGCCTCGACTGCCCGGATGGCCTGGTGATGTGGGAGGCCCAGTTCGGCGACTTCGTAAACGTGGCCCAGGTGGTCATCGACCAGTTCATCGTCAGCGCCGAGGACAAGTGGAACCGGCTCTCGGGCATCGTCATGCTTCTCCCGCACGGGTTCGAGGGGCAGGGGCCCGAGCACTCCAGCGCCCGCCTGGAGCGGTTCTTGTCGCTGTGTGCCAAGGACAACATCCAGGTCGTGCAGCCGACGACGCCTGCCCAGCTGTTCCACTGCCTGCGGCGGCAGGTGCTGCGGGTGTGGCGGAAGCCGCTGGTGGTGATGACGCCCAAGAGCCTGCTGCGGAATCCGCAGTGTGTGTCGCCGATGGAGGAACTGGTGCAGGGCTCGTTCCAGCGGGTGATCCCCGACGGCGGCGGCACCCCGGCCCGGGACATCCGCCGCATCCTCCTCTGCAGCGGCAAGGTGGCCTACGAACTGGAGAAGCGACGGCAGGAACTGGGCCGGCGCGACGTGGCCATCATCCGCGTCGAGCAGCTCTATCCGCTGCCCAAGGAGCCGCTGGAGGCCGCCTTGGCCGGCTACGCCCCCGGCACGCCGGTGGTCTGGGTGCAGGAAGAGCCGGAGAACATGGGCGCCTGGCGATTCTTCCGCATCCACTTCGGCGAGCGGCTCTTTGACCGCTTCCCATTCACGGGCGTCTGTCGGCAGAGTGCCGCCAGCCCCGCCACCGGCTCGAAGAAGAGCCACGACCTTGAACAGAACGAACTGCTCGGCGCCGCGTTCACCAGTTGACCGACACCGCGGTGAGCCCGCGGTCCCCACCAACCCCGAATTCATCAATCCATGGCACTCGAGCTGAAAGTTCCCGAGGTCGGCGAATCGATCACGGAGGTCGTGATCGGCACCTGGAAGAAGCGCGAAGGCGACGGTGTCGCGCTTGACGAGTCGATCGTCGAGATCGAAAGCGACAAGGCGACGGTCGAGCTGCCGGCCCCCGCGGCAGGCACGGTCGCCAAGATCCTCAAGGCGAGCGGCGAGAAGGCTGTCGTCGGCGAGGTGATCGGCTATCTGGAGCCGGCCGGCGCGGCTGCCCCGGCCGGTCTGCCCGCGGCCGCTCCGGTCGTCGACGTGAAGCGATCCGGCGGCCGCACCGACATCGGCTCCGTGCAGCCGGCGACGGGCGCGGCGGCCCGCGTCATGCCGGCGGCGGCCCGGGTGCTCGGTGAGGCTGGCCTCGCGGCGGCGGGCGTGGCCGGCAGTGGACCGGGAGGCAGGGTCACGAAGGCCGACGCCACGGCGGCCGTCGCCGCCCGTCCGGCGGCACCCGCCGCCCCGGCCGCGAAGCCCGCACCTCCGGCGGTGCAGCCGCTCGCAGTTCCGGGCTCTCGGCAGGAACGGCAGGTGCTCATCAGCCCCATCCGTCGGCGGATCGCGGAACGGCTGGTCGAGGCCCAGCATCAGGCGGCACTGCTCACGACCTTCAATGAGGTCGACATGTCGGCCGTGATGGCCCTGCGGGCCAAGTTCAAGGACGTGTTTCAGGAACGCTATGGCGTGAAGCTCGGCTTCATGTCGTTCTTCGTGCGGGCGGTGGTCGAGGCCCTGCGGGCCGTGCCCCAGGTGAACGCCGAGTATCGCGATCCGCACATCGTGTTTCGCGACTACTACGACATCGGGATCGCGGTGGGCGGCGGCAAGGGTCTCGTCGTGCCGGTGATCCGCAACGCCGAGATGCTCTCCTTCGCTCAGGTCGAGCAGACGATCGGCGACTTCGCCCGTCGGGCAGCCGACAACAAGCTCAAGCTCGAGGAGCTCCAGGGGGGCACGTTCACGATCTCCAACGGCGGGGTCTACGGCTCGATGCTCTCGACGCCGATCATCAATCCCCCGCAAAGCGGCATCCTCGGACTGCATGCGATCACCGAGCGGCCGATGGCTGTGAACGGGCAGGTGGTGATCCGGCCGATGATGTACCTCGCCCTGTCCTACGACCATCGGCTCGTGGACGGCCGGGAGGCGGTGACCTTCCTCAAGCGGATCAAGGACACGATCGAGGATCCGACGCGGCTCATGCTGGAAGTGTGATGCGATGCCGGATTCCCGGCCTCTCTCTGGGAGAGGCCGGCCGGATGCCGGGTGAGGGTGCCGGGATTCGATGTGGGGTCCCTGCACCCTCACCCCGGCCCTCTCCCAGGGGGAGAGTGAGAACGACGGACGAAGCTCTCTATTCGTAGGATCCTCCATGACTCATGACCTGATCGTGATCGGCGGCGGGCCGGGCGGCTACGTGGCGGCTATCCGCGCCGCCCAGCTGGGGATGAAAGCCGCCGTGGTGGAGCGGGAGCCGCAGCTCGGGGGCACGTGCCTGCGGGTCGGCTGCATCCCGTCGAAGGCTCTCCTCGAGTCGAGCCACAAGCTGGAGGTCGCCCGGCACGAGCTCGGCGTGCACGGCATCCGCGTCGGCGACGTGGGCCTCGACCTGGCGGCGATGATGAAGCGGAAGGCGGACGTCGTCGGCACGCTCGCCAAGGGTATCGACGCGCTGCTGGCGAAGAACAAGGTGGCCCGGCTGCACGGCACCGGCCGGCTGGCCGGGGCGGGCCGGGTGGAGGTGACCGCGGCCGATGGCACCGTGACCGTCGCGGAGGCGCCGCGGATCATCCTCGCCGTCGGCAGCCGCGCGGTGGTGCTGCCGGGCGTCGAGGTGGATGGGCGGTTCGTCGGCACCAGCACCGAGGCCCTGTCGTTCGACGCCGTGCCGGCGCACCTCGTGGTGATCGGCGGCGGCTACATCGGCCTGGAGCTGGGCAGCGTCTGGCGGCGGCTGGGCGCGCGGGTGACGGTGCTCGAATACGCCGATCGGATCCTGACGGGCATCGACGCCGACATCGCGTCCGAGGCGCTGACGCTCTTCAAGAAGCAGGGCCTCGACATCCGCCTGGGGATGAAGGTCAGGTCGGCCCGTGCGGCCGACGGGGGTTGTGTCGTCGAATGTGAAGGCCAGGAGCCCATCCGCTGCGACCGCGTGCTGGCGGCCACGGGGCGGGCGCCGGCGACCGACGGCCTCGGTCTGGAGACGGTTGGCATCCAGCTGGACCGGCGCGGCTGCATTCCCGTCGATGGCCACTTTCGCACTACCGCGGCCGGCGTGTGGGCGATCGGCGACTGCATCCCGGGGCCGATGCTCGCCCACCGGGCCGAGGAGGACGGTGTGGCCTGCGTGGACGGCATGACCAGTCGCTGGGCCCACGTCGACTACGGTCTGGTGCCGGCGGTCGTGTTCACGCATCCGGAGATCGCCGCCGTGGGCCGGACCGAGGAGCAGCTCGCGGCCGACGGGGTGGCCTTCAAGAAGGGCGTGTTCCCGTTCCGAGCCAACGGCCGGGCGCGGACGATCAACGACACGGCGGGCAAGGTGAAGGTCCTGGCCGATGCGGCGACGGACCGCGTGCTGGGCGTGCACATCATCGGCCCGGCGGCCGGCGACCTGATCGGCGAGGCTGCGGCGGCGATGAACTTCGGCGCCACCGCCGAGGACATCGCCCGCGTCTGCCACGCGCACCCGACGCTCCCCGAGGCGCTCAAGGAAGCGGCGCTCGCCGTGGACGGCCGCGCCATCCACGCATAGCGTGACGGCCTGCGGCCACCCATGAGCCGCTGGCATGAGTGTGGTCGCCGCATGCCACACTTGCCTGGAAGCCCGAAGCGCGAGCTGAGGGAAATCGCGTGGCCTCGAGTGGAAGCATGCCGCATTCCCTCGGCTCGCGCCTCGGGCTTCACGGGGCAGAGGCAGGCCGTCGCCTTTCCGAGCGTGGAGCCGACGGCATCGCCTCCAGCGATGCGAGTCACCACCTCCACCCAAGGCCCGCGTCCGAGAAGAATGGCGCGGCGGCGGTCGTGAGGCCCCAGCCGACGCGGAGGCCGATCTCCATGTTCTTCGTCAGCATGTAGTGGGTGCCCGGACTGAAGAAGGGCCGGCTCGTGTTGTCGGTGAGGCCGGCGGTGTACGAGCCGAACCACTCGGCGTGCACCTCCCACCGGTCCGTGACCGGGATTCGCAGCACGGCGGACGGCGTCCACCGGCTGAACCAGTCGACGAACCCCTCGGCGTAGGCGTAGCGGAGCGCCCCGTCGAGCCGCCATCCATTCGCCAGCTTCCAGCCGGCGACCGCAGTCGCGACCGGCGAGGTGCCGAACACGTCGCCGTAGGCGGGGGTCGTGGCCTCGAGGATGAAGCAGCTCTCGGGCCGCCAGCCCTCCTGCGCCGTGACGTTGACCTTCAGGCCGTAGAGGATGCTCGTCTCGTAGAGTGTGCTGCCGTCGAGGGTGCCCTCGCCCACCTCGACGCTCGTGACGACGTTGCCCTGGGAGCCGACGCCGTAGTTGACGCCCAACCGCCACTCGAGCCACTCGGTGGCACCGATCCGCAGCAGCCACTCGGGATAGTTGTTGGTGGGCAGGCCGGCGAGGTTGTCGATGTAGACATACGACGCCTCATGCAGCAGCACACCGGGAGCCACCGTGTGCGTGGAGGGCGTGAAGGCGTCGCGATCGGTGCCGAGGTCGCCGTCCGCAGCGAGCCCGCGGGGGCCGGCGGTGACCACGAGCAGGGCCAGTGCCGTGCCGAGCAGGGCCTGGACGGGCGACAGACACAGGGCGGGCACGGGGAACCTCCGAATGATCCGGGCGTGTCCGTTCGGTCGGTCGGCAGGCTGCCAGTGGGCCGACCTTTTTCACGAAACCGGCAGTGGCCGCCCCGACTGCCTGGTCGCCGGGCAACGCCTGGATTGCCCGGTCAGCCGCGGATGACGCGGTTCTCGGCGTCGAGCACGATCACGGCCGGCTCGTGGGTGGCGGCCGCGGCGGCGTCGAGCCAGGCGAACGACATGATCGTCAGCCGGTCGCCGGGCTTGCCGAGGAGGGCCGTGGCCCCATTGAGCTCGATCACGCCAGAGCCCGGGGGGCCGTAGATGACGTACGTCTCGAACCGCGCCCCGTTGGCCATGTTGCCCACGAGGATCCGTTCATACCGGCGGAGGCCGACCCGCTCGGCGAGATCGGCGGCGACCGTGAGGCTGCCTTCGTAGTCGACGGACGCCCCGGTGACGCAGGCACGGTGAATCTTGGACTTGAGCAGGCAGATCGTCATGGCGATTGGCTGGGGGCGACGGATGCGACGGGTGCTGGACTACGAGTGTAGCGGGAATTGGCCCGGGCGGGGTGGTCGTCGTGCCCGCCGATCAAGGTGCCGTTTTGAAGAATCCTCAAATCCCGTTCGTGCGCTGTCGTCCGGGAAAGGCCGGGGCAGCAGGCGAACCCGCCACCCCACCAGCGAAATCACGCTACTGCATAGAGGGGCTCCGAGACCGGCGTCAGGGCGTTGATTGAGATCTGGAGGTCGCCGACATCGGTCCGGCCGGCTCGACGCCTTTTTGAGGGGCGGCCGACTCGATACGACCAACACACACGACCTCGCCGCCGCCGCGGCGCGGCGACGCCGGCCAGGGGCACGTCCCTCGGGGTTGTCTGAGACGATCTTTCCGCACGGAAGCCAGCACGCTATCATTGATAGCATCACTGATGCTTGTGGAGGACAAACCATGGGGCAACTGATCGTGCGGAATTTGGCAGACGAACTCATTCAAGCGCTCCGCAGGCGTGCGGCTCGGCACGGCAGATCGGCCGAGGCGGAGCATCGCGAGATTCTTCGGGAAACCCTCGCCTCCGAGGTGACGCGTCGATCGTTCAAGTCGTTCCTCGCGAGGATGCCCGATGCCGGTGACGACGCCGACTTCGCCCCCCCACGCGACATGCCCAGGAACATCTCGCCGTGACCTGGCTGCTCGACACGAACGTTCTGTCTGAGCTTCGAAAAGGTCCGCGGGCTGATGCGGGGGTTTGTCACTGGTTCGACAAAGCAGTCGACCGCGACTTGTTCACGAGCGTGCTTGTGGCGGGCGAACTTCGCCGCGGAGTGGAGTCGATCCGCCGCCGTGACCGAGCCGCGGCGGACGGCCTGGCGCAGTGGCTTGAATCGCTCGTCGAACGATTCGGGGATCGTCTGCTCCCTATCGACACCGCCGTGGCCAATCGGTGGGGCGAGCTGAACGTGCCCGATCCAGTTCCGACAGTCGACGGTCTTCTGGCCGCGACGGCATTGGTGCACGATCTTACGCTGGTCACCCGAAACGTCCGTGATGTCGCGAGGACGGGAGTGCGCCTCCTTGATCCATTCACCGACCGTTCGTCTGCCCGATGAGGGATGACCTGCAAGATCCCCGCCGCCGCGCGGCAACGCCCGCCAGCGTCCAGCGGAGACCCAGGAGCACGAGCGATGAGGGCTCGGGCACGGCTTGAAACGGTCCGCTCGCCTTTCATGCCGGCTGCGGCTGGCGACTGTCTGGCTCGCGACATCCAAAACGACGCCCGGCGGCCGCGGTTGCAGGCCGGCCTTGGCCGCTCACGAGCCCGTCGCGGCGGTGCAACGGCCTGTCCCGCGTGAACTGCACGGGCGCCCACGTATCGCGGTCTGCGCACAGTGCACGCTGAGTTTTTTCGTCGCCTTCTCGTGCAAGCGACGGGGCGTGTGCCCGTCCTGCAACGGCAGGCACATGGCGCAGACTGCGGTCCACCTCGTCGATCACGTGATCCCACCCGTACCCGTGCTGCAGTGGGTCATCTCGCTGCCCAAGCGGCTGCGGGGGTTTCGGAGCCTGAAAAACAAGTACGCCCGGGTGGACTCGAACCACCGACCCTGGGATTAGAAATCCCATGCTCTATCCGGCTGAGCTACGGGCGCGAAAGGGGTTTCAGTGTCTCGTTGATGGTTTCGTAGACCTGACGGGGCGAGCCGGTTCCACGGCCCTTCCTCCATGATACCCGGGTTGGATTTCCGGCGGATCCCGAAGCGCCTGTCGGGAACCCGCGGCCGCTCATGACGGCCGGCTTACGGGCCACGGCGGCGGGAACGACGCCCACGAGCGAGTTCAGAGGGCGGCCGCCGACCGGCGGTCGAACCTGCCACCAGGCGAAGTTTCTGCAGCCGCGAGAGGGCCTTGATCGCCGCCTCACGCTTGAGCGCCAGCGACTTCGTGGCCTGCGGTTCCGCGTAGACCGGCCGCACGGGGAGCCGGCTGCGGGTGTAGCGGGAAGCCTTTCCCGCGGCGTGCGCCCGCAGCCGCTTGGAGAGGTCGTTCGTGATCCCCGTGTAGAGCGAGCCGTCGCGGCAGCGCAGGATGTAGACAAGCCAGGGCGCCGGAGCCGGAATCAGGTGCCGGTGGGCGGCGGTGTTGGACGACGGCATCTCCGGACCTCCGTTCCACGATCGCGGCGCATGGCAAGGTGGCTCGCGATCCGCGCGACCGACCGGCGGGGCGCATAATACCGCGACTCCGTCATGCACCCAGCCGCCCTACCTCCCGATTCCCTGCTCGCCCACGTGCAGGAGATGCATGCCCGCCGCACCGGGCCCGGCGGACAGCACCGCAACAAGGTGCAGACCGCCGTGGTGCTCGTCCACCGGCCCACGGGGATCGCCGCGGAGGCCGCCGAGCGGCGGTCGCAGGCCGAGAACCGCCGCGTGGCCCTGGGACGCCTGCGGCTCAAGCTCGCCCTCGAGCACCGCACGCCGGCGTTGGCCACCCCGTCGCCGCAGTGGCAGGCACGCGTCCGCGGGCGGCAGCTCGTGGTGGCGGCCGACCACGACGACTACCCCGCGCTCGTCGCCGAGGCTCTCGACCGGCTTCAGGCACTCGCCTTCGACATGCCGGCCGCGGCCACCGCGCTCGGCGTGACCGCGACCCAGTTGCTGAAACTTTTCAAGAAGGCTCCCGCGGCGTGGACAGCGCTCAATCGGCTGCGGATCGGCCAGGGTTTGCCGCCGCTCAAGTAATGAAACGCCCGGTTGGTGATGTCCGCGCGTCATCCCCTCGCTTCCGCGAGGGGATGTTGGATTGTGGTCGCACGATGCCTCCGGTCGCACGGCGGTCCAAAAGCTCCCGGCGGCTCAGCGACGAATGTCGAGCACGCCGACGGCGAGCCGTCGGTCGGTGAAATACGGGTCGCCGCCGCCGTTGCGGCCCTCCGCCCGCGTGTGAAAGCGATCGACCCAGTAGTAGCCGTCGAGCATCCCCGCCCGGATCGCATCGCTCACGAGCTTGTTCCGTTCCCGGTCGATGTCGGGGGCGATCTTGTGCGTCACGCCGCCGGTCGTGCGGCTGATCTCCACCCGCTCGTCGTATGTGGCCGCGCCCAGCCAGAGCGGATGGCCGTCGCGATCCGGGGTCTCCGCCTTCCAGAAGCGGACGTGATGCCGCTGCTTGGGGCTGTTTCCCACGGGCTGCTCGAAGGCGGCGTCCTGTCTGCGGCCCCACAGATACAGGTCGCTGACCGGGGCGTGGGCGTAGGGCTTGCGGAGGACGACGTCGGCCGCGATCCGCATTGACGTCTGCAGCGTGATCGGGTCGGCCGCGTACCAGCCGGCGGTCGCGAGCGCGTGGTGGAGATCCTTTTCGGAGCCGATGAACGCCACGTTGACGGCGTCGCCCTGCTGGCCCCGGGACGTCGTCGTGTGCCGCGGGCAGCCGGCCAGGGCCGGGTGACCCGCCACCGTGCCGGTCGCCACGTGCTCGAGGGGTTCGGCGGAATGACCGGTGGCACCGTGCAGGGCGATCAGCACGGCCGCCAGCCGTGCCGCAGTGATGACGATGGGGAAGTCCGGTGACGAACGGACCGGATCCGGCTTACGGGCACCCATGCAGCTCCCTCCATGCGGCCTGTGGGGATGGCGCGGCGAACGCGGGCGGGACGATAGCGGACGGCCGCGGCGGCTCTCAATGCCAACCGGCCTGGCGCGTCGGGCCCAGCGGATTCAGCGATCGAGGGCCATGAAGACGACGACCTTCACGTCCGTAGCCTCGCCCCGCTGTTGTGGTCGGTTTGGCCTGCAGTGGTTTATATTGCCGCGGCTTTTTCGCACTCCTGACGCTGGCCACGCCACCGCGAGCCGGCCTGCAAGCATGCACCCACGGCCGCCAGATTTCATCGGCATCGGGGCCCAGAAGGCGGGCACGTGCTGGCTGCGCGCGAACCTCGCCCGCCATCCGCGGGTCTGGATGCCGTCGATCCCCGAGTTGCATTATTTCGATCGCCCCTTGGAAGGCGGAGCCTTTCCGCCGCCGGCCGCTGCGGACCGGTTCGCCGACGGCCATCTGCTCCAGCTTGCGATCGCCGCCGTGAACGCCCAGGCGAAGGCCGGCGACCTGTTCGGTGCCGCGCAGCGGGCGCTCTACGAGTTTCTCGACCACGACGACGACTGGTACCGTGCGATCTTCGCCGCGGCCCCGGCAGCGAGCGTCGCGGGCGACATCACGCCGCGGTACGCGATCTGTGGCGACGCCGAGATCGCTCACATGCACGCCGTCGCGCCGGCGGCGAAGCTCGTCTTCTTGCTTCGCCATCCGGTGTCGCGGTTCTGGTCACAGTGCAAGATGAAGTACAGCCACTCCACCCTGGAGCCAGGCGACCCGGCCGCCATGCGACTGCTCGATTCGCCGAACGGCCGACCGCGGGGTGAATACTCGCGCACCATCCTCCGCTTCGTCCGCCGGTATGCTCCGGAACAGATGCTGCTCGTCTTTAACGACGCGATCGCCAGGCAGCCGCTGGCGGTGCTCAGGGAGGTGTTCGCGTTTCTGGGCATCGAGGATCACCCTCTGGACGAGTCGCTTGTGGCACAGCGGGTGTACGAGGCCGCCGACGCTCGGCCGATACCCGACTCGTTGCGCGGGCGGGTCGAGGCCGCCTACCGCTCTGAAATGGAAACCCTGGCCGAGGTCTTCGGGGGGTACGCTGCCGGCTGGCTGCACGGGAAGCCGCCCGCTGATGCGGCGGCCGTGGTGCGGCTGACGGCGGGCCACGTGGACGCCATCGAGCGGAGGCCGGCGGGAGTGCGTTCGTCCCGCACCAAGCCACCGTGCCGGGTGTTCTGCATCTCCATGCAGCGCAGTGGCACGACTTCCGTCGGCGACTGGCTCGAGGCCCACGGCCTCACCCGCGCCGGCTCGCCGACCTCGTCGCGGCTCGGGTGGTCCCGGCTCTGGCTGGAGGACCGGCACGAGGAAATCTTTGCCACTCCCGAGTTCCAACAGGCGGAGGTGCTCGAGGACGACCCGTGGTGGTGCCCGGGGTTCCACCGTCGGCTCGCCGCCCGGTTCCCCGACGCGAAGTTCATTCTCCTGACCAGAGACCCGGACGCCTGGTTCGACTCCATGTGCCACCACAGCGGCGGGATGAACCCCGGCTGGACCGACATCCACGCACGAATCTACGGCCGCGAGGACGAACTGCGGAGGCTGCTCGAGCGGCGGCCTGGCACCGACCCTGCCACGGCCGGGCTGCTGTCGATCGTCGAGCACGCGGACCTCTACAAGCGGGCCTACGAGCGGCACACGGCTGACGTCCTGGACAGCTTCGCCGCCATGCCGGGGCGGCTGTTCCACGGCTGCCTCGAGGACGACCGTTCGTTCGCCGGGATCTGTGAGTTTCTCGGGGTGCGCCGCAATCCCGACCTCGCCGTGCCCCGATCCAACGCGCGGACCGACGCCATGCGGGAGCGGCTGGCGGCGCACTTCGCTCGGGGGACGCCATGACTGCCGCGGATGTGGCCGCGAGCGGCGGCCGGCAGGAGCCCGTGACCGTATTCGTCGCGTCGTGGGGACGTCCGCTGTACCTGTGGGCCTGTCTCGACGCCTTGTACCGTCACACGCGGTCGGCGGCCCGCATCGTGCTCCTCGACAACGCCCACCCCGATCCACTCGTCGGCGACGTCATCGCCGGGTTCGAGAGACGCGGCCTGTTCGCCGAAGTGGTCCGCTTCCCGACCAACTCGCTGGCGAACATCCGCCGCGGCTACCGGGAGCGACTGGCGGGGATCGGACCGCTGCACGTCTACCTGGAGAGCGACTGCGTGATCGGCGAGCGGCACGGCTGCTGGCTGGCGGACATGCGGCGGATCATGGAAGCCAACCCCCGGCTCGGCGTGCTCGGCAGCCTCATCGATCCGATCGACTTCGTGCCCGCGGACGAGGCGGTCGCGCTGGTGGGTCGTGAGCATGTCACGTTCCTGGCCAAACTCGCCAGTCCGGAGCGGGCGTTTCTCGACGCCGGCGAGTGGGCCGACACGACTCGGGACTTCTTCCTTACCGAGCCTCCTTGCCCGATCCACAATCCGCCTGGCCGGCTGATGATGCTGCGAACTGCGGTCATGCAAGATCTCGGCTTCCAGCTCGACGCGCCGCTCGCGGACCTGCTCCGCGATCGCGGTCTGCAGCCGGCGGTCACCGCCCGGGTGCGCCACCGCCACCTCAGCCTCTTGAACATCTACGACTACGCGGCGTATGACGAGATCCACAGGCATAGTTTTTTCAGCCCCTCCGCATCGGGAGACGCATGACGTCCGAGGCAGTCGTGGTCGGCCCGCCCGATCAGCTGACAGAGCCCTGGCTGCGGGCCGTCGGGGTGGCCGACCAGGACCTGCTCCGCGACTGGCGGAACGCCAACCGGGCGGCGTTCTTCGAGGCGGCGGTCGTCGATGAGGACGGCCAGCGGCGGTGGTTCCGCGGTTACCTCGGCCGCGCCGATGACTTTCTGTTTCTCGTCATGGCCGGCGACGTCCCCGTGGGCTGCGTCGGCGTCCGGCTCGTGGACGACGGCTGGGACGTGTACAACGTGATCCGGGGCGTCCGCACCGCTGCCTCCCGCGGCTTCATGGGCCGCGGCCTGCGGATGGCCGTCGCCTTCGCCCGCGGCCGGCGTGACCTGCCGGTGACGGCCGTCGTGCTCGCGGCCAATCCCGCCGTCGCCTGGTATGCCCAACAGGGCTTCGTGATCGTGGGTCGGCGGCCGGAAAGCGTACTCATGCGGTGGGCGGGGCCCGTGGAGGTGGCTGGAATACCATGATTTCCGTCTTCGGATCCGATATCAGCGACCGGGAAATCGCGGCCGTGACCGCCTGCCTGCGGTCGCAGTGGCCGGGGTTCGGGCGGAACGTGGATCGCTTCGAACAGGCCTTCGCCGCCCGGCTCGGCCTGGGCTCCTTCGCGATGGTCGACAGCGGCTCCAACGCGCTGTTCATGGCGGTGCGGCTGCTTGACCTGCCTCCGGATTCCGAGATCGTCGTCCCGTCCTTTACATGGGTTTCCTGCGCGCAGGCGGTGCTCATGGCGGGGCACCGTCCGGTGTTCTGCGACGTGGATGCGACCACCATGAACGTGCGGCGGGAGGACGTGGAGGCCTGCCTCTCGCTGCGGACGGCCGCGGTCATGGTGGTGCACTACGCGGGGCTGCCCGTGGACATCGACCCGATCCTCGCCCTGGGGTATCCGGTCATCGAGGACGCTGCGCACGCCGTCGACGCCCGCCACCGCGGCCGACCCTGCGGCGGGATCGGCGACGTCGGGATCTACAGTTTCGACGCGGTGAAGAACCTGACGGCCGGGGAGGGGGGGGGCATAACGGCCCGCGACCCACGGCGGAGCGAGCGGGCACGGCGGCTCCGGTATTGTGGCATCGGCAAGTCGGGCTTCGACGCCGCGACGGCCGGCGGTGGGGCGGAGCAGCGGTGGTGGGAGTACGCGATCGGCGAGCCGTTCATCAAGATGCTGCCCACGAACATGGCCGCGGCGATCGCCGGTGTTCAGCTGGAGCGACTGGACGAACTGCAGGCCCGCCGCCGCGAGATCTGGGACACCTACGACCGCGAACTGGCCGACGTGCCCGGGCTCGTCCGGCCAGTGGCGGCGTCGGCCGGTGACCGGCACGGTCTGTTCACCTACTGCATCCGCGTGCCCGAACGGGATCGGCTCGCCCGGCAGTTGCTCGCCCAGGGCATCTACACCACGCTCCGCTACCATCCGCTGCACCTCAATCCGCTCTATGGCCAGACGGGCCGCCGCCTCCCGAACTGCGAACAGCTCAACGAAGAGGCGCTCTCGATTCCGCTCCATCCACGGCTCACGGGCGACGAGGTGGGGCGCGTGGTGGAGGCGATTCGCGGGTTCTTTCGGGGCTGATCGCTCCGGCCCTCGCGGCAATCCTGTTCGGCACGGAGATTGTCGCCCCCCAGGGCAGGTCTCGTGTGAACCTGGTCAACTCGCCCAAACGGCTCGGGGCTGCCCACGCCCCCTCGCCGGACGCGCGCTGCGGTCATCCCGACCTTCGCTTGCTCGGAGACGTCTGCGCTCCGGCTTCGTGCCTGCGCTTGCCCTCTACGCCGTCTCGCGGGGATGGGCAGCCCCGAGCCGCGTTCAACACTCGACCGCGCAGCAGCGAACCCCACATGCCGACGAGGCCGTGGCTGCGCCGGCGTGGATTCCTTCCGTGTTTTGATGAAGGCCTCGAGTTCTTTGAGGCTGGCGAGGCCGATGAGGTAGTCCCAGCCCATCTGCTCCATCGCCCGGTTCGGCTTCTCGCCCATGTCGATCAGGATCAGCATGCAAACGATCATGCCGCAGTGCGCCTGGATCTCCACGCCATCATGGTCGTCCGAGAACAGATGGCGGCAGCCGAGCTCGTCAGGCCTGTCGCACGATCCACGGCCGTCAGTGCGTTGACCTGCATGACCGATGCGCCCATCCCGTACCGACCAGGATTGCCATGGAGGGCTTTGTTCACGGACGGCCGTGGGGCTCCGGCGGTGGAGCGTCGCTCCCGGGCACTGAAATGGTGACGTCTCACCGACCTGGTGGGAGCCTCTCGGAATCCCGGTTTCTCGGCTGAAAACACACTTTTCCGCCGGCCTTCGGCAGCAAAAGAGTGGTTTCGGCCCACCGGTTTGGTGAGTCGGGCGCAATCCCTTCGGCGGCCCTGCCGAAGAATTTTTTTGCTGCTTTTTGCCGCGATTTCCAGCTGTTTTCGTGCTGTGCGCAGAGCCCGAAGACGGTTTGGCACGGCGCGTGCATCTCCCTCTTTCGTCGCGGCCGACCCGCGGCGGATCGACGAACGCAAGTCGATGCGTCGCGGGGTGGTCGCGGCCCCCGTCACCAGCGTGGCGGTGGTTGCGGAAATCCAGCGGGGCGGCGGGGCCGCCCAAAAGGAGGTGCGAGATGATGGTCGTTGCAGTGGGCATTACTTCCGAGGAAGTGCGGTCGCTGGCCGGCAAGGCCGACCACCGCTCGGTGCGGGCGCCGGGCGAGATCAAGTGCCTGGTCGTCTCGGGGGACCGCGGGTTTCGCGGCCGCCTGGAGGCGGTGGCGGAGTTGAGCGGCTGTGCGACGTGCGACACGCCCGTCGACGTCGCGGAGATGGCCAATGCCATCGACGGTGAGTACCAGCTCGTGATCGTCGACATCGCCCATCCGGTGGGCGACCGTGTCAACGACACGGTCGAGATCGCCGAGGAGTTCGCCGGCCGCACGGGCACGCTGCTCGTGGTCTGCGGTGGCGAGGACAGCGTCGAGGAGGAGTTGTGGGCACGGCAGCTCGGAGCCTGGGTGTATCTGCCCGGCGTGTCGAGCGGCGATGCCCTGGTGTCCTTGTTCGCCGAGGCCCGTCGGGTCGCGGAACGGCGGGGTGCCTGGCAGTTGGTCTGACGGTCGGTGGCGGTTGTCCGCTTCCGGCCGTGTGGCCGGACGGACGTGTGAACGGTGATCTGTATCGAGTCCGTCCCCCTGACGGGGACCATTTTCAAAGGAGCAGAGTCATGAGCACAGGAATGGGTATCTACCGCGACGAGATGGAAGTGAACTACGCGGTCGACTTCGGTCGGGATCGCGAGCCGAAACAGAATCGCAGCCGGCACCCGGAATATCGCCGCAAGGGCTCGGCCCCGGCGCGGGTCAACGGCATGCACTGCCGGCGCAACAAGCGCTGGACGTGGGGCTCCGGACGAGGGGCCAGGATGCAAAACGCGAGGGCCTTCGCGGGCTGCCTGGCCTTCGCCGTGGCAAGCCTCGCCGCGAGCGTCTTCGCCGCGCCGGTCACCATCAACTTTGGCACCATCGGCGATCCGGGGAACACCGGGAACGGTGCTTCGAGCCCGTCCGGCTTGGGGGCGGTCTCTCAAGTCTTCAAGATGGCGACCACGGAGACGACCAACGCCCAGTACGTAGCGTTCCTCAACGCCGTCGACCCGAACGGCACGAATCCCAACCTGATTTTCAGCGGCAGCATGGGGTCGAGTAACCTCGGTGGAATCACGAACACCGGGACAGTGCCGGGGGCGATCTACTCGGTGAAATCCGGAGCT
Source organism: Pirellulales bacterium (assembly GCA_044344765.1). Taxonomy (GTDB): domain Bacteria; phylum Planctomycetota; class Planctomycetia; order Pirellulales; family UBA1268; genus QWPN01. The sequence continues at coordinate 10,744 of JBIJCJ010000023.1, read as the reverse complement.
CCCTCCGGAGCGCCGGGCGGCACCTCCTACGGCAGCATGCCCGTCAACTTCGTGACCTGGTTCTCGGCGGCCCGGTTCGTGAACTGGCTGCACAACGGTCAGGTCTCGGGCACGGCGGCGATGGAAACCGGGGCCTACACGCTCAACGGTGCCACCAGCGGGCCGATCGCTGTCCGGAATCCCGGTGCACAAGTTTTCCTGCCGAGCCAGAACGAGTGGTACAAGGCGGCCTTCTACAACGGTTCGAGCTACACGACCTACGCTACGGACAGCAATTCGGCTCCGACCGCGACGGTGAGCAACGTCAGCCTGGCGAACGCCGCCAACTTCGGGAATACGAGCGGGTTGCCGATCAATGTAGGCTCCTATGTGAACTCCGCCTCGGCCTACGGCATCTACGACATGCTCGGCAACGTGGGTGAGATGACGGACACGGCTTCGGGGAACAGCTACGTGCAGATTGGTGGTGGCTTTGCCGGAATCTTGTCGGCCTGGACGGCGACCTCTGCCGAGGCGTTCCGCCTGTCGACTGCGGCCAACACGTCCAACGGCTTCCGCGTCGCCGCGGTGCCGGAGCCGGGCACGATCGCCCTGGCCGGGATGGGCATCGCCGGCCTCGCGGGCCTCGACTGGATGAAGCGGCGGAAGAAGCGGCTGGCCGCCCGTCAGGCCGCCTGATCCTCGCGATCCGATCTCATGATCACGATCACGCCCCGCCCCTCCGGCTCCGGAGGGGCGGGGTCGTTTCGTTTTCCAAGCTCTGGCACCGCCGCCTTTGACCGGCCGGGAATCGTGGTGGTAGGGTCGTGGTATGCAGTTCGAAGACGTAACCCGCACGGCGCTCGATCCCCCCTCGAATGCGGCCGATCCGGCGGACGCTGCGACCGTGATCTCGGGCGGGGCACCCGCGGCGGCTCCGGAGCCGGTGTCCACGACCGCCATGGGCGGCGCTCTCCAGGGGACGATGCTCGGGCCCTACCGGCTCGAGCAGTTCGTCGGAGGCGGGGGCATGGGGGCCGTCTTCCGGGCCCACGACACCACGCTCGACCGGATCGTGGCCGTCAAGGTTCTCGCCCGGACCCAATCGGCCGACGAGGAGATGCTGCGGCGGTTCCGCAACGAGGCCCAGTCGGCGGCCCGGCTCGACCACGAAAACATCGGCCGGGTGCACGCCGTGGGCAGCGACCGCGGCTGGCACTACATCGTGTTCGAGTACATCGAGGGCCGGAACGTGCGGGATCTGGTCCGCAGCGAGGGGCCGTTCGCCGTCGGCCGCGCCATCGACGTGGTCATCCAGGTGGCCGACGCCCTGGAGCACGCCTCCGAGCGCGACGTCGTGCACCGCGACATCAAGCCCTCGAACATCGTCATCACCCCGGCCGGCCGGGCCCGGATCGTGGACATGGGTCTGGCCCGCCTGGCACCGGCCGCCGGCGACGCCGACCTCACCGTGAGCGGCATGACGCTCGGCACCTTCGACTACATCTCCCCTGAACAGGCCCGCGATCCCCGCGCCGCCGATGTCCGCAGCGATCTCTATTCGCTCGGCTGCACGCTGTTTTTCATGCTCGCCGGCCGGCCCCCGTTCGCCGAGGGGACGATGGTGCAGAAGCTGCTCCAGCACCAGCAGGACTCGCCGCCCGCGATCACGGCCCTCCGGCCCGACGTTCCCGAACGGCTGGCTACGATCCTCGCCCGGCTGATGGCGAAGGATCCCCGGGACCGCTACCAGCGGCCGGCGGTGTTGGCGGCGGACCTTGTCGCTTGTGCCGAGGAAAGCGGCATCGAACTGGCATCCGCTGCCCGGGCCATGCCCGCGATCGCGGCCGAGCAGCCCCCGGCAAAGAGCGTGCTGCCGTGGTTGATGCCGGTTCTCGGGCTGCTGCTGATCGTGGCGGCACTGTGGCTCAGGGCGGCGGCCGATCGCCGCCCGGTAGCCGCCCCGGCGTCGCCCGCGCCCGTGGATGCCGATCGCACCGAAGGTGACGGCGAAGCGGCGGCAGGGGGTTGAAGATTCCTTGACGTCCGCGCGCAGAAGGGTCTAGTATTTCCGACGGCCGGCGGCACGTCGGGCCATTACTCCCGGAGTTCTTCGATGAATCGCACGAGCATGCACGCTGTTCTCCTCGGTGTCGGTGTCGCCTTGGCCTGCGGCGCCTCGGCCCGTCCGGCCTGGGCCATCAAGCAGTTTCAGGACGAGTTCAAGGATTTGTACGTGAAGGAAGGGTCGCCGCTCGCGGCCGAGGTCGAGCGGGTGAAGTGCAACGTGTGCCACGCGGGCACGTCCAAGAAGGAGCGGAACGCCTACGGCCAGGCCCTCGACGAGCGGCTCGACAAGAAGGCCGACAAGGACGACAAGGAGAAGATTCGCAAGATGCTGGAGGAGGTTGCCGCGCTGCCCAGCGATCCCTCCAAGCCCGGTTCGCCGACCTTCGGCGCCCTGATCAAGGAAGGCAAGTTGCCCGTAGCGGTGCCGTAGGCCTTCAGCCCTGTGCCGCCTCGAGGACCAGCGCCTCGAGGTCGGCACAGCCGCGGATCGCGGCGGCGACGTCCGGGTGGGCGAAGATCCGCACCCGTTTCACGAGATCGTCAAACTGCTCCCGCGCCAGACTGCGGACCACGGGTGAGAGATCCTCGAGCCGCTGCCAGGCGGGCGGTCCGTCTGCCACGCCGGAACGCTCGCGAACCTGTAGCCGAAACTCGACCTCACGTTCCGCCGGCGGAGCATCGAGCAGCAGGTGGCCCTCGGCGATCGGTGTGCCGAGTCGCGACGACAGTCGGGCCGCCAGCCGGGTGGCGATCGTGACGGCGTCGGCATAAGGACGCCCGGCGCAGGCGCGGTGCAGGGCCGGCTGGTGGATGGCGTCGAAGGTCGCCACCCGCTTGAAGAGCCGTCGGCACGGGCCGAACAGACCGTCGGCGAGCGCCGCCGCCGGCGTGCCCGCGGCCGTGCGGAGGAGCCAGTCGCCGAAACCGCGGTCGTCGCTGCGGACCAGCGCCCGCAGGTCGATCCGATCCCGAACGACCCACACGGCCCGCTGCAGCATGGCCGTGGCGGACCGCACGGCATGGTGCCAGTAGACCTCGCTGAACATCACGTAGCGGGCGAAGACCATCAGTTCCGCGGCGGTGCGTCCCTTGTCGGTGATGGCGAGGCTCTGACCGGCGGCGTCGAGGCACAGGCTGGACAGCAGCCGCTCCTGGTCGAAGTGCCGTCCGTAGGGCACGCCGGCATGTAGGCTGTCGCGGCCGAGGTAGTCCATCTTGTCGACGTCGATCGGCCCGGACAGCAGGGAATGCAGGATGCGGCCGGCCGGATCGGTGGCGGTGCCGCCGATCAGGGAGTGGACCCGTTCGGGCGACACGCCCCACTGCCGCTCGAGGATCGCGGCCATTCCGCCCCCCGTGAGCACGCCATGCACCAGCGTTTCGTGGCGGGGCAGAACCTCCAGGCCCATGTCTTCGAGGGGATGACAATACGCCCAATGGCCCACGTCGTGGAGGAGGGCGGCGGCCAGGAAGGCGGCCGCGTCGGCCTGGCCGACCGCCGCCGAAAACCGCGGGTCGCTTCGCAGGCGTTGCAGGAAGCAGATCGCCAGCCGGTACACGCCCAGGGAATGCTCGAGCCGCGAGTGGGTGGCGCCCGGATAGACGAGGGCCACGAGTCCCAGCTGGCTGATGCGGGCCAGCCGGCGCATCTCCGCCGTATCGAGGAGGGCTCGCACCCGCGGCGTCAGGGGCACCGTCACGTCGGGCGGAATCCGCACGCCGTCGGCAGCGGATTCCGCGGCCTCGAGTTCGGGCAGCGACGAGATCGTCATGTCGGCTCCGCGACGGCGTGGCTTGTCACAGCGGTGCCAGGCCGGCCAGCCACCGCAGCAGGGACGTGAACATCGCGTACAGGGAGCAGTGGGCCACGGCCCGGCCCTGGTCGAGGTCGAAGGCGGCCATCGCCGCGATCACGCCGGGCACGAAGAGGAGCGGCCCGAGATACAGCCACTGCCACATCTCCGCGGTCTGTTCCGGCGGCAGGATCCCCTTGGCACACCACAGCCCCGCGTACACTGCGGCGCAGATCAGGCTGCGGACGAGCAGGGCGCTGCCCCGATAGGGCTCGACTTCACGGTCCCGCACCCCGACGTAGCCCAGGGCGGCGCTCGGAATGGCCACCAGGAAGCCCCCCAGGGCCAGCAGCCAGTCCGGCGGCTTCTCCGGTGCGAACATCACGCCGGCCAGCCAGGCCAGGAGCATCGTCGTCACCGCCCCGGCGGCGGTTGCAGCGTAGGCCACGGCCGGCACCGGCTTGTCGCTCCGCTTGATGGGAGCGAGGGGAGGCCGGCCCCCGGCCGAAGATCCGGCGGTCGGGGACTCGGGCTCGTGGATCGTGACCGACTTGACGACGGCTGCCGGGATCGTGATCGGCTGCTTGCACTTCGGGCACGGGCCCGTGCGGCCGGCGAACTGGTCGCTGACGGTGAACCGCGCCTTGCATCCGGGGCAGATGACGGGAATCGGCATCGGGAAACCAGGGGACGGGGAAACCAGGGGACGGGTGTGGCGCCGCTGGGGCAGGGAGGCGCGGCGGAATCCGCCTCCGCGGGGCAGTGTCAGACGGCCGCCGCGGCCCGTCAAGCGGGGCATCCACGAGGTAGACTTCCCCGGCAGGGATCCCGCGCCGTGACGGCCGCGGGTCTCACGCCACGGAGCCGAGCGACGTGTCCGACGAGAAGACGAGAATCATTCCGCGGAAGCAGGCCGCGGCCGCGACCTCCGAGCCTCGGCTGGTGGGCGACAAGATCGTGTTTTTCTGCCCGAACGGCGACAGGATCGTCGTGCCGGCGAAGTTGGCGGGCAAACGCGGTCTGTGCACCAAGTGCAAGGTGGCCGTCGTCATTCCGGTCGTGGGGAAGCAGGCGACCGCCCCACCAGTGTTCCCCGGGGAACTTCCCGAAGTGGCGGCCGCGCCGGCCGTGGAGCCGGAGGCCGGCGACGCGGAGCAGCCGGTCGTCGCGGAGCCCGAGGCGGATGTTCCCGAGGCTCCGGTCGCCGAACCGGTGATCGCCGAGCCGGAGACGGCTGCAGCGCCGGCTGCCGCACCATCGGCCGAGTGGACGTTCGTCGCCGAGGCGGAGGCGTCGCACGTGGGCCTGGATCTCGGCCCAGCGGGCGGATCGGCAGGAGCGTGGGCCGTCCCGGCCCCGCCGGATGCCGGCGGCGGGGCAGAGCACCCGGCGGCACGGCTCGTGGCGCGGCTGTGGGTGGAACGCGACCATCACGGTGGCATCGTCGAACTTCACCTTTCCGGAGGGAGCGTCATCCTGCCGGAGTGGTACGAGCCGAACTGGTCGCGCGGCACCCACGGTCTGTTCGCCAGCCAGGCCGTGGACGGCAGTGTCACGCTCACGGCGGTGGCCTGGGACACGATCGAGAAGATCGTCGTCCGGCAGGTGCAGGGGCTGCCCGACGGGATGTTCGAGTGACGGGCCTGTGAGGACCGGCTACTCGTCGCCGTCGAGGTCGCCCTCCGTGATCATCGTGAAGCCCTTGGCACCGAGGGTTTCCAGGCCCATTTCGGTGTTGTCGACCATCAACGCCACGGCCGGGCGGCCGCGGGGCCTCGCGAGAATCGGGTAGGCCTGGATGATGTTCACCTCGGCCTGCAGCAGGGCCGTGCAGATCCGCAGCAGCGGCTGCGGGTCCTCGGGCAGCTCGACGCCGATCAGGTCGCTTTCGATGAGGGCCAGCCCGGCCCGTTCGAGGATCTCCCGGCCCTGCTCGGGGTGGCTGAGCAGGAACCGCACGAAGGCGCATTCCCCGGAGTCGTTGATTGACAAGGCCACGATCCGCACCCGCGATCCCTCGAACCGTCGCACGACCTCGAGCAGCTGGCCCACCCGGTTCTCGAGAAACACGGTGAACTGGCGGAGTGTCGGCCAGCCGCGGCCGCGGGCGGTCGCAAAGCCGATGCTGCCGTCGCCTGCGTCGCCAAGGCTCACGGTGAAGTCTCCGGGGATCGGGGCGGGAAGGGATGGGGCGCAGGACCTGAGAAAAGGATAGATTCCAGCGGCATGTTCGGTCAACGAACCTCCGTCGCGCGGCCGCGACGACGTCTGCCCGCCCACGAGGAGTCCTGATGCCCGCCGTCCACGAGCTGGAGATCCGCGTTCGCTACCAGGAGACCGATGGGCAGCGGCGGGTTCATCACGCCAATTACCTGACCTACTTCGAGATGGGCCGCACGGAGATGCTGCGGGCCCATGGGCGGAGCTACAAGGAGTTCGAGGACGCCGGGCTGTTCATGGTGGTTGCCGACGTGTCGTGCAAGTATCTCGCCCCGGCGGAGTACGACGACCTGCTCCGGCTGCGCACCCGCGTGGAGAAGGCGGGGGCGGCCCACATCCGGCACGCCTATGAACTGATCCGCGGGGCGACGATCATCGCCACCGGCACCACCACCGTCGTGTGCGTCGATCGCGCGGGCAGGGTCCGCCGCCTCCCCGAGTGGATGCTGGAGTAGCCGGCTGTCCGTCAGTCGCAGGGAATGAATACGAACCGCTGCTCGCCGCAGAGGAACTGCGACGGCGCCGTCATGCGGATCGGCGCCTCGATTCGCACCCAGAGGCCGTTCATGCCGGTGTTCTCGATCGTCCAGCCGCGGGGCGTGCGGTGCACGGCGGCATGGAGCGGGCTCACGAACGGGTCGTCGAGGCCGATCCCGCAGCCGCCGCCGGCGCGGCCGATCGCCGTGGCCGGAGCCTGGCACTCGTGCCGCACGCCCGGCCTGTCGGGCCACTCCTCGATGAGCCATGCCTCGGTGAGATCGACCGCCTGGAACCGCAGCCGAGTGCGGCCGACCTGCAGCACGGTACCGTCGCGGAGGCGGGCCGTGGTCACGCGGACGAACGTGCCGCCCGTGCTCCCCAGGTCGCGCAGCCGCCAGTCGGAGTCGCCGAGTCGCTCGATCGCGGCGTGTTGGGCCGACATGGAAATGTCGTGCGGGACGACGACATCCGCTCCGCCACGGCCGATGACGATCCGCTCCTGGCGGATGCGGATCACCTCGCCGTCCTCGCTCCCGTCGTCCACGATCCGCAGCAGGGCCATCGAGCCGCGGACGGTAGGCCGGAACGGGATCGCCTCGGCCTGCGGCGGAGGGCCGTCGGCGGCCGTGAACCGCTGCAGACCACCCGCCACCGCGGCCCAGTGGTCGAAGGACCGTGCAGTGAAAACCGACCGTTCGCCGATCGAATCGGCGTCGCGTTCAAGCGTGCTCATGGCAACGTCGTGCCTCATGCCCCTGTGCTCAAGGATAGCACGCCCGCGAGGGTTTCCCAAGCCAAGTGTCCGGCGGCGGGCGGCCGCAGCCTGACGGCCCGACTTGCCGCCGCCCGCGCCGCGGCGAGACTACAGCCGATCCGCAGGCAGAGCGGGTCGCATGGTTCCAGGGACGGCATCGTTTGTCCGCCCATCGGCTCGCCCCGGTGGGCATTCCACCCTGGAGATGCGCCGATGACGCTCGCCGCCGAACGGGAACTCGCCCACATGGGCGAGACGGCCGGATGCTCGGATCACGATCACGACCTCGTCCACGAACTCAGCCGCCGGCTCGACGCCCTGTGGCGGTATGACCAGTACATCGCCAACGCCGATTGGCGGGACGATCTGCGGCAGTTCTGGTGCGACGCCAAGGCGATGGAGCAGCAGGCGATCCAGCGGCTCAAGGAGCTGATCGCGCAGGAAGTCCGCAACGGCTGCTTTTAGCCTTTACGCCCGCCGGGGCTTCCATGCCCCCGGCGGGCTTGGCCCGGCGTGGTCGCAGCCAAGGTGCGACCAGCCGGGCAAGCGGTCGCACCTCCGGGCGACCGTGGCCGCCGCTGGCGCGGCGGCATGGGGCAGAGGCACACGGCGTGGTTCGATGGCTCTGGAGCGGCGGTCTCTGACCGTCGTGTTGCGGCGTAAACGCCAGCCCATCCATGGCCCCGAACCGGCGTCACCGCGGCTCGTCGGCGACGATGCGGCCGTCGATCACCACGGCCGTGCAGTGGCTCGTGTACTCGAACGGGTCGCCGTCGAACACGGCGACGTCCGCGTCACGGCCCGGTTGCAGAGAACCGACCCGGTCGGCGACGCCGAGGATCTTCGCCGCATCGATCGTGATCGTGGCCAGGGCCTCCTCTGTGGACAGGCCGTGGGCGGCGGCGAGGGCGGCCTCGAAGAGGGCGACGCGGGTCTTGGGCACGTAGCGTTCGTAGCCGCTCTGCAAGGCCACGGGGATGCCGGCCGCCCGGAGCTTCGCCGCCGTCTCGAAACCGATGTTCTCCGTTTCCCCCATGCCGGCACGGCGCATGGTGGGGTGGACGATCACCGGCACGCCGGCGGCCTTGATGCGGTCGCTCGCGAGATAGGCCTCGGCCGCGGAGTCGAGCACGATGCGGATGTCGAACTCGGCCGCCACCCGCAGGGCCGCGTCGATGTCGGTCGCCCGGTTCACGGTCACCAGCAGCGGGAGCTGGCCGGCGAGTACGGCCGCGAAAATCTCCCGGCGCAGATCGCGATCGGGCCGCTTCTCGGCGTCGGGGATGTCGCGTTTTCGGGCGTACTCCCGGGCCTTCACCAGTTCGCCGCGTAGCATCGCCACCGCCTTGCTGCGGGTGCCCGGCGACTTCTTGTCGTCGCCCGGCCGGGCGTCGTCGCCGAGGGTGACGGCGACCATGGCCACCGGCTTCAACGCGGCTTCCTCGACGGTCTCGCCGACGGTCTTGACCACCATCGTCTGCCCGGAGACGAGCGACCCGGGCGCGTGGCCGGTGTGGATCGTCGTGATCCCGTAGCCGCGGATCCATTCGAGGAGCCGCTCGCGTGGGTTGTACGAGTCGATGGCCCGCAGCTCGGGCTGCATCGGCTCACCTCTGTCGAGCTGGTCCTGATCCTGATCCTGGTTGAGGAAGCCGGTCAGGCCCACGACCGTATGGGCGTCGATCAGGCCGGGCGTGACCACGGCCCCGCGGAGCACGCGCACGCCGGGCGGAATCGCCACCTCGGCCGCGGGCCCGACCTGTCGAACTTTGCCGTTCTCGAGCAGCACGACACCGTCGCGGATCGCCGGCCCCGCCATCGTGTGGACCACGTCGCCGCGGATCGCCAGCGGCGGGGCGGGGGACGCGGCCGGTGCGGTGCCGCAGGCCGTCGCCAGGGCGAGGGCGAGGAACGACGCGAGCGCTGTCGGAGTGTTCATCGTGTTTCCGTCATCCGGAGGTCGATGCAGCAGCCATGAGCCCGCTGGTCGCGGCTGGAGCCGTAGCCGCCGACGGCGAAGAGGCGGTCTTCGGGATCGTCGCGGTCGAAGACCTTGCGGCCCTCCACCCACGTCTGCAGCACCTTCGTGCGGACCGAGAAGGGATCGCCCGAGAGGACGACGAGGTCGGCATCCTTGCCGGGCTCGAGCGTGCCGATCCGTTGCTCCAGACCGAGCATCTTCGCACCGGCCAGCGTCAGGGCCTCCAGGGCCTTGGGCCGCGACATTCCCGCCCGCACGCCGAGGGCCGCGGTTCGCAGGAAGAGCCGCGAGTCGGTGACGGGGTCGTCGGTGTGAAACGCGCACGGCACGCCCGCCTTCTCCAGCACGGCGCCCGTGGCCAGCGACATGTCCATGGCCTCGATCTTGCCGCCCGGGGCATCGACCACGATCACCGAGCAGGCTGCCCCCGCCTGGGCGAGGGCAGGAGCGATCTTCCAGGCCTCGCTGGCGTGATGCAGCACGACCTTGAAGCCGAACTCGTCCCGCAGCCGGAGCACCGTCATCAGGTCGTCGGCCCGATGGGCGTGGTGGTGGACGATTACCCGCCCCTCGAGCACGTCCACCAGGCCCTCCATCTCCAGGTCGCGGTCGGGCAGTTTCGCGGGATCGTCCTTCGCCTCCGCGACCTTGCGGCGGTAGTCCTGGGCCTTGATGAACTTCTGCCGCACGAGGGCCGCCGACTTCGATCGCGTGCCGGGGAAGGGGGGCTCCTTCTGCGAGTTGGTGCCGTTGGCCATCTTCATGCCGCCGAGCGGCCGGCCGGCGGCATCGCGGATCAGGATGTCGTCGATCGTCGACGCCTTGCGGAGCTTGGCGTAGACCGTCTGGCCGCTGAGCAGATGTCCCGAGCCGGGCATGATGTTGAGCGTGGTCAGACCGCCCGCGACCGCCTTGCGGAACCCCGTGTCGCGCACGTCGATCGAGTCGAGGATCCGCACGTCGGGCTGGATGGGACCGCTGGCGTCGCCGCCCCAGCCGCCCCCCACGTGGCTGTGGGTGTCGATGAGCCCGGGCATGATCACCTTGCCGGCACAGTCGATCCGCTCGGCGTCGGCCGGCACCGGCGTCGTCGCTGTCGGCCCAACGGCGGCGATCTTCCCGGCGGCTACGACCACCGTGCCCGCCGGGATCGGCGGCCCCGCGATCGGCAGGATCTCGCCACCCACGAACGCCACGGGGCGGTCGGCACCGCGTGCCGGGAAGGCCGAGAGAGCGGCCGCGAACAGGCAGGCGATGACAAGGCGGTCGGTCATACGATTCCTTCGGCGAGGTTCCTGGCAGTGGGCGGCGAGGGACTCGAACCCCCAACCCCCTCGGTGTAAACGAGGTGCTCTGACCAATTGAGCTAGCCGCCCTGTCCTTATCGCAAACGAGCCATCCATGGCCTCGTTTGCTCGGTCGGTCGATGGCGAAGCCAAGGTTCGCCATGACCGACACGCGTCGCAT
>JBIJCJ010000022.1:0-28236 GCA_044344765.1 Pirellulales bacterium | reverse complement strand
TGCCGCGTGAGCCGGTACATCCGGTCCATGGCCGCGGCCTGGTCGGCGGCTGGCGCGGCCGCAGGAGCCACGCTATCGCTCATGGGGGCATCGCTCATGGGGAAACCCGGCGGACGGAAGGGAACGGACCCGCGGCAGTGTAGCAGGCGGGGCGAGGACCGCTCCGCGGGCCGTCGGTCACCGCGGCGGGGCGGGCTGGGGCAGGCTGCCGCCACGGACCGGCGGCGGCGTGCGGCGGTCGATCTCGGCCGTGAGCCGGTCCATGCCGGCCGTCAGTTCCCGGCCCAGCGTCCCGATGGCCTGCAGCGTGGCCGCAAGTTCCCCAGCCAGCCGTTTGTGCCGCTGCTCGAAGGCGCCCGCCGTCTGCTGCGCCGCGGCCACGTCGGCCTGCCACTGGTCGAGATCCGTCCGCAGTTCGCCGCGTTCCTCGGCGACCCGCGACTGCCGAGCCGTCAGGTTTTGCTGTGCCGAGTCGAGCTGCGCCGTCGCCTGCTCCAGGGCGGCGATTTCCGCTTCCAGTCTCCGCCGCAGGGCCGCGAACCCGTCGGCCCGCAGGTTCCCCTCCCCGCCGGGGAGCGCACCGCCAAGGAGCCACGTGAACGCGTCCGCGAGCGGTCGGCGGTCGATCACCTTGAGGATCTTCACCTTGGCGCCGAGGCCGCGGGCCGTCTGCAGGTCGAGCTCCGCGGTGTCGCCCGCCTCGAAGGTCTTCTTGACCATGTCGTCGTTGTCGATGTCGGGCGCCAGCAGCTCCGTGATCCGCTTCACGACGCCCGCCTCGAGATCGTGGGGTTCGGTGAACTCCACTTCGGCCCAGTAGCGGCCTGGGGCGGCGGTGCCGGCCGCGATCTTGGCGGCGATCTCATCCGGCTCCGCTGCGACCTCGACGCCGTGCCGCTCGAACTCGGACTCCAGCCGCTCGAGCTTGGCGAGCAGGTCCTTGGCGTCCGTCTTGGCCGGCGCGGGCAGGACGCCGGCGGCGTCGTCGGCGGTCGCCTGGTTCGGCATGCGATGAAACGCCATCCAGCGGTCGACCGGCAGGTCCTCGTAGACGGTGACGGCGTCGTAGGTCTTGGACCACGCCCGCCGGTCGGTGTCGTCCGGTGGCACCGCGGGCGCGATCTGGAGCGTGGTCCGCTTCGACGCCGGGTCGAAGGCGGCGGCCACGACACGGAACACGCCGAGGAATCGCCCCCCCTCCTCGATCTTCACGTCGTCGAATACCGAGACCTGCGCCCCGACGTTGATCGGCAACGCCTCCCCGCCGCCGGCAGGCTTCTCGCCCTCCGCGGCTCCTTCAGCCGCCGCCGGTGCTTCCTGCTCGGGGAGCGTGATCGCGCCCGGGGCGTCGGCCTTGGGGGGGGCGAACGTCGCCTGCTTCCAGGACCGTCCCCGCCAGGTGTCGACCCGCTGCAGAACCCGCCGCCACCGGACCTCCTCGTCGGCCAGGGCGACGAGCGACTTCTCGCCGGGGATCGGCCGCGGCTCGCCCGTCGCCACGAGCGTGGTGGCGTCGCGCTCGCGGAGCAGGTCGGCCTCGTACTTCCGCACCACCCGGGTCCAGGCCCGTTCCCGCTCGGCGATCCGCGCGGCGAGGTAGATGTAGCCGCCCGAGGCGAGCAGCGCGAGGATGGCCGCGACGACCGTGCCCCAGCTCCAGCCCTTGTGCCCGAGGGCGAGGGTGAGCAGGCCGGCGAGCAGCACCAGGCCGACGATCGCGGGCACGACGATGTTCATGCGCCAACTGCTCCCGTCCGGCCGCACGACCGGCACGATCGTCGTCGGAGGAATTACCGGAGTATAGCGACCCCGCCCGCCGGAACGCCTCCGTGTCTTCGTGCATGCGGGGCCGCCATCTTGAACGGCTGCGGGGCGCGGCGTTGCATCCGGCCGACGCGCGGCCGTCGCCCGTGTGCCCCGGCGGCGACGCGCGGGCACCGCCCCTTGCCGCGAGGTCGGGTTTTCTTCGGGGAAAATCGGGTCTTGGCAGACTTTTCCGGCGCCGGCATCGGATCTGCACGGGCTGCACACCGACTGGATGTCTCGGGCTCGCGCCCCAGGCCGCCATAGCCGACCGATCCGCCCACCCCGAAGGTCCTCACGCCATGCGTTCCAGCTCCGGTCTTCCCGCCACCCCCCCGGCTTCCCGCCTCGCTCCGGCCCGTGTTCGCAAGGCCAGGCCGGCGACCGCGATCGACGATCCCGTGCGGCTGTACCTGCTGCAGATGGGGGGCATCCCGCTGTTGAACCGCGAGACGGAGGTGTCGAGCGCCCGGCAGATCGAGCACTGGAGACGCCGGTTCCGGCACACGATGCTCGCCAACGACTTCGTCCTCGCCGGCGCGGTGCAGCTGCTCGAGAAGGTGCAGGCGGGCACGATCCGGCTCGACCGCACCATCGAGGTCTCGGTGACGAACACGCAGGAGAAGAAGCGGATCCTCAAGCGGCTCGCCCCCAACCTCGTCACGCTGCGGCGGATCGAGCAGGAAAAGCGGCGGCTGTTTCGCGTGGCCATGTCGCGCAGCGTGCCGCTGGAGCGGCGGCGGGAGGCCTGGCGGCGGCTCGTGCGGCAGCGGAACAAGGCGGTGCGGCTGGTCGAGGAGATGAACCTCCGCATCCAGCGGCTCTATCCCCTGCTCAAGCAGCTCCGCGGCCTGGCGGCCCGGTTCGAGGCCGCCGGTGAGCGGATGGAGACCTGCGGCGGCGACGAGACGGCCCTGCGCGGCCTCGCGGCGGAGCGGCGGCGGGTCCTGCTCGTCACCCGCGAGAGCAGCAACACGCTCCGCCGCCGGCTCGATCGGCTCGCGGACCTGCAGCAACGCTACGACACGGCCAAGAGCGAACTCGCCGCGGGCAACCTGCGGCTGGTGATCTCCATCGCCAAGCGGTATCGCAATCGCGGCCTCTCGTTTCTCGACCTCATCCAGGAGGGCAACTCGGGCCTGATGCGGGCCGTGGACAAGTTCGAGCACGCCCGCGGCTTCAAGTTCTCGACCTACGCCACCTGGTGGATCCGCCAGGCCATCACCCGCGCGATCGCCGACCAGAGCCGCACGATCCGCGTGCCGGTGCACATGGTCGATACGATGACCAGGCTGCGGAACATCGCCCGCGACTTCCTCCAGACGCACGGCCGCGAGGCGAACGTCGAGGAGCTGGCGGCCCTGGCCAAGATCTCCCTGGACGACGCCGAATGTGTCTGGCGGATGTCGCGGCGGCCGGTGTCGCTCGACCAGCCGCTCGGCGAATCCGACGACAGCGCGGTCGGGGAGTTCGTCCGCGACCAGCGGGAGGACGATCCGCTCAAGGGCACGAACCAGGCGGCCCTCAAGTCGTCGATCGCCCGGGCGCTCGACGGCCTGTCCTATCGCGAGCGGGAGATCATCCGCCTGCGGTTCGGCCTCGCAGACGGCTACAGCTACACGCTCGAGGAGGTAGGCACGATCTTCGACGTCACGCGGGAACGCGTGCGGCAGATCGAAGCCAAGGCGGTGGAGAAGCTCCGCCAGCCCGGCGCCGACGTCGATCTGGCGAGCTTCGTGGACGACTCGATCGTGGAGCGCTGGCGGGGCGGCAACGCCCCGACCAGGCCCGCGCGGAGCCTGGCCGGAGACCTGACGCCCGTCGGCGCCGGCGTGTGAGCCGACGTCAGCCGTTCTTCGCCTCGTCGAGGGCCTGCTGCAGCTTGGCCTTGGGCTGCACGCCCATGAACTGCTGCACGAGCCGCCCGCCGCTGAAGATCATGATCGTGGGGATGCTGGCGACGTTGTAGGTCATCGCCAGCCGGCTGTTGTCGTCGACGTTCACCTTGCCGACCTTGAACGAGCCGGCGTTCTCCGCGGCCAGTTCCTCGATCACCGGGCCGATCATGCGGCAGGGGCCACACCACGGAGCCCAGAAGTCGACGAGGACCGGAACCGAGGAGTTGAGCACGTCGCTCTGGAAGTTGTCGTCGGTGAACTCGAGGGCGTTACCCATGGTCTGCGGAGGCTCCTGTGGTGATGGTGGCCGACGGGCGTCGGCTATCATGCGGCCGGCTGCCGGCCAATCGGCAGCAGTATAGTGGGCGGCCGCGGTTTCGCAGCGGAAAGGATCGCACGTGCAGCCGGATCGTGAATCCGTCGCGACTGGGGCGGCCCACGCGCCGGCGGGCGGCGGAGTGAGGCCGGACGGCGGCCTGACGTCCCGCCGGGGCGTGGTGCTGCCATGAGCGGGAGCCACTCGATCCATCTCGGCAATGCGTGGGAGGTCGAGCCCAGGGATACGGGGCAGGCTTTCGCCTGGGTGCGCCGGTTCGGCCGGCCCACGGGGCTCGGTGGCACGGATGCCGTGTGGCTCGTGATCGACGCCCCGGCGGACGCGGCGGTCACGCTCAACGGAGCGGTCTTGCCGGCGACCACGACCGCCGCAACCTACCGCGCGAACGTCACGCCGCTCCTTCGCGAACGCAATCTGCTCGTGCTCGTGCCGCGGTTCGCCGTTGCAACTGCCGCGCCGCCCCCGGCCCGCAGCCCCCTGCCGGCGGCGCTCGGTCGCGTGCGGCTCGAGATCGTGCCCGGGGGCGCCGCTTGACGCACGGTCGTGGCACCTGATAGGTAGCATGCGTGCAGGGCAGATTGTCGAGCGCCCCCCGATCGTTACTCGCAGAGGAACTTCACCGATGTCGGTCATTCGCGTAGGCAGCAGCGGACAATACGCCACCGGCTGGGAAGCCGTGTTCGGCGGGCAGGCCAAGGGGGCCGGTGCTGCGAAGCGGTCGAAGAAGGCGGCGAAGAAGGCGGCCAAGGCCAAGGTCGCCAGGCCGGCCAAGAAGCCCGCAGCCAAGGCCAAAAGCCGCCGCGGCTGACGTCAGCCGGCGGACTGTTGCCCGAGCTCACGGGCCCGCGCGGCGGCGGCCACCACCGCGTCGATGACCGCGCCGCGGACGCCACGCTGCTCGAGCACCGCCAGGCCGGCGATCGTCGTGCCCCCCGGGCTGGAAACGCGGTCCTTGATCTGCGCCGGATGCTCGCCCGTCTGCTCGAGCAGCGCCCCAGTGCCGGAGAGCGTCTGCACGGCCAACGCCTGGGCGAGCGGCCGCGGCAGCCCGGCCTTCACGCCGCCGTCGGCGAACGCCTCGACGAGCAAGGCGAGGAAGCCGGGGCCCGATCCCGAGAGGCCGGTCACGGCGTCGAGCAGCGACTCGTCGCACTCGTGGACGTGGCCCACGGCGCCGAGCAGCGCGAGCACCCGCGTCGCCGCGGCGGCCGGCACCTCCGGCGTGCGGCAGACGACTGACACGCCGCGGCCCACCAGGCACGGCGTGTTGGGCATCACGCGGACGACCCGCGGCGTCCCGGCGAGGTCGGCGAGCGTCCGCGTCGCCAGCCCGGCGACGATCGAGACGAGCACCGCGTCGGGCCGTAGCGCGGCGGCGAACTCCCCGCAGGCCGCGGCGGCCTGCTGCGGCTTGACGGCCAGGAACACGATCGGCGCTGCGGCCGCCGCCGCGGCGCCCGTGGCGGCGAACCGCACGCCCGGCACCTGAGCGGCGAGCCGCTCGCGGGCCGGCGGGTGCGGGTCGTGCACGGTTACCGCGGCCGCCTCCAGCAGGCCAGCGCGGCAGAAGCCCTCGATCAGGGCGAGGGCCATCTGGCCGCCGCCGATCATGGCGACCGCGTTCTCGACGGGGGCGGTGGAGTGCGTCACGAAGAGTTCTTTCAGGGATGCGCGGCGGGCGCCGGGAGGGCGGCGGTGAGCGGCTCGATCGCCACGCGGCTGACCCACAGCTGGCTCGAGCCGCCGCGGCCGCCGCCGTCACCGTCCCGGCTGGCGGTCCACATCAGCAGCCCGCCGTCGGCGGAGAACGCGGGGAGCACGTCGGCCCCCTCGTGGTCGGTGAGCCGCAGCGGCGCGGCCGCGCGGAAGCCCGCGCCGTCCGCGGCGTAGCGGGCGATCCACAGGTCGTAGTTGGGACGTTGCGTCGGATCGGAGTGGTCGGCCCCGGTCCACACCAGCCAGGGCTGCGTGGGATGCCAGAACGGCGCCCAGTGCACGCCGCGGCCCTGCGTGACCGCCACGTCACCCGACCCGTCGGCCTGCATCACGTGGATCTGGAGGAGGTCTTTCTCGACGCGGTCGGTGCGGTAGGCGATCCAGCGGCCGTCCGGGGAAAAGAACGGGCCGCCGTCGTAGCCGGGGGCGTTGGTCAATTGCCGCACGTCGCTGCCGTCGGCATTCATCACGTAGATGTCGGGATCCCCGTCGCGGTCGCTGACGAACAGGATCCGCTTGCCGTCGGGGGAGAACGAACACTCCGCGTCGTAGCCCGGCTCGTGCGTGAGCTGCACGAGTTCCGTGCCGTCGAGGTTGGCCGTGAACAGGTCCATCTGCGGGTCGAAGTCCCACTGGTAGCGCCGCCGCCGACCGGTCCGCGCGTCCTCCGCGGCCTGGGCGCGGGCTGCCTCCTCGGTGGCGTCGAGGCCGGGATCGCGGTGGCTCGAGGCGAACAGCAGCCGGCGGCCGTCGGGCGCGAACCAGGCGCAGGTCGTCCGCCCGCGGCCCGTGCTCACGCGGCGTGGGGCGGAGGGCCGCGGCGTGGCCGCGTCGAAGGCCTGCACGAAGATCTGATAAAACGGATAGTCGGCGGGCACCGCCTGGTAGCAGATCGTCCGGCCGTCGGCCGCGAAGTAGCCCTCGCCCGCCTTCGGCATGCCCTCCGTGACCCGCACCGGCGGCGACAGGAACCGGCCCTCGATCGACTCCGCCCGGCCGCTCGCCGTCGCGCCGCAGACGGCCGTGAGGATCGCCGAGCCGAAAAGGAATTTGCAGGAATTGTTCATGCCCCACAGTATACGTCTCCGACCGAGCACCGCAGGAGGCACCCGCCGATGAAGATCTATACGAAGACCGGGGACGCCGGTGAGACCGGCCTGTTCGGCGGGCCCCGCGTGCGCAAGGATCACGCCCGGATCGAAGCCTTCGGGACGGTGGACGAGCTCAACAGCGAGCTCGGCATCGTCCGCACCCACGCCCCGGCCGCCACCTTCGATCCCCTGCTCCGCCGCATTCAGAACGAGCTCTTCGACCTCGGTGCCCAGCTCGCCACGCCGGGGCCGGCCGACGAGCGAATCACGGCGGCCCACGTCGCGGCCCTCGAGGCCGAGATCGATCGGCACGAGGAGGAGCTCGAGCCGCTCAAGAACTTCATCCTCCCGGCCGGCACGCCGCTGGCCGCGCAGATCCATGTCGCACGCACCGTGTGCCGGCGGGCGGAACGTCGCGTGGTGACGCTGGCCGGCCAGCCCAACTCGCCGATCCCCGCCAACGCCATCGAGTATCTCAACCGCCTCGGCGACCTGCTCTTCGTTCTCGCCCGGGTCGCCAACCGCCGGGCGGGCGTGATCGACGACCCCTGGCATCCCCACTGACGGTCCCATGCATGCATGCTTCCGTCGCCGCTGATGCGGCCGGCTTCGGGCCGGCGGTGACGCGGGCTGCCGCCATGTTCGTCGAGCTGCGCGGGCGGATCGCGGCCCAGCACGCGGCGGGCGCGGCGGGGTTTCAGACCTGCGGGCTGGCCACCGACCTGTTCGACGGCCTCGTACTCGGCGTCTGGGAGGCGATCCTCGCCGCGCGGCCCGACGGCGACCTCCTGCGGCGCCGGGTGGCGCTGGTCGCGCACGGCGGCTTCGGCCGCCGCCAGATGGCCCCATTCTCCGACATCGACCTCATGCTCCTGCACGCCGACGGTGCGGGGGGCGCCGCCGCGGAAGCCGCGCGGCGGCTGGTGCAGGACCTGTTCGACGCCGGACTCCAGGTCGGGCAGAGCGTCCGCGGCGTGGCCGAGGCGTGCCGGCTGGCCGCGGGCGACGCCACGATCCTGAGCACGCTGCTCGACTGTCGCACACTCGCCGGGCCCGACGAGCTCCGCGGGCGACTGGCGGGGCGGCTGGCCGCGATGATCCGCCGATCGCCGCGCCGGTATGCGGAGATGCTCCTCGCGGCCCGCCGGGCGGAGGCGGAGAAGTTCGGCCAGACGGTCGCCCTGCTGGAGCCGAACGTGAAGCGGTCGCCGGGCGGGCTGCGCGACTTCCAGCTCGTGGGCTGGCTCGGCCGCGTGCTGCACGACGCCGCGTCGCTCGACGACGTCGCCCTCGCCGGCGGCATCGCCCGGCAGGACGCGGCCGCCGTCCGCGACGCGGCCGAGTTTCTCTTCCGCGTGCGGAACGACCTGCACCTCGCCGCCGGCAAGCCGGCCGACGACCTGACCCGCGACCAGCAGCTGCGGATCGCCGCGGCCCGAGGGATCGAGTCGACGCCGGGCCTGCTCGGCGTGGAGCGGTTCATGCAGGAATACTTCGGCCACACCCGCCGCGTCGCCGGCGTCGTCGAATCCCTCGCGCGGGCGGTCCGCCGACCGCACCCCGTGCGGGCCTGGGCTGCGACCGCGCTCGGGCATCGTGTCGACGGCCTGTTTCGCGTCGGGCCGGGCGAGGTCGCGGCCTTGCCCGGAGCTGCGTCGCGGATCGCCGCGAGCGCCGCGTCGATCATCCGGCTCGTCGAGCTGGCGATGCTCTACGGCATGCCGATCGAGCCGGCCACCTGGGAGGCGGTGCGGGCCGGCGCCGCCGCCCTGCCCCGCGACCCCGACCAGGCCGGGATCGACGCCTTCCTGGCGCTGTTCGCCAAGCCCGACGGCCTGGCCGACGCCCTGCGGAGGCTCCACGAGATCGGCGTCCTCGAGATCTTCATTCCCGGTTTCGCCCACGCCCGGCACCTGCTGCAGTTCAACAACTACCACAAGTACACGGTCGACGAGCACTGCCTGCTGGCGGTGGAGCGGGCGGTCGGCTTCGGCCGCGAGGAGGGCTGGCTGGCGACGACCTGGCGCGAACTGGGCCGCAAGCGGCCGCTGCTCTTGGCGCTGGCGATGCACGACCTCGGCAAGGGCTTCGTCGAGGATCACAGCGAGCTCGGGGCCCGGATGGCCCGCGAGGCATCGGCCCGGCTCGGGCTCCCCGCCGACGAGGCCGAGATCGTCGAGTTCCTGGTGCGGAAGCACCTCGTGATGGCCCACCTCGCCTTCCGCCGCGACGTCGGCGACGACAGCATCGTGATCGGGTTCGCCTGCGACGTCGGGTCGCCCGAGGTGCTGCGGATGCTGTCGCTGCTCACCGCCGCGGACGTCGCGGCGGTCGGGCCCGGCACGTGGACGAAGTGGAAGGCCGATCTCCTCGGCGACCTGCACTTCCGCACGCTCGGGCATCTCGACGGCGAGAGCCCGTCGGGCGGGGCCGAGCGGAACCGCCACGGGCTCGAGACCTTCCTCGCCGATCGGCCCGCCGACGATCCGGTGGTGCGGATGGCGCGGCTGCTGCCGGCCTCGTTCCTCCGCGACACGCCGCCGGAGCGGATCGTGGAGGAGCTCGGCCGCGTCGTGCGGCTGCCGGACGACGGCATCTTCGCCCTCGCCCGCTGGGAGCCCGAAACGGCGACGGTGGCCGTGAGTGTCGGCACCCGGGAGAGCGTCGTGCCCGGCATCTTCCATCTCGTCACGGGCGCCCTGACCAGCCAGCGGCTGGAGATCCTCGCGGCCGACATCCACACGCTCGCCGACGGCGTGGTGATCGACCACTTCACCGTCCACGATCCCGACTTCACGGGTGCCCCACCGGCCGAGCGGCTTACCGACATCGCCGCCGCCATTCGGGCGGCGCTCCGGGCCGGGCAGCCGCCGCAGTTCACCCGCCTCTGGAACCCGTTCGCGCCGCAGCTCGGGGCCGCGGCCCGGTTTCCCACGCGGGTGTTGTTCGACAACGAGAGCTCCCAGACCGACACCATCCTGGAGGTCTTCGCCCACGACGCGCCAGGGCTGCTCTACGGCATCGCGAAGGCGCTGTTCGACGCCGGCATCTCGGTCAAGGCGGCCAAGATCGGCACGCACCTCGACCAGGTGGTGGACGCATTCCACGTCGTCGACCGCGGGGGCGGCAAGCTCACCGACCCCGCGGCCATGGCGGCGGTACGGCGGGCGATCGAGGCGGTGGTGGCGCCGGTCACCACGCCGGGCTGACCGGGCACGGGAAAGGTATCTCGGCAAGAATCAAGAGTCACTTCCTCCCTCCCCCTCCACGGTACGGTGCTCTCCGACGGCGTGACCGCCGGGGAGTACACGTTCGAACTGGACGGGTGGATGGCCGATGACGTCCTCGCCGGCCGGTTCACGACCCGCAAGCGCGACCAGATCAGGACCGGGTACTTCGTCGGCGGCGTGAACCCCCGCGTCTCTCTGAACCGGCTGCCATGCCGGCCCGTTCGAGAGGCTTGCCCGGGAGATCGACGCGATCGAGGGCTACTTCGCGGGGGCTTCCTGCAGGAAGACGAAGCCACCGCGCTTGTTGCCGATCACGACGTCGGTTCGGCCGTCGCCGTTGACGTCGCCGACCGCGAACTGGGTACCCACTCCCGACGCGTCGTCGATCCGGTGAGGAACGTAGGAGACGCGGGCGGCCGGCTCCGCCTTGTCGTCGCCGCCGCGCACCAGTTTGAACCAGTAGAGAACCGGCGTGCCGCCCGGATCGGCATCGCCGCCGGGGCCGTGCGCCCAGAACCGCTTGCCCGTGACGATGTCTCGCAGGCCGTCTCCATCGACGTCTGCGACCTCGACCGCGTGGAGCTGCGAGAACTGCACGCCATCGAGGTTCTTGGCGGGATCTGCCGGAAGGATGGCGTGTGGCACGAACTCGATCTTCCCGTCCTTGTTAATCTGCTCGAACCACGACAGGCCGTACCCGTGGCCGTTCAGACTCGTGATCACGTCGGCGTCGCCGTCACCATCGACATCGTAGGTGTGCATCTGCGCACCGCCGCCACAGAATTTGTAGGCGTGCTTCTTCCAGACGGCGGTCGGTTCGGCGGGCTGCTCCCACCAGCCGTCCGCCTTGAGGAAATCCTTGCGCCCGTCGCCATTGACGTCCCCCACGCCGAGTCCGTGCGTGAACGTCCCGCCCACGTTCCCCTCGGAGCAGGGCTGAAACACCCAGCGGTCGGTCGGCCGCGTCGGGGGCGATGCGTAGCCGAGGATCCCGCCCGTGTGGAACACGAACTCCGGCCGGCCGTCGCCGCTGATGTCGACAACCGTCGGCGATTCGTTGTCCACGGTCGGGTGGGCGAGGTGCTTCTCCCAGGCCTGGCCGGCGGCGAGCCCTTCCCTGCCGGGATTGCGGAACCAATGGGCCGGCGCACCCGGGAATCCGCAGACCCAGACGTCGAGCCACCCGTCGCCGTCGGCATCGGCCACGCCCGTGACGAAGTTCTCCGAGTAGCGTTTCGGATCGAACTCGCGGGTCGGATAGATCGGGTGCCGCTGCGTGAAATCGGGGCCGGCATACCAGGAGGAGCCGTAGACGACGTCCGCCTTGCCGTCCTGGTCGATGTCGCCGAAGGCCGCCCCCTCGGCCTCGAACTTGTCCGTGAGCATGATCTTCCTGAAAGTCGGCGGTTCGTCGCCGGCTGCGGGCAGGCTCGTGAGTGCGGCGATGGCCATCCCCGCGAGAACGGGGCCGGCGACATGCAGGGCATGGAATCGCATGGAGGAACCTCGCGGGTCGAGTCCGGCGGCCGTCACCACGTCCGGACCGTGAGGAGCATACCCCAATGTGGCGGCTGCCCCAACATTGCCGGCGCACGTCGAGCGACACAACGTCGAGGCTCTGCGATTCTCTCCGCCACCGGATGCCACGGAGTAGACTCGAGGTGCACCGCAAAAGGGCTCCACGAATGCCTTTTTCGGCCTTCCCGCGCTGCACTTTTCAACCGGTGTTCACGACAGGTCGCCGCATCCTGTGGCGGTCTGATGCGGCTGCCGGACAGGAGGAGTGGCGATGCGATACACGGCGTGGATGGTGGCGGCTGTGCTGGGCGGGGTCGCGGCTGAAGCCGATCAGTTGCCCGAGAACACGAAGGAGATCAAGACGCTGACGCTGGAGCACGCCAAGGCGCTGGCGCAGCGCACGGGCGAGCCGCAAGGCCTCCCTGCCCGACACGTTCAAGCCATAGCCGCGGCCTGCCGGACGCACTGTCGCCTCGGCACAACCGGCCGGGCCGTTCCGGGCGCCGGCGTCAGAGAAGCAGCGGGAGCAGGCTGCCGTATTCGTCGGTCCAGAGGGGAACCGACCGCGGCTTGCGAAACCTGGCCGGCATCGCCTCGATGTCCTCCGGCGTGGCCAGGATGAACTCCCGGTCCTTCGACAGGAGCATGTAGCAGTTGCGAAACAGCATCGCTTCGGGCACCGCCGCCCGATAGATCCGCGTGTGCAGGAAGCCCTGGTGTTCGGCCAGCCGCCGGACCACCGGATAGAGGTCGAGATAGGTGTTCGTGATGTGCACCGCGAGCACTCCCCCCGGCCGCAGGTGGCGGTCGTAGATCGCGAACGCCTCGGCGGTGAGCAGATGGGCCGGGATGGCGTCGCCGGAGAAGGCGTCGAGGCACAGCACGTCGAATCCCTGCGGCCCGGCGGCCGCCAGTTCCCGTTCCAGTTGCAACCGGGCGTCGCCGAGGACCACCTCCACCTGCCCCTGGCAGGCGGCGAGATAGTGGAACCAGGCCGTGCTGCGGGCGACCTCCACGACCTGCGGATTGATCTCGTAGAACCGGACGCGGTCGCCGGGTCGGGCGTAGGTGGCGAGCGTCCCCACGCCCAGGCCGACCACGCCGATGTGGCAGCGCTCGGACCGGCGCTGCGCGTGCTCGATCGCATGCTGGATACCCGAGCCCGGGCCGTAATACGTCAGCGGCAGGTGCCGCCGATCCGGGCTGGCGAACTGACGGCCGTGGACGATGTGCCCGCTGGAGAAGACGAAACTGGCGTCGTCCGCCCCGGCGTTCCGTTGCTGGACACTGAGCGTGCCGTAGAAGCTTCGGGCGCGGTGCACCGTGCGGAGCGTGGCGTCATCCCCCGCGTCATCGGCGAGCCGCCAGTGCCAGACGCCGGCCATGGCCAGTAGGCCGAGGATCACGCCCGCAACGCGGCCCGCGGGCAGCGACCGCCGCACCGCGGGCCCGCCCCGTCCCGCCGTCGCCGCGGAGCCGACGGTCCCCGCCACCAGCGCGGCCAGCGCCGCCGCGGCGGCCATGCCGAGCGGAAACTCCCGGAAGGTCGTGAATACCTGCGGGGCGACGAGGTTCACCAGCAGCCCGCCGATCGCGCCCCCCAATGACATCGACAGGTAATAGGCGGTGAGATGGTCGGCCGCCGGCTTGAGCCTGGCCAGTTCTCCGTGGCACATCACGAGCACGAGCGCCAGGGCGACGAAGTGCACGGTGGTCTCCACCCCCCAGTGGTCGAAAAAAGTCTCGGCCGGCCCGCCGACGAGCGCCGCGAGACGCTCGGTGATCGGGGAGTAGCCGGCCACCAGCAGGACGGCCACGGCCGCCGCGGCCGCCCACCACTGCCGCCTGTACCAGCGGGGGTGGTCGAAGGCGATGATGAACGAGAGCAGGTACGTGCTGAGCGGCACGATCCACAGCAGTGGCACGGTGGCCACGTTCTGGCAGACCTCGTTCGTCACCGCGAGGAACATCACCGACGCCAGGGCGGGCAGGACGATCCAGGCCGCCCGCCGCCAGGCCGCGGCTGGAGCGGCCGCAGCCTTCGGCGGTCGGTCCGCCCCGGCCGCCAGTGTCCGGGCCGCGCGGACTGCGGTCACGCAGACGCCGCAACAGACCGCGAAGACGACGAAGCCGGCAGACCAGACGAGCGCCTGCGTCCGCCCGCCCCACAGCGGCTCGATGCACAGCGGGTACGAGAGCAGGGCGAGCAGCGAGCCAAGGTTCGAAAGCGCGAACAGCCGGTAGGGAGAGCCACCGTCGACCACCTGGGAGAACCAGCGCTGCAGGAGCGGCCCGGTCGAAGAAAGCGCGAAGTAGGGAAGCCCGACGGTGACGGCCAGGAGGACGAAGATCCGGGCCAACGGCGACTCGCCCTCCGTGCCGGTCGGCCGCAGCCACGCAGGGGGCACGATCCCCGTGGCCAGGACGGCCGCGACGGCGAGGCCGAGCAGCCCGAGGTGGACCTGCCACTGCCGGGCTGCCGAGAGTCGTGACGTGGTCAGGTGGGCGTAGAGATAGCCGCCGAAGAGCACGGCCTGGAAGAAGAGCATCGCCGCCGTCCAGACGGCGGGGCTGCCGCCGAACCAGGGGAGGATGAATCGGCTGATCAGCGGCTGCACCTGGAAGAGCAGGAACGCGCTGGAAAAGACCGTCACCGCGAAGATCGGCACCAGCCAGCGTTCGTGCAGGCGGAAGTTCGGCATCGGTGCGGCGGGCCGGACTGGCGGAGGATGGTCGAGGATACCCCGTCCGTCGGCCGCCTGGGAAGGCCGTCGTGCGGCCCCCCAACGCCGGCCGATCCTGCGCCCGCCCTGCCTGCTCGCCAGCGATGGCAGATTCGAGTGCCGTGCCCTTGGTTGCACGGTACGAGGTCCATCGATAGCCTACTCCAGGCTCTGTTCCCCCATTTTATCTTGCATGGAGCGATCATGAAACGGGTCTCCTTCGCGGCGCTGCTCACGGCCGCACTCCTGGCGGCCTTCGCCCATGCCCAGGAAAAGCCGAATCGGATTTGGAAGTCGTCGCCCGACGGCGTCGAAGTCCTGGCGGCCACGTTCCTGGGCGGCAGCGGAACCGAGTGGCTGGCGTCCGGCGGGTTTCAACCGGATGGCAACGTCGTGCTGGTCGGCAACGTGCTGGGCCCCACGTTCGATCTGTCCGGCGCGGTGGGAGTCATCGGCACCGATCGGCCGGCCCCCGCGGAGCCGGAGCCGATTCCCGTGCTGGAAAAGGGCAAACCGAAGATCAAGGACGGCCAGCCCGTGTATGAGAAGCCGTCCTGGCGAGACGACGGCGTTACGGGATTCGTCGCCATCTATTCCCCCGACCTGCGGAAGCGGCTCTCCGTCCATCGTCTGCCGTGGACGGCGGGCGCGGTCACGGCGGCGGCGGTCGGCCCGGACGGGTCGATCTACGTCGTGGGCCGGGCCACCGACGGCATCGTCGAACTGGGGGGCAACGTCGCCGAACTGCCCGCCATGCCACCGCTGGAAAAGAAGAATCCTGCGCGGAACCGCTGCGACCACGCGTTCGTCGCCAGGCTGTCCGCCGATGCCAGCAGGGCGATCTGGGTGCGGCATGTCCGCGGACCGTCGGCCGCGCCCACGGTGGACGTCACGCCAGACGGCAAGGTTCGCTTCGGCGCCGGCCATCTGCACCTGCTCGACGGCGCCGGCAAATCGCTGTCCACCGTGCAGGTTCCCGGGGGCTTGCGGCCCACCTCATCCGTGCGGCACCAGGATGGCCAGATCGTGGTCGGGGGCGAACACAACTGGTCCACCGGCCGTGAGCCGTGGCGCTGCCCGACGCTCAACGTGCACAATCCCGACGGCTCGCTCAAGCATCGCTTGTACGATTGGGGAGGACCGTACGTCGGTCTCGACAATTGCCGTCAGGTCTCGGACACGGCCGTCCGCTCCGTCAGCCACGATCGGGATGGCGGCATCCTCCTGTATCTCTGGTCGGACGGCGGCAACAGCGTGGCCGTCACGCAGCCCTTCGACATCCGGGAGCCGGTCGGCATCCGCGGCCTCGGCATGACGACCGCCGGCGCGGGCGTGCTCAGTGCGGCCTATTTCGTGCGGCTCGACCCGCAGGATTATCGGGCTACAGCCTGGACCGTGTGGGTGGGGAACGGCGGCCCGCCCCGCAACCGACCGAACAGCACGTGGGTGGAACAGTTGACCCGAACCGCGGACGGTTCGCTCGTCTTCGCGGGCGTAGGGGCCTGGGGCGTGTGGCAAACGGCAGACAAGCTGACGGACGCCGAGCCGGAAGGCCGGTACCTGGCGGTGCTGAACGACGACTTCACCGGCCTCCGCCATTGCTCGGTGATTCCCGGAGTCGGAGCGGCGGACCTCAACGACGGCGCCGCCTCGCGCGGGAGCGGATGGGGCATCGCCACCGGCACCGTCAACGGCAAGAGCCGCGTGCTGTTCCTCGCCGGCTCGAAGGGCAGCCAAGAAACGGAACAGGTCGACGACGTCCATCTGGAACCGGTGATCAAAACGCCGACGCGGAACGCCGCGCAGGAGCGATTCGGTGGCGGCCGCTCCGACGGCTACGTCGTCCTCATGGAACTGGCGACCCCAGCCCCGCGGCCTGCGGCCGAGGTCAAGCCCGTGGTGGCGGGGCCGTCCCGGGCTCATTTCGAGCGGCATGCCCGCACGCCGGTCGCAAAGAAGGGATCGGCGCCGCAGCCAGGCCCGGAGGACGGCACCGTGTTCCACTTCCTGCCGACGTATCCGAAATGGGTGACGGTCGATGCCGAGATCCGCGACCAGTCCGGCAGGCTCTGGCCCGGCTTCATGTATGGCAAGCCCGTCTCCGGCTCGGTGACGGCCACGGCCGGCAGCCTCGACGGCGAGATCACGGTCACCTGCACCTCGACCTGCCAGCCCGAAGGGGAGCCGACTCGGCGGATCCTCGGCGAACTGCTCCGGGATCCAGAAAATCGCCCCACGCTGGTCTTGCGTGTCGGGGCCCTGGGGCCGCTGCAGACGGCGGAGATCAAGACCGTCGACAAGGGCAAGGACTCGGTGCGGACGGTCGAGTACCGTGAGGGGCAGGGAACGTTGGAGTTCGCCGGCAAGAAACTGCCCGTCACGCCGCGGATCACGACCTCCTACAACACGTCCAAGGACAAGCCGATCAGCGGCATCCGCATGAACGCCTACATGAGCCTGCCGGCCGGCGCGCTCGGCCTGGCGGCGGTTCCCGCGGACGAGCTGATCGATATCCGCGTCGGCATGACCGGCACGACGCAGACGGAGCCGCCGCCGAAGAAGTAGCGGTCACGGGAGCATGCCGGACGTGCTGCGGCGTCGAGACATACCTGGCTGATTGTCCTTTTTTGGCGCGGATCAAGCCCATGCGACGAACTCTGTTGTGCTGCGCGGTTGTGATGTTCGCGGTGCCCGCTCGGGCCGAGTGGCACCTGCAATGGAGGCAGACCCTGCCCCCGCGGGTCGCGGCCTGGGAGTTCGTTCCCAAAATGGAACGCGACACCGCCTATCAGATCACGCCGGTCGGCAGCCTGGCGGTGGTGACGACGGAGTTCGACGGCTCGGTGCGGGCGTTCGATGCCGCGAGCGGCCGGGAGCAGTGGCGGTTTCACACCAACGGCCCGATCCGATCGGCCGCCGTGGCGGCCGACGACGCCATCCTGGTCGGCTCGGAGGACGGCTTCCTCTACTGTCTGGAGCGCGACGGCCGGCTCCGCTGGTCGGTGTGCGGCGGGCCGCGGGAACGACTCGTGCTCGGCCACGGGCGGCTGGTCTCCGCCTGGCCGGTGGCCGTGAAGCCGGCGGTGCACGACGGAAAGGTGTACTTCGTCGCGGGCTATTGGCCCGTCAACGGCATCTACCATCACGCGGTCGATCTGCGGAATGGCACGATCGAGTGGACCAACTCGGCGGCCCAGTTTCGCCCTGGCGGCGTCATGTCCGTGGTGGACGGCGTGCTTACCGTCCCCGGCCATCCGTCCAGCGGCCGATACGACATCAAGACCGGCGCTGCGGTCGCGGCGCCGACATCGCCCCAGGATAAAACCGCCGGCGCCGAGCCACGGCATACCTTTCCGGGCGCCCGCCGCGTCACGTTTCAGGTCGTCCGTCAGACGGAAGGATCCGCGGAGGCGTTCGTCGGCACGTCGCAGGGTGAGATTCTTTGTTATCGCGAGTCGCCGCCGGCCCGGGTGGTGATGCACGAGCCGCCGCCAGCGGCCCCAAACGCCGGCGAAGCCGCGGCACTGAAGATCGACGTCGATGCCGGCTACGTGATCCTCGTCAATCCGACGGTGGCGACGATCACCGCCGCCTTACGGAAGCCCGCACTGCACGTCATTGCCCTCGTCGAACAACCGGCGCCGGCCCGCGTTCTGCGGGCCGCGGCCGAGGCCCACGGGCTGTACGAGGGCCGACGGCTGGATATCCGATCTGGCCCGATCGTCGCCGGCGTGCTCCCGCCGTACATCGCGAACTACGTCGCCTGCACCGAACAGCATGTGCCGGCCCTCCAGGAGTGCGTCCGTCCTTATGGCGGCATCCTGGCCGCCGGAGCGACGACGACCCGCCGCGACGGTCCGCTTCCCGGCGCGGACGACTGGCGTCAGGAGTTCCACGACGCCGCCAACACGCTCGCCTCCCGCGACACGCGGATCAAGACTCCCCTCGGGACGCTCTGGTATGGCGGCGATGCGGCCGACCTGCGGTTCTACTTCGACGCCAACGTCGATCACCAATCGGGCGACGGCATCAACCCGCAGCCGGTCGGCGCCCGGTTCGTCGCCGGCCGGATGATCCTCCAAGGGCCGGGCCTGCTCGGCGGGTTCGACATGTACACCGGCCGCAGGCTCTGGGAGGCCAAGCTGCCGCGGATGTTCAGCTTCGGCGGCCCGGGTGGCGGCCTCGGCATCCATTCCAGGAAACATCCGAAGCCGTGGGAGCATCCCGAGGCGGTCGCGGCCGAGGTTCCCGTGACGCAGCATTGTCGGGCCAGCGGGTTCAACATGGTCGCCCTGCCCGACGGCGTCTTTGTCGCCGCCCAGCGTCAGATCCTGCGGTTCGACCCCGAGACTGGCAGGCAGTTGTCCGCATGGCCCGTTCCCGCACTCGAGGAGCCCGACCTCTTCTGGGGCGGACTGCATGCCGAGGGCGACGTCCTCGTCGCCTCGCTGTTCCGCGAGCGGACCATGATCGATTGCCAGGCCGGCTTCGACGGCCAGGGTGGTGACTTCGGCGGCGACCGCATGCCGATGGCGTATCTCGTGGCCATCGACAAGACCACGGGCGAGATTCTCTGGACCCGCAAGGCGGTCTGGGGCTTTCTCAACCGCAGCGGCGTGGCCCTGTCGAGCACCCGCGTCTTCGCCCTCGATGCCTGCGAGGAAAAGTTGATGGGAAAGCTCCGGGAGGCCGGCCGGGAACTGCCCCAGGATCCGCCGCGGATGCTCGCCCTCGACCTCAAGACGGGCAAGGAAATCTGGCAGCAAGACATGGACGTGCTCATTCGCGGCCTCGTCTACTCCGCTCCGCGGGACCTGCTCCTCGCCGCCAATCGCCACTACACGCCCTGGAGGGAAGGCGGCTGGGTCAAGGGCGCCAAGGGCGTGGCGGGGCGGATGCGGGCGCTCAAGGCCGCCGACGGCGAGACGGTGTGGGAGACCGATGCGGCTGCGTTCTTCGACCCGCACATCATGCTCGACGACCTGATCATCGACCGCCAGGGAGTGACCTACGACCTCCGCACGGGTGAGCGGCATCGGCGGACGTCGCCGCTCTCCGGGGCTGCCGAGGAGTGGAGCTTCCAGAAGGCCGGCTGCAATCACCTCATCGCCTGCGACACGATGGTCACCTGGCGATGCGCGGTCTACGACCTCGCCGGGCAGGCGGGCACGCTGCCCTTGGCGGGCATGGACGCCGGGTGCACGCCGACGCTCGTCCCGGCCGGCGGGCTGCTCAACATCCCGAACTTCGGCACGCACCACAAACGGAACCGGATGACCGCGATGGCGCTGGTGCACGTGCCTGAGAACACCGCCTGGACCAGGTTCGACATGGCGGCGCAGAAGAACGCCGCCGCCGGGCCGATCAGGAAGGCCGGCTTCGACCTCGGTGCGCCCGGCGACCGCGTTGCCGAGGATGGGACGCTGTGGCTCGCGGTGGGGCCGAGGTCGCGCGGCGTGCAGGTCGCCCCGCAGACCACGACCTGGTTTGAAATCCCCCGCGGGGACGTGCCGTCCGTCGTCGGCACCACGGGAGCCGCGGGCATCACCGACATTTCCATCCCGCTCGTCGTCGGTGACAAGGCCAAGCAGGGAGGCGGTGCGAAGATGACCGTCGATGTGATCCTGACGTTCGTGGAACCGGAAAATGTCGAAGCGGGCAAACGTGTGTTTTCGGTCAGCGTCGCCGGCCAGGAAGCGGTCAAGGATCTCGATATCGCCAAGGAAGCCGGCGGCCCCCGCCGCATGATCGCGCGGACGATCCAGGGCGTGGAGGCGGACGGCGTTCTGCCGATCCGGCTGACGGCGAGCGTCGGCGAACCGGTGCTCTGCGGGGTCGAGATTCGAACACGTTGAGCGGGTCGCCGACCGCCCCACGGTGCTCGCGGAAAACGAGGGTGTGTTCAGACGGCAGGGCCGTCTCGCGCTGCGGGCGTGTCACTCCTCCGCGGCCCGGCGCACGTCGAGCGCGACCAGGTCGAGGATCTGCGCGTCGGTCATCTCGGTGAGCAGTGTCTCCCCCGCCGCCGTCGGCCCGAGGATCCGATCGGCGAGATCCTGCTTCTGGCGGAGCATGTCGTCGATCCGTTCCTCGACCGTGCCGCGGCAGACGAAGGCATGCACGAGCACGTTTCGCTTCTGCCCGATGCGGAAGGCCCGGTCGGTGGCCTGGTTTTCCACGGCCGGGTTCCACCAGCGGTCGAAGTGGACGACGTGCGACGCGGCGGTGAGATTGAGCCCCGTGCCCCCCGCTTTCACCGAGATCACGAAGAACGGTACGTCGTCGTCCTCCTGGAACCGCCGCACCAGCTCCTTCCGCCGGCCCACCGGCACCTGTCCGTGCAGCACGACACCCGGCCGGCCGAAGACCTCGGCCAGCCACGCGGCGAGCGGCTCGCAGAGCGTTTGAAACTGCGTGAACACGAGCACCTTCTCCTGCCGGGCGGCTATCGGTTCGCAGATTTCGGCGAGCCGCAGGAACTTGCCGCTCTCGTCGGGAGCGTAGCCGGCCGTGGCGAGCCCCTGATCGGGATGGTTGCAGATCTGCTTGAGCCGCATCGTCGTGGCGAGCACGATGCCACGGCGGCGGATATCGGAGTCGCGGCCCCCGTCGCGGAGCGATTCGAGCTGCCTGCGCAGTTCCTCCACCGCCCGCTGGTAGAGCGCGGCCTGCTTCCGCGACAGGCCGCACTCTGTCCGCATCACGGTCTTGGCGGGCAGGTCGGGGGCGATCCGTGGGTCGGTCTTGAGCCGCCGCAGGATGTAGGGCTGCACGAGACGGCGGAGCGGCGCGAAGCCCCCGGCGTCCGCCCGCTTCCCCAGCCCGCGCACGAACTGCTTGAACTCCCCGGCCGAGCCGAGCAGGCCCGGGCAGCAGAAGTCGAACAGCGACCACAGGTCGCCGAGATGATTTTCCACCGGTGTGCCGGTGAGCGCGATCCGCGCCTCCGCGCGGAGCTTCTTCACCGCCTTCGTCTGGGCCGACGAGGCGTTCTTGATCGCCTGTGCCTCGTCGAGCACGGCCAGCCTCCATGGCACCCGCGTCAGCCAGTCGAGCTTCTTCACCAGCGCGTAGGTGGTCACCACCACGTCGTAGCCGGCGAGCTCCCGCTCCGGGGCGGCCGCGAGCCGCTCGAGCAGGTCGGCGGCACATTCCGAGCGGTGCACGAACAGGCTTTGCAATTGCGGCGCGAACCTCGCCAGCTCCTGCTTCCAGTTGCCGACGAGCGACGCGGGCACGACGAGCAGGCTCGGCGGTTTTCGTGTCGTGCCCCGGGGGGCGGACGTGCTGGCCCGGCTGCGTCCCGGCTTCTCGCCGGCCGCGTCGTCGGCCCGCAGCCGCAGGAGCAGGTCGATCACCTGCACGGTCTTGCCCAGGCCCATGTCGTCGGCCAGGCAGCCGCCCAGCCGCAGCCGGGTGAGGAGCCACAGCCAACGGACGCCGTCTTCCTGGTAGGGCCGCAGCGTGGCGGCGAGCTCGACGCCGGGGGTGCAGCCGGGCCGGCCCGCGGGATCGCGGATCGCGGCAAGCGAATCGCGGAGCCAGTCGCCGGCGGCGACGCTCGACCATTCCCCCACCGGATCGGCGTCGGCCGCGGAGGCGCCGCGACCGAAGTCGGCCCCGGCGAGCAGCCGCATTCCCTTCACGAAGTCGATGCCGTCGGCATGCTCCTGCTTGAGCCGCTTCCATTGCTCGAGGGCCTGGCGGAGGCGGTCGCGGTCCACCTCGACCCACCGGCCGCGGAGGAGCGCCAGGCCCTCGGTGCCGGCGAGCAGGTCGCGGGCCTCGGCCGCCGAGAGCGGCGCGCCGTCGAGCGCGAGCTCGACGGAGAAGTCGAGCAGGGATTCGACGCCGACCTCGGCGGGCTTGCCGTCGCCGATCCGCACCTGCACCGTCGGCCGCGGCGGCCGGCGGGCCCGCCACCAGTCGGGCACGCGGACGGCGAGGCCGCTCTCCTCGAGTGCGGGCACGTCCCGCAGAAACCGATGGGCCTCCGCGATCGTGATCGCCCGCGGCGTGAAGATCGCCCGCGAGTCGAGCCACTCTTTGACGAGCGTGCTTCGCTCGGCCGCTGCCCGCACCGGCGCCAGCAATTCCACGAGCTTCGCCTGGTCGCGGCGGTCGGCCGACTCCTCGATCGCCTGGGCCAGCGGCAGGTGCTGCACGGTCGCCGACGTCGAAAGCCGGTGGGCGTAGGTGGCGAGAAACGCGAACGGCCGGGCCTCGTCGCGGCGGTTCTCGGCGAGGTGAAACGTCACCCGGCCGAGCAGGTGGAGCCGCGGATCGATCGCGGCGAGCACGCCCGCCAGCCCCCCCTTCGCGGTCGCGGCCCGGTCGCGGATCGCGGCGGCCGATTCGAACCAGGCGTCGCGGAGCGTGGCGGCGGAGAGGTATTCCAGGCCCGGCATCGGCGGCGCGGCGGCGATGGTGGCCGCGAGCGAGTCGGCGTCGGGCACGGGCAGGAGCCTTGCGATCGCCGCCTGACTTCCGGCCTTCATGAAGGCGGCGCGGCCGTCTTCGGCCAAGTGGCCGAGCGCCGTCACGAGCCCGCGGGCGTGCCCGCGAAAAAACATGCAGGCCGGCGGCAGCGGCACGTCATCGGCGAGGCTCGCCAGATGCAGCAGCCCCGCGGCCTGACTCTCCGCAAATGCGGCCATGAGCCCCGCGGCCACGTCGCCCGGCAGCGCGCCGGCCGGCGCATCGTCGGTGGTCGGGGCGGCCTCGACCATGAGCCGGCCGTGCGGCGTGAGCCGCAGCTGCAGCGACGAAGGGGATGAAGGGCGGGCCGGGGCGGTCGATGGGGACGATTTCATGCGGTCAACGGTCCGTGGAGAAAGCCATCCATGCAAAAAAGCGGGTCGCCTCGATCACGCGGCGACGAGTGGACGCAGCTCATCATGGTCGATGCCGGACTGTCTCAGCGTCGCGAGGAGGGTAAACAATTTCTCGGGATCGAGCCGACAAGGGGCGGTGATCTCTACCCTCATCCGGCCGCCCGTGCCGAGAGGTGACTTGCAGAAAAACCCGCTTCATGGCGTCGCCCGATATGCAGTGATCACGACGAGCACCGGTCTCGTTCATGCCGCTTGACGATCACTTCCCATGAATCACCGTCATGGGAGGCCTCCTGGATCCAGCGGCCGTTGGTCGCCGCGGGCCGGTCATGCCACGGCCAAGATACCCGGTTACGATATGCTGTCGCAGGTCGCCGCCAGCTGCGCCGAGCGCCGCTTCGCCGTGCGGCTTGAGCCCGGCGTGGCGCCGCCTTTCCCGACGACCAGGCCGTCAACTCGGCGGCCGTGACGCGTGCCGTCTGGGCCGAGTTTCCTGCCGGGGCGAAGGACCATGTAAAACGGGCCGTGGCGGAGAACGCCACGAACCTGGGGATCACGACGCAGGCGTGGGACTGAGCAGGTCTCGCCAACGAGGACGGTACTCATGCGGTGGGACAGGTTCGACACTTGGTTCGAATACGTGCCGGTTCACGAGCGGATCGCGGCCGCGAAGAAGCATGCCGCCAAGCGGGCGAAATGGGCCGGCCGCGCGGCCGAGCCCGTGCAGATCACCGGCCGGGAGATCGCCAAGACCTTCTGGGGCAAGGCGTGGTGCCGCAACCTCGAACAGTACGGCGACTTCTCCAACCGCCTGCCCCGCGGCCGCGCCTACGCCCGCAACGGCTCGGTCGTCGATCTCGTCGTGACCCACGGTCGGATCGAGGCGGTGGTGGCCGGCTCCCAGGTGTACGACGTCGCCATCGCCATCACGCCCCTGGCTCCCGAGAAGTGGCGGGCCATCAAGCGTGACTGTTCGACGTCGATCGGCTCGCTCATCGACCTGCTCGCCGGCCGCATGGCCGACGACGTGATGCGGCGGCTCGTGCAGCCGGATGACGGCATGTTTCCGTCGCCGCGGCAGATCAAGCTCAAGTGCAGTTGTCCTGATGGGGCGAGGCTCTGCAAGCACCTCGCGGCCGTGCTCTACGGCGTGGGCCACCGGCTCGACTCGCGGCCGGAGCTGCTCTTCCTGCTGCGGGGCGTGGATCAGCAGGAGCTGGTGGCCTCCGCCACGAAGGAGTCGGTGTCGCGGGCGATCCGCGGCGCCGCGCCGGACGCGCTGGCCGCCGACGACCTGGGGGCGATCTTCGGGATCGACCTGGGAGCGAAGGCGGCGGCTCCCGTGCCGGCCAAGAACCGGGCCACACCGCGCAAGACCGCTCGCAAGAAGCGGGTCGCGACGCCGCGGGGCAAGGCCACGAAAAAGACGACGGGAAAGGTCGGAGCCAAGAAGCAATCCAAGCCCCGCGGAAGGCCGACCGCGCAAAAGCCCGCCAAGAAATCGAACCGCTGACGCGGGCAGTGAGACTGCGGCAGCGTCCGCCGCCGATCTGCCCCCGGCTGGTGACTTGGCGGCGTCACTGTCCGGATGGTACGGTCAAAGTCCCGAGGTTCTTTCCGCCCCAAACGATTTTCCGGTTTCGCATGCAGCGAGGTCCGCCATGCAGCCAGCGCGGTCGATGCTCGTCCTGTTCGCCCTGGTCGCGCTGGGTTTCGCCGCCGGCTTGCCCGCCGTGCCGGCCGACGAACCGTCGGCTGACACGAATGCGATCCAGAGCCTGACGCCGGCGGATGCCCGCAGGCTGGCGGCGGATTTTCCGGGCGTGGACGCGGAAATCACGATCATGGGCTCGTCCCAGGCGACGTTGTTCCAGGCCTTGCCTTTGAATGGCCTGAAGTCGCTCGATGCCGACACCGCCACGGCCCTGGCGGGCTATGGCAAGGAGACGCTCATCCTCAATGGCCTGACGACGCTCGACGCCGCAGCCGCGAAGGCGCTCGCGGAGTTTAAGGGAAAGAGGCTGGTGCTCAACGGCCTGGCCACGCTCGATCCCGCCACGGCCAAGGCGCTCGCCGCATTCCATGGCGGGTGGCTCGGCCTCTCCGGCCTCACGACACTCGACGCCGAGACGGCCAAGTCGCTGGCGAGTTCCAGCAGCATTCGGCTGGATCTTTCCGGGCTGCCGAAGCTCGACGCCACGATCGCCAGGCCGTTGGCCGGCTTTCGCGGAGAGATGCTCATTCTCAATGGTCTGCTGACGATCGACGCCGACACCGCCGCGGCACTCGCGGAGTACGGTGGGACATGCCTGCAGCTCACGGGCCTGAAGTCGCTCGACGCCGATGCGGCCAAGCCGCTCGCGAAATCCAAGGCATGGGACGGGAACTTGACGCGACTGACCACGCTCGACGCCCCGACTGCCGCGTCGCTCGCGGAGTTCCAGGGCAATCATCTGATGTTCCAGGATCTGGCCTCGCTCGACGCCGCTACCGCCGGGGCGCTCTCCAGCTTCAAGGGCGGCCTTTTTCTTCAGGGCCTGACGACGCTCGACGCCGCCACCGCCCGGGCGCTCGTCGCCAAGTTCAAGGGGCACCATCTGATCATGGGGAGCCTGGCGACGCTCGACGCCGCCACCGCCCAGGCGCTCGGGGAGTACGAGGGGATGTTTGGTGTGCCCGAAGAAGTCCTCGCCGAGCTCGTCGCCGAGCACCCGCTGGATTCGCGGACGGCACTGATGTACGCGAGACTCTCCAACGGCGAACTCGCGTTCGTGACCGCCTTCGACTCGCCCGACGCCGTCGAGATCGCCAAAGTCCTCGCCACGCGGAAGGGGCGACTCGCGCTCCCCAACCTCGAGAAAATCTCCCCTAAAACCCTGACCGCCCTGATCGAGAAGCGAGACGTCGAGATCCCGCTCATCGAGCAGCTCGAGCTGATCGCGGAACCTGACGGCAGCCCGACCGACGACTTCGTCGTTCCGCAGTGGCTCGAAGATCGGCAGAAGCAGCAGCGGGCAAACCAACAGGACGAGTAACCGGTCCTCTCCCAGAGCGAGCGGCGAGACGGCGACGCGGATTTCGACGGTCACCGTTTACCGCGGCGGGCCGACCGGCCGCCGCGCGGGGCTGTCGGGCGCGGCCGTGACCCGGGCTCGCCAGGCCGGCTCGAAACGGTCCAGCGGCATGCCCACGAGCCGTTCGAAGCGGGCCACGGCGTCGCCGCCCGCGTCGCGACCGAGCGCGGCAACCGCCCGGGGCGTGAGCACCGGCGCGGTGACGGCGAGGTCGAACGCCAGCCCCCAGGCGACGAGGTAGGCCCGCCCGGCGGCCTCGGTGTCGCCGGCATGGCCGGCGATGAACTGGTCGGCGTCCGCGCCGAGGATCGTGGCGAGCGGCGGGGCGGCGCCGGTTTGCAACAGCCTCTGGAGGGCGGCGAGCCGGTCGGGGTCGGCCGCGTCGAGCCGCAGTTCGCCCGCCTCGAGCGACGCCGACTCGACGACCTGGGCCAGCCCCTCGTCCAGCCAGGCCGGCAGCCCTGCCGCACCGGGGCTGCGGAGGCGGGTCTCGGCGTAGGCGTGCCAGGCCTCGTGGGCGAGCCGGGCGTAGAAGCGGCGGCGGGCGGTGGCGACACGGGCCTCGTTCTCCCGATCTGCCGCCTCGATCTGCGCCTCGTCGGCCGCCCGCTCCTGCAGCCAGCGGGCTCGAGCCTTCTGCACCACGTCGGCCCGGAGGGCCGGCGGCATGCCCTGCCGCTCCAGGTCCGCGGCCAATGCCTTGAGCCGCTCGCCCAGGCGGCGGTCCAGGTCTTCGAGCCGGCGGGCCGCCATGGCGTTGGCGGCGGCGGCGGACCGCCGCTGTGAGACCATCGCCGACATGTCGCTCCCGGCGACGAGCAGCCTGCGTGCCGGCACGAAGAATGCCGCGTTCGCGACCCGGATGCCAAGCGCCTCCTGTTCCGCGCGATACTCGGCCGTCGTGCCGCAGAGCCTGACCCGCGTGGGCGGCCCCTGCTCTGCCGTCGGCGGCACGAGGTTCTCCAGGGCGCCGAACACCTGCGTCAGCCGCAGAGCCGCCTCGCGGGTCACGCCCGGGTCGGCCGTGCTCTCGAGCACGAATCCGTCGCCGCCGTAGGTCCACCGCGCTCCCTCACCGGCCCGCTCGAGTTCGATCGTGGTTTCCAGGTCGCGCCGGCGGTCGCGGTCCTCCCGGAAGGCTTCGATGCGGCCCGCGAGCCTGTCGTGCTCGGCCGGCGGCAGCCTCTCGAACGCGGCGATCCGCTCGCCCGCGAGCGGCCCCCAGGTGATCAGATACATCGGCCTCCCCGGCCGGCGCACGACCTGCACGAAGAACACGTCTTCGTCGGCGGCCGCGCCGGCCGGCGGTGCCGCGATCAGGCCCTCGAGCCGCCGGCCGTCCTTGAGCTCGACCGCTTCGAGCTTCCAGGGCGCGGTGGCCAGCCCGCGCGGCGGCTCGCCGCCCGCGGCGACGCCGCACGCCGTCGTGAGGCAGGCCAATCCGATGCAGGTGGTGCACAGCGCCACGGTATTCCGCAGGACGGAGGGAGATGGTGTCACGGATAA
Source organism: Pirellulales bacterium (assembly GCA_044344765.1). Classification (GTDB taxonomy): domain Bacteria; phylum Planctomycetota; class Planctomycetia; order Pirellulales; family UBA1268; genus QWPN01. The sequence continues at coordinate 506 of JBIJCJ010000022.1, read as the reverse complement.
CAATCCTGTTCGGCCGCATGATTGCGAGTTCACCCTCTCCCTCTGGGAGAGGGCTGCGGTGAGGGTGCAGGGGAAGCTGTGCAGCGTCATAAGCACCCTCACCCGGCCTGCGGCCGGCCTCTCCCAGAGGGAGAGGCGAGGTGGCGAAGCTCCGGCGCGCGTTAGCGCGATTCGTGCCGAGCACGATTGCTGGGAAGCCCGAAGCGCGAGCTGAGGGAATACGCGTCGCTTCACCGGAAACCACTCCCCATTCCCTCGGCTCGCGCCTCGGGCTTCCAGGAACGGGACGGCCAAACCAGACAAATCGGAAACCAATTGCCGGGCACATAAGGCCGTCTGGCGAAACTGCAGTGCGAGAGTTGCGAGTTGCGTCTTCCAAGTTTGACGCCGGCCCGGAAGGCCGGCGGCCCGTCCGGTCGCACCTTGGCTGCGACCGCGACGGGCGCAAGCCTGCGGGGGCGGGCGATGCCGCAGGCCGTTCCAAGTCGAACGCCGGCCCGGAAGGC
>JBIJCJ010000021.1:0-28482 GCA_044344765.1 Pirellulales bacterium | reverse complement strand
GCGGGCGTTCGAAGGCGAGCGGATGCGCGGCGAGCGAGAGGCCACCCGTGCGGTAATCCTCGATCACCTCTTCCTGTGCGGTCGCCACCGGCAGGCAGGCGGCGGAGTCGTCGTCGTCTTCCTCCTCCTCGCAGCCATCGAAAAGCGGCCGCCGGCCCGGCTTCTCCTGGCACTGCATCGCCTCCCACACCGCCCGCCGCCGCGAGAGGCCGAGTGAAGCCAGCGCCCCGGCCCGGGCCAGGTGCAACAGGTCGTCACGGGCGAGGCCCGCCCGCCGCACGAGATCCCGCGGCAGCCGAAACGACCCGTGCCGCCGCGCCGCCTCGATCCTCGAGCCCGCCGCCTCACCGAGGCCATACACCTGTTCGAGGCCGAGCCGGATCGCCGGCTGGCCTGCGGCCTGCGGCGGCGGCTCCAGCGACGCATGCCAACGGCTCGCGTTCACGTCGGCGGGCAGCACCGTCACTCCATGCGCCTGCGCGTCGCGCACCAGCTGCGCGGGGGCGTAAAACCCCATCGGCTGGCTGCCGAGCAGCGCCGCCGTGAACGCCGCCGGGTGGTGGCGTTTCAGCCATGCTGAAACGTAGACGAGCAGCGCGAAGCTCGCCGCATGCGATTCGGGGAAGCCGTATTCGCCGAAGCCGCGGATCTGCGTGAACACCTGCTCGGCGAACTGCCGCGACAGTCCCCGGGCGAGCATGCCGTCGACGAGCCGGCGATGAAACTCGTCGATCACGCCCGGCCGCCGCCAGGCGCCCATCGCCCGCCGCAATTGATCGGCCTCCCCCGGCGTGAAGCCGGCCGCCACCACCGCCAGCCGCATCGCCTGCTCCTGAAAGAGCGGCACGCCGAGTGTCTTCTCCAAGACCTCGCGGATCGCGTCGTTGGGATACGTCACCGGCTCCTCGCCCGCCCGCCGGCGCAGATACGGATGCACCATGTCGCCCTGGATCGGCCCCGGCCGCACGATCGCCACCTCGATCACGAGATCGTAGAAGCACCGCGGCTTGAGCCTCGGCAGCATGCTCATCTGCGCCCGGCTCTCGATCTGAAACACGCCCACCGTGTCGGCCCGCGAGATCATCTCGTAGACGGCCGGATCCTCGGCCGGCACCGTGGCGAGCGTGAGCTTCGGCCCGCCCGCCTCCGCTACGAGGTCGAAGGCCCGGCGGATCGCGGTCAGCATGCCGAGTGCGAGGCAATCGACCTTCAGGATGCCGAGCTCGTCGAGGTCGTCTTTGTCCCACTGCACGATCGTGCGGCCGTCCATCGTGGCCGGCTGGATCGGCACGAGGTCGCGCAGGTCGCCCTGCGTCATCACCATGCCGCCCACGTGCTGGCCGAGGTGCCGCGGAAAGCCGACGAGCTGCCCGACGAGCGTCACCAGCCGCGTGCAGGCCGGGTCGCCGGGATCGAGCCCGGCCTCGGCCAGCCGCCCGGGCAGATCCGCCACCCCATCGCCCACGTCGAGCACGGCGGCGAGCGCCTCGACACGGTCGAGCGAGAACCCCAGCGCCTTGGCCACGTCGCGGACGGCCGACCGCAGGCGGTAGGAGATTACCTCGGCCGTCATCGCCGCCCGATGGCGGCCGTAGGTCTCGTACACATATTGGATCACCTCCTCGCGGCGCTGGTGCTCGAAGTCGATGTCGATGTCGGGCGCCTCGCGCCGCTCGCGGCTTACGAACCGCTCGAAGAGCACGCTCATCCGCGCGGGGTCCACCGCCGTGATCCCCAGGCAGTAGCAGATCGCCGAATTGGCCGCCGAGCCACGGCCCTGGCAAAGGATGCCACGGCGCCGGGCGAACCGCACGATGTCGAAGACGGTGAGGAAATAGGCCTCGTAGCCCAGTTCGGCGACGATCGACAGCTCGTGTTCGACGAGCCCGCGGACCTTTTCCGGGATGCCGTCGGGATACCGCTGCCGCGCGCCTTTCCAGGCGAGATGGGCGAGCTGCTCGGCCGGCGTGCGGCCCGGCGGCACCGTGGCCGTCGGATACTCGTACTGCAGCTCGTCGAGCGAAAACGTGCAGCGGGCAGCGATCTCGACCGTCTGCTCGAGCGCCGCCGGCAGGATGGCGAACCGCTCGGCGATCCGCCGCCGGTCGTGCAGGTGCCGCTCGCCGTTGGCGAGCAGCTCGCCGCGGATCGCATCGACCGCCGCGCCGCGGCGCACGGCCGTGAGCACGTCGTGGAGCGGCAGCCGCGACCGCTCGTGGTAGCGCACGTCGCCCGCCGCAGCCAGCGGCACGCCGGCCAGCCGGGCCACGCGGCCGAACCAGGCCAGCCGCTCGGCGTCGTCGCCCGCGAGCGCCACCTCCGCCAGGCACCAGAGCCGGTCGTCGAACACGCTCCGCCAGTGCTGCACGCCCGCGATCACTTCCGTCGCCGCCACCGCGTCGCGCCAGTCACTGGTCATCGCCGCCAGCGGCACGCCGGCCAGCAGGCCGCCGGAGTGCCGCACGATGTCGTCGAAGGTGAGCGGGCAACGACCGGCGCCGCGCAGCGACGCGGCTGCATCTGCGTCGAGGCACTCGGCCGCCCGGGCATGGCCGCAGGTAAGCAGCCGACCGAGGTTCGCATAGCCTGTGCGATCGGCCGCCCAAAGGACCAGCGGCGCCGCGTCACACGGCTCCACGTGCACGCCGACCAGGAGCTTGATGCCGGCCTGCTTCGCCGCACCGTGGGCCCGCACGATGCCGGCGAGCGTGGCCCGGTCGGTGATCGCCAAGGCCTCGTAGCCGAGGGCCTGCGCCCGCTGCACGAGCTCCTCGGGATGCGAGCCCCCCTGCAGGAAAGAAAAGTTGCTCGTGCAGTGCAGTTCCGCGTAACGCGGGCCGTCGCCGGGCATCGCCTCCATGATCATCTCCTCGCGGATCGTCGTTTCACGCAAACACCCCGTGCAGAAACCAGGCACCGTCTTGCAGCCGCCGAAACAGCCAGAACCGCGCCCCCGACCGCGTCTCGACGACGTAATAGTCGCGTCGCACCGTCGCCCCGCGCCACCAGGCCGTCTCGATCCGCTCCGGCCCGTGCGACCGCGCGACGTCGTGCACCTCGTCACCGAGACGAAACCGCACCGGCGGCCCGTCGGGCGCCACCGCCAGCAGCCCGGCCCGGAGCGGCTCGAGACGCACGGGCCGCGGCGGCATCCAGATCGGACGCCTGCCGGCCGCGGCCTGCGAACTGGCCACCGCACCGTCGCGGCACACGCGATCCCGCGCGGGCCGCTCTCGGCCGGCGCCCGCCGCACCACCACCGGCCGGCCGACTTCCGGGCGGCGCCGCGATCCAGGCGTGCTCCGGCTGGGCGTCGGCCACCGGCCGCGGCTCGAAGACGGCGCCCCTGCCCAGGCGGCCCGCGAGCCGATCGAGCAGCGTGCCGACCGCGGCGGCTCCATCGGCACTCTGTTCGACGGCGAAGAGCGCACGCTGCCGACAATCCACCGGCCCGACGGCCACCACTTCCACGGCCACCGCCCCGATCTCGCCGGCGATCCGCACGCGGTCGAGCCGCAGGCGCACGAGATCCGTCAGGTGCCGCACCGCCGCGGAGGCTCGAAACACACCCACGTCGATCACGATTGGTGACGTTTCGAAGATCAACGGCCCGTTGGACCGCTCCAGCCGCACCTGCAGGGCGAGCACACCCTGCCCGCGGACCGCGAGCGGCGCCACGCAGGCCGCGACGAGCCGCTCGATCGTGGCGTCGAGCGCCGCGCGGATCGCGTCTCCCGCCGCCAGCGGAAAGTCGAAGGCATGTGCCGCCTGCGGCAACTCCTCGCCCCCCGGTGCCGCGATCGGCTCGGCACGGGCGCCGGAAAACTCCGCCAGCCGCCGGGCCACGAGCGGCGGAAACCGCGAGGCGATGCTCTTCGCCGACAGCCGCAGGAGGCCACCGATCGAGTCGATCCCCACTTCCCGCAACAGGCCGAGCGCGGCGGCGTCGAGCCGCAGCGCCTCCACCGGCAGGCCGGCCAGCACGGCCTCGGCTCCATCCGCGAGCCGCTGCGCCCCGGGCGGCACGACAGCGAACCGCTGCCGGCGCGGCTGCGGCCAGGCCGAGCGACGATCCTCGGTGGCGGCTCCCCGCACGCCGACGAGATCGGTGTAGTGGGCCGCGGCCCACGATGCGCCGGGCGTGTCGGCGATGGCCGTGCGGGCATGCAGGCCGCGGGCGGTGAGCGTCCAGGCGGCCGTGCGCACCAGCGGCCACTCACCCTCGAAAAAACAGGCCGTGCCGGTCACGTCGATCTGGATGCATTCGGCTGCCGCGCCGTCCGGCGGCTGCTCCAGCCCCACCGTCGGCGAGAACCGCCGACACCATCGCGCCAGCCGCGCAAGCGCCTCGCGGTCGGCCACGGGATCGTCGGGCTCGACGGCGGCGGCATGGCAGGCCCGCGACCCGTGCGTCATCGCCAGCACCGCCATCGCCTCGGCGAGCGGCATGCCGGGCGCGATCCGCGGCCGGCGACCATCCCGTCCGCGGTCGGACGGCGGCTCGGCCCAGGCCCACGACACGACTGTCATCAAGCCGCGCCGCTCGCGCCGGCACACGAACACCGGCACCCGCCGCAGTTCCGGCCGTTCCACGAGCCGCCGCTGCACCGGCCAACGCGGCAGCCAGATCGTCAAGATGCGCGGCATGTGACCTCCCCAGGCGTGTCCCTCCGCTCTGGCCCCCGCTCTGGCCCCCGCTCTGGCGCGAACCCCCGCACCGCATCGGCGGCGATCACCTTCCGCATCGCTCCCGCCGTGCCCCGCGCCAGATCGAGCACCACATCGACCGCCGGCGCGGCATCGTCCGCGCCGGCAGTCCACGCGCCGCCCACCCGCGTCAGCCGCAGCCGCCGCTCGAGCAGCGTGCCGCCCGGCAACGGTGCGACGGCGATCCGGGCCTCGGCCCAAGACGCCTCGCCCCAGGCCGCCGCGGGCCGCACGAAGAGCCCGACCGCACCGCTCGACCGCGCCGCCAACTGCCAGCGGCGCATCGCGATCGTCCACGACTGCACGGCGCACCGTCGGCCCGTCACCAGATCGCCGCCCGGAGACGCGGCCGTCCGCGGCCAGGCCAACACGGCAGCCACGCCCGTGCATCGCAGGGCCTGATCGATCGCCCAAATTTCGTCGGCGTCGTGCGCAGGCCGGGCCACGATCAGCCGCGCCGCATCTGGGCCGCAGCCGAGCCATGGCAGCACGGCGGGCGGATGAAACCAGCCCGTGCGATCGACCACCACGATCGTGCCGGGCTCTGCGGCGACCCGCCCCAGCCGACAGGCGACGGCACAGGCGAGCGACATGGCGCCGGCGCCGGCCAGGCTTCCGACCGCACCCGGTCCGCCCGCCAGCCACTCGATCAGACTCCCGCGCCGCACGCCTCCGGCCGGTAGCAGGCTGTCGAGCGGTCGAAAGCCGCTCGCCACAACCTCCCGGACGGCCTCGCGAGCCGCCAACTGCCCGCCGTCCAGAAGCCCAGTCGCCTCTCCCTCGAACGTCACCATCGCCCGTCCTCCGCAACCGCGCCGTCGCAAACGCTCCCGAAAAAATGAACGTGTGTACAGTAGCAGGATCGCCAGCCGCCGTCAACCACCGGCGGCGATATGCTGAGCACCATGCCTCACCGACTCGCCCACACCGTCGTCGCCGCGGCCATGCTCGCCGCGTTTGCATCCGCTTCCCGGGCCGTCGATCCCGACGCAGCCGTCCCGGCGGACTTCGCCGCCTTCCAGCGCGACACCTCCCCGCAGGTGGCCGCGGTCGTCGGCTGGCCGACGAAGAAGTGGGTGCAGATCGAGCCCGCCGTGCACGCCCTGGCCCTGCGGCACGCCGCCGCACTCGCCCCGCTCGACGCCGCCGCCCGCACCCAGACGCTCGCCGCCCTGGCCGGCTTCATCGACCGCCGCCGCACCGCGGCCGCCCAGATGCCGGTGTTCGACCCCGGCCGCACCGTCATCGGCCTGCTCGACCCCGACCGCGGCCTCGACCCCAAGGAGATCACCGCGATCGCCTCGGCCTACGACGGCACGCCCACCGTTTTCAAGAAGGACGCCGCCGACGAGACGATCGCCGGCGTGGCCGCTGCGTTTCTCACCGCCGTGGGCGACGCCGCGGCCGCCCCCACGCCGGCCACGATCGTCGTCCTCGGCCATGGCCTGCCCACGGAGATCCAGAGCTATTCGATCCGCTTCGAGCGGCTGGCCGACGCGCTGCTCACGGGCGCCGCCCGCCGGCCGACGGCCGCCGGGGCAGGGCAGGGGAAGGCGATCGACCTCGGCCACCTCGTGCTCATCTGCGACGACTGCTTCAGCGCCGACTTCCTCGTCAATCTCCTGACCGAGATCGAGACGCGGTGCCGCGATCGCAGGCTCGCGCTCGTCGCGCTGCCCGCCTGCATTGCCGGCACCAACCATGGCCGCGTGGGCTTCGCCGACGTGGCGGGAAAGTTCGTGCCCCACTTCTGGAAGGACGTGGTCGAACTGTACTTCATCCGCAAGCCGCGGCCCGCGCGGATCGTGCTCGGCAACATCTTCGAGAACGTCGATCACATGATGTACGGCTACGGCCGGATGCCGATCTTCGCGGGGGGCGTGGTGACGGGCTGGCGGCTCGTCGATCCCGAGGCCGTCCAGGATCCCGTCACGTTCGTGCCGCTCGACGAGCCGGCCCGGGCCGAACTCCGCACGATCCTCGGCCTGCCCGCCTCCGCCCCGCTCGCGTCCTGGCTCGACATCGGCTGAGGTGCGGCCCGCGACCGGGGCCCGCATTCCCCCGGCCCCGCGCAGCCAGCCCACCTCTTCAGACTCACGCTTGATCCTCGCGCCCCGTCGGCTTTGGCTCCGATGGTGGAACGAAGATCGGGCGCGACGAGGATCCAGGAAGCCCCCGGCGGGAGCCGGGGGGTGACGCGCCCAATCAAGATGGATGCGGTTGATTCAAGGCCCGCTTGGTGACCGCCACGCGTCACCCCCTCGCTTCCGCGAGGGGCTTCCAGATCGCCGTCGCGCGAGTTTCCAGGAAGCCCCCGGCGGGAGCCGGGGGGTGACGCGCCCAATCAAGATAGATGCGGTTCATTCAAGGCCCGCTTGGTGACCGCCACGCGTCACCCCCGGGCTTCCGCCCGGGGCTTTTGGGGGCGACGCGCGAGGATCGCATGTGAGCCGTATTTCCGGGCCGCCGGGCATGATCTGGCGGCTGCCCGGTCGGCCCGCTACGTTTCCACGCCACAAGCGAGGAAAGGAAACGCCATGGACAGGCGCAGGTTTCTCGTCTCCACCGCGCTCGTCGCGTGCGGCTGCCGCACCGCGCAGTTCGCGCGGATCGTCAAGCCCGGCGACGACCTGATGATCGGCAGCCATCAGGCCGGCCAGGAGACCTTCTGCCCGCTCGTGCAGGAGGCGGTCGCCAAGCTGCTCGCCCGCCACGTAGCCGGCCCCGTCGTGCAGGCCTCGTTCGACGGCGCGGAGCTGCCGCCGCCCGTGAAGCGGATCTGCTTCGTCGCCGTCGAGAACAAGAGCGCCGAGGAGATCGGCGACTTCAAGGAGCGGATCTACGAGATCATCGACCAGCGAATCCTGGAATCGGAGGTCTTCGAGTCGATCAACCGCCGCTACGTGGACGCCGGGCTGCGCGATTCCCGGCTCCGACCCGACCAGCTGATGGTGCCGGAGAACCGCCGCAGCTTCGCGGCCCTCATGGAGCAGCAGGGCCAGCCGGTCGACTACCTGCTCTACGCCACGATCACCTCGGGAACGACCCGCGAGAACCGTGATTACCAGCGGGATTACATGCTGACGCTCGAACTCGTGGACGTGGCCACCGGCAAGTACGACAAGCAGTCGGCCGCGATCAGCAAGGGCTACCACCACAGCCGGCTGTCCCGCTGGCGGGCCACCAACCCGCTGGCCCCGAAGTGACCCGGCGGCCGCCATGCGTGCGCTCGTCCTGCTTCTCGTGCTCGGCACCGCCGGCGGCTGCGCGGCGCACGTGCAACGGATGCGCGAGGCGCGGGACGCGTTCCACCGCGGCGACCTCGCGGCGGCCCAACAGGCCATCGAGCGGCAGCGGGCGGGCGGTGGCGACGCCGACGTCCTCGATCTCGACCAGGCGATGGTGGCGCTGGCGGACGGCCGGCCCGCCGAGGCCGAGCGGCTCCTGCGTCGGGCCCGTGACCGGTTCGACCATCTCGAGCAGGCCGACGCGGCCGAGTCGGCCCTCACGCTGCTCGGCGACGACACCGCCCGGGCCTACGCCGGCGAAGACCACGAGCAGGTCCTCGTCCGCGCCATGCTCGCCCTGGCCGACCTCGCCCACGACGGCGACGACGCCGAGGCCTACAGCCTGCAGGTGATCGACAAGCAGCGGCAGATCGTGGAGGCGGCGGCCCGCGCCGACGGCACCAACCCCAAGGCCGGCTACCCGCAGGTGGCCCTGGCGCCCTATCTGCGGGGCGTGCTCCGCGAGGCGACGCACCGCGACTACGACGACGCCGCCCGGCACTTCGCCCTCGTCGCCGCCTGGCAGCCAGAGGTCACCGCCGGGCCCGCGCACCGCGGCCGGGCCGCGGAGGCCGTCCACTCGCGGCGCGGCAACGGCGTGGTGCACGTCTTCGCGCTCGTCGGCCAGGGGCCCTTCAAGGCCGAGGTCGTCGAGATGCCCTCGTCGCTCTCCGTGGCGATCGCGGGCGAACTGCTCGCCGGGCCGCTCGGCAGCCCGCTGCCCCCCACCGTCGCCCCGATCACCGTGCCCCGGATCGTGGCCGTGCCCAGCGGCGTGGCCGGCGTGCGGGTGCGGCTCGGCGACTGGCAGGCCGGGCGGACCGAAACGCTCACCGACGTCTCGGCGCTCGCCATCCAACAACAGGAGGCGACGCTCCCGCAGACCGTCGCTCGGGCGGTCGCGCGGCGGACGCTCAAGAAGGGGACGATCTTCGGCGTGCAACGAGGCCTGGGGCTGTCACGGGGCAGCCTGCCGGCCGTGGCCCTCGACGTGGCGGGCGTGGCCTGGGAGGCGGCCGAGCGGGCCGACACCCGCTGCTGGAGCACGCTGCCGGCGACGATCCAGGCCTGCCGGATCGAGCTCCCGGCCGGCCGTCATGCCCTCGCGCTCGAGGCCGTGGACCGCGGCGCGCGGCCGCTCGGCCGCCCCGCCACGGCCGAGGTGGACGTCGCCGACGGCCGCGACACGTTCATCGTGGTGCACGTGCCCGAGACGGGCCAGATCGGCCGTCCCCTCGTGGGCGGGCGGTAGCCGTTCGTTGAGGGACCAAAGGGAAAGCGAGGGGCTACCCGTGCCCTGATAGCCGGCTCCGAGTGAGCGGACGACCGTCGGTCAATCCTGTTCGGCTCGGCGGTCGCAACGCCCCCTCTCCCTCTGGGAGAGGGCCGGGGTGAGGGTGCAGGGAATCTGCCCAGCTTCGGAAGCACCCTCACCCGGCCTGCGGCCGGCCTCTCCCAGAGGGAGAGGCGAGATGGCGAAGACACGGCACACGCTCGCCAGACTGATGCCGAACACTCTTACCACGGATGACCGTAGCGAACGTCCGGCGACGGGGCTGGGTAGGTCCGAGCGGGCGTCACACCCGATAACGGTCGCGAGTCACGTCTGGCTTCACGCCCTCGGGCGTCTCGTCGCTGGCGATGTCGAACCACTCCGGCTTGAACTCGATCCGGGCCTGCGTCGTCGGATTCGCGAGGGCGATGTTGCTCACCAGCGCGATGACCGCGTCGGCGATCGCCACCTCCGGCTTGCACCGCGGCTGGTTCTCCGGGCTCGGATTCCGCACGCACCAGGCCCAGTGCTCCATCTCCTCGGTGTAGCCGCGCGAGGGCGGGCCGGCGTCGCCCCCCTTGCCGCCGGCCGCGTAGTTTCCGCCGCCGCTCTCGGTGGTGTCGAGGGTGGGCGATCCGTCCTTCGCCTTGGCCACGGTGACGCGGGTGTCCTTGGCGGCGTCCTTGTAGAGCATCACGTCCTGCTCGCGCTCGAGGACGAGCGTGCCCTTGGTGCCCATCACCACCTCGCCATACTCGCCGAAGCCGTTGCCGTTGATGGACGAATAGGTGACGACCACCTTCTTGTTCTTGTCTTCGTCGTAGCCCGGGGCCGGATACTCATACATGCAATACACGTGGTCGTCGATCTCCCGGTCGGCCGGGAACAGACTGCGGTTGCCGACGGCTGTGACCGTCAGCGGCTTCACCTTCTTCCCCTCGCCGTGCATGGCGGAGACGAAGATCCCCGCCGCGTCGAGCTGGTGGCTGCCGAGCTCGGCCATCAGGCCGCCGCCCGTGCGGTTCCACAGCCGCCAGCGGATCAGCTCCTCCATCGGGCTGCGGGTCGTGCCGTCGGCGAGCGTCAGCGGCGTGTAGCCATACTTCGAGGCCTCGACGACGCGGTCGGAAATCTGAGCCTCGAGCTGGGCGATCTGCTTCGTGAGCTTGTCGATGTCGCCGGGCTTGGCGGTCGTCAGATCCTTTTTCCAGCCCGCGAGCCGCTTGGCGAGCGAGTCGTCCTCCGGCATGGGAGGCTTCCAGGAGTCCTTGCCGGGAAGGTTGCCGCGATGCCACTGGGCGCGGATCGAGTGCAGGTCGCCGAGCAGACGGGCCTTGCCGATGGTGTGCACGGCGTTGTCGTAGAGCACGCTGTAGTGCCGCTGGTGGCCCGTGGCGAGGATCTTGCCGGTCTCCCGGGCGACGCGGCCCATCTCCTTGCACTCGTGGATGCTGTGGCCCATCAGCTTCTCGGTGAGCACGTGCTTGCCGGCCCGCATCGCCTTGATCGCCGCCTCGGCGTGGAGGTGCAGAGGCAGGGCGATGATCACCGCCTCGACGTTCTTGTCGGCGAGCAGGTCCTCGTAGGCCTGGTAGACCTTGACCTTCTCCCGGGCCGCGTCCTCGGTGGACCACTTGTACTTCTTCATCAGTCCCGGGCGGGACGTGTTGGCGCTCGGGCTGGAGACGTCGCCGTGGAAGGCGCGAAACACGTTGTAGGGGCGGATGTCGGCGATGGCGACGACGTTCAGGTAGTCGGGGTTGTGGGCCCCAATGAGCACGCACCCCTCGTCGCCGGTGCCGAGCACGCCGACGCGGAGCGGGTCGCCGACGCTCGTGCCATAACCGAAGTAGATCGAGCCCAGGCCGGCGCCCGTGGCCAGGCCGGCGGCCACGGCCCCGCCGAGGAAGTCGCGGCGCGTGATGGCCACGACGTCGGCGAAGTTTTCCTTCCCGATCTGCTTCTGCTGTTCCGTCAGGTTCATCGCTTCACCCCGGTCGTCGTGGCACAGCCTCCCCCGCACCAACGCGAGAGCGGGCACCACTGCTTGAGGAAGTATTCGAGGCCGCTCCAGCCCCCGGAGGGCAGGGCGGCAATCACGAGCAACGCGGCCAGTTCGACCCACTGGTTGTACGTCGCCTGGGCGCCGGGCACCCAGAAGGGCTGCGTGGCCAGCACGCTGGCCAGGAACGTGGCCCCGCCCATGGCGTTGAACTTCACGAGCACGCCCAGCACCAGGCAGGCGCCGATCGTGACCAGCGACCAGCTCACGAACCGGTCTGCCTTCCAGAGCGGCGACGGCTCGACCACGGCCGCCCGACGGCGGTCGGCTTCCGAACCGAGCTGGGCATCCCAGGCGGCGACGAGTTTCGCGCGGATTCCCCCGGCATCCTTCATCCAGCCGGCGGCCTGGCCGGCGAGTTCCACCCGCTTCTTCGTCACCCGCTCGCGCTCGAAGGGGATCGCGGCCGCCCCGGGCTTGCGCTCCATGGCGGCCAGCCGCGCCGCCTCCAGCCGGTAGGCCGTGAGATCGGGCTCGATCGACGCAAGCCAATTCCCCAGTTCCTCTCCCGCCGCGGTCAGGCTCTTCTCGGCGGCGGCCTGCGCCGCGGCATCGAGCGGCAGCCGCTTGGTCCGCTCGGCGAGCAGGTCTCGCCACGAGCCGACGACGCTCTCCTGCCAGGCGGCGGCGGCGTCGGCTGCGGATCGACCGTCCACCGCCCCGAGCGTCGCTCTCCATTCGCCGGTCTGGGGGAGCGAGGAGCGATACCAATCGGCCAGCGGGCCGACGGCGACCTTGCGGAAGCCGGCGCTCGACCAGTCGGGATCGCGAAGGTGGGAGAGCCCTTCCAGGAAGAAGTGCAGCCCGACGACGATCCGCAGGAAGGCCAGGGCGGCAACGGCGAGTCGGGAGGAGCACATGGCGGGCACCAAAACCGGGACGCGGGACGGCCGGGGCCGTATCGGCCCCCGGCTCCTCGATAATTGAATCCGGATGGCGGGCAAAGGCAAACCAGTCCGTTCATCATGCCCGCACGGGCCTCTTCTGGCAAAATCCTGGTCCCCCCGGGCTTGAAAACCGCTCATTCCGCTTGTCGGCCGGCCGTCCTCCCTGCGAAAACCTCCCCATGCGCATCGTCCTCTGCTATCCCGTCGAAGCCCGGCACATCGCCCAGATTCGAGCCACCGCCCCCGCCGCCGAGATCGTCGACGCAGGCCAGGAGCGGGTGGCCGCGGAGCTCCCCGAGGCCGACCTGTTCTGCGGCCACCCCAAGGTGCCCGTGCCATGGGAGCAGGTGGTGACCCGCGGACGGCTGCGCTGGATCCAGTCCTCGGCGGCCGGGCTCGACCATTGCCTCGTGCCCCCGGTCGTGGCGTCCGAGATCGTCGTCACGAGCGCTTCTGGCGTGCTGGCGGACCAGGTGGCCGAGCACGCGCTCGGCCTGGCAATCGCCTGCACGCGACGGACGCGGCTGTTCCTCGAGCAGCAGGCGCGGCGCGAGTTCGTCCGCCGCCCGACCCGCGACCTCACCGACGCCACCGTCGGCATCGTCGGCCTCGGAGGCAACGGCCGCCGGCTGGTGGAGGTGCTCGCCCCCTTCCGCGTCCGCATCCTGGCCAACGACTGGTTTCCCGTGCGCAAGCCGGCGGCCGTCGAGTTCCTCGGGCCGCCGGAGGCGCTGCCGCGGCTGCTCGCGGAGTCCGACATCCTCTTCCTCTGCCCGCCACTCACCGACCGCACCCGCAACATGATCGACGCCGCGGCGATCGCCCGCATGAAGCGGGGCGCGATCCTCGTCAACGTGGGCCGCGGCCCGCTCGTCGCCGCGCACGCGCTCGTCGACGCCCTGGAGAGCGGGCAGCTCGATTCGGCGGCCCTCGACGTGACGCCCGACGAGCCGCCCCGGCCCGACAGCCGCCTGTGGACCGCCCCCAACCTCGTGATCACGCCGCACGTGGGCGGCCAGGCGGCCCGCCGCATCGATGCCATGACCGACTTTTTCTGCGATAATCTCCGTCGCTACCAGGAAGGGAAGCCGCTGCGGAACCTCGTCGACAAACGGCTCGGATTTCCCGAACCGCCCACCGACGCGCCGGACGGCGGATCACGATGAACACCACCGTCCTTCGCGAAGAGCCGCCGACGATCTCCGTGGTCGGCGACGTCGGCAGCCGTTGCCCGCAGGAACTCCTCGCCCGCTACGGCGAGATCGTCGGCGCCGGCCGCCTCAACTGGTCCGAGTACCACACGCTCTCACGACGGCTCGGCGCCGGCGGCCAGGGCGTGGTCTACCTCACCACCCGCCGCGGCACCGACAACTTCACCCTCCCGGTCGCCCTCAAGATCTTCTCGCCGGAGCGGTACGACTCCGAGGATCTCTACATCGAGGCCATGAATCGGATCGCCGCCGTGGCCGCCCGCGTGGCTCAGATCCAGCAGGACAATCTCCTCGACGTGCACAACTTCGTCGAGCAGCGGCGGATCCGCATCATGGAGATGGAGTGGATCGACGGTTATGACCTGTCGCGGCTGCTCGCCCCGGACCTCCTGACCCAGACCCGCGCGAGCGTGGACGACGCCCGCTGGAAATACCTCAACGAGGTGATCGTGACCGCCGGCCCGCGGCAGTCGCGGCTCAAGCCCGGCGTGGCGATCGCGGTCGTGCGCGAGTGCCTGGCGGGCCTCGCGGCCCTGCACCGCGAGGGCATCGTGCACGGCGACATCAAGACGGCCAACATCATGGTCAAGCGCACCGGCAACGCGAAGATCATCGACATCGGCTCAGCCCATGCCGTGGACGAGCCGCCCCCCACCCGCACCTGCACCCCGGCCTACGCGGCGCCCGAGGTGCTCGAGGGCCGGGAGAACACCCCGCGATCCGACCTCGCCAGCCTGGGATACGTGCTCGTGGAGATGCTCTCGGGCCAGCAGCCGTTCGCCGGCCTGCAGTCGTTTGCCGACCTGCTGGAGGCCAAGCGGTCGCTCGTCCATCGGCTGCCGCAGCTCCTGCCGGCCGACGTGACCTGCAACGAGCTGCTCATGAACTTCTGCCGCGGGCTGATCGCCGCCGACCCCGACCGCCGCTTCCCCAGCGCCGAGGACGCCGACCTCAAGAAGGGGGGCGCAGCGAGTTTCCACCGCCAGCTGATCGTGGGCGGCCTGGCCAGCGAGTACGAGAACGAGATCCGCGCCTGGCTGGAGGAGCTCACGGCCTGAATCTGCCGTTGAAGAAGGCTGATGTCTGTCCCGTTGAAGAAGCCCGCTGTGGCCTTCTTCAACTCCGCCGGCCATCGGCGGTCAGAGACCGCCGCTACAGAGGCCATCGCCTTGGCTGTCAGAGACCGCCGCTACGGTGCGGGGCCTTCGACGGCCTGACGGAGCGCGTCGGCGTTGGGCATGCCACGGATGGCGTCGAAAACGATCTGTCGGTCGGCATCGTCCCGGGCGAGTCCGAGCGCCGTGCGGCACATCGCCACCCGCTCCGCCTCGTTGGCGGCGAGCTGCCGAGCGATCCGTAGATAGCCCTTGAGGGCCCGGTCGCGAAACTTGCCGGCGGGCAGGGTCTTCGCCAGGTCGAGTAGCACGGGCGCCGCATCGGCCGTCATCCACTTGCCGAGCAGCCGCGTGCCTGCGTCGCGCAGCGGCTCTTCCTGGCTCTTCGCGGCCGTGACCACGGCCGCGAGCGCCCGCGGCCCGCCGACGTCGCCGACGATCTCGAGCAGTGCGATCCGCGTGACCAGCGGAGCGGTGGCAATCGCCGGCTCCAGCCGCGTCGTGCAGCCGTCGCGGTCGGGCATCCGCACGCAGGCGGACCGCAGCGCCGCCAGGGCCGCGGCCGAGTCGCCGGCGTCATCCGCGCCGATGCTCCGCTCCACGAGCACGTTCAGGAGGTCGAGACGGACCGTTTCGCCGAGGGCCGCCAGGGCGGCGGAGCGCACCGTCTTTTCGGACGACTCGAGCGCCGCGAGCACCGCGGGCAGGGCGGCATCGATCCGCCGCCGCGCCACCAGGTCGAGGAGCAGCTCGAGGCTCGGCCCGTCGCCGCCGACCAGCAGCGCGTGGATGGCGTGATCCACGCCCGCAGCCGGCAGTTCGGCGATCGCCGCCTTGGCAGCGGCCGCGAGCTCGGCATCGGTCTCCGCCGCGGCATCCAGAAGGGGCGTGAGACTTTCCAGGTCGCCCATGCGGCCGAGAGCCCGCACCGCTGCCAGTCGCACTTCGCGGGCGGCTGCGCGGCGGCCCACCAACCCGGCCAGCGTGTTCCGCGCGACCGCGCCCCCCCGGTCGGCCAGGGCTACGACGACCAGCGCCGCCCGGGCTGGAGGCGCCGCGCCAATCTCCGCCACGAGCGCGGCGTCCACCTCGGGTCCGGGGAGTTCACGAGCCACGGAGAGCCCGATGCCGAACAGGCGACCGTCCGCGCTCCGCAGCTGCTCCGCGAGGAGCGACACGCCGGCGGCGCCGCGGGCGAGGATCGCGCCGCGCGTCGCCTCGGCAATCCGCTGGGGCGGCACGTCGGCTTTCCGGACCAGGTCGCACAGTGCCGCCGCGTCGGCGGCGCGACCGGCCGCCAGCATCCGCTCGGAGCAGACGACGCACGCCTCGGCCGCGGCGTTTCGCACGGCCGGATCCTGCGCCGCGACGGCAGGCCGCAGCGCGGCGGCGGCCGCGTCGCCGCCGATCAGGCCCAGCGAGATCGCCGCGGCCGCGGCGACGGCCGCGTCGGCATCGGCGAGTCGGGCGGCGAGCAGCTCGACCGACCCGACGTCGCGCCGCACGCCGAGCGAGTTGACGACGCCCACGAGTGGCCTCCCCGCAAGCCCGGCGGCGGCAGCACGAAGGGCAGCGTCACAGGCAGGGTCGGGAATGGCCTCGAGCGGAATCCGGGCCCACGACGCGAGCCGCTCGTTGCCAAGCAGTTTTACCAGGTCCGGCACCGCGTCGGCGGAGCCGTGCACGGCGAGCCCTTTGCAGGCCACCGCCTTGTCGGACTCGGGGGCGTCTGACCGGAGCACGGCGATCAGTTCGCGTTCCTTGTCGGAGCGGCCGTCGCCTGCCCAGGCGAGCGAACCCGTCAGCAGTCCGACGAGACAGAGCAAGATGCAAGGCGCAGGGCTCGACGTGAGGATGCGGAGCGTGGCGGACCTTCGCCAGCGACGCAACTCATGTCGGCCCCGAGCCGGCGGGATCCAATCGCGGTCAACCGCGGACATCGGCGGCATCTCACATCCTCCAGGGTTCGCGGGAGGCTTCCGACAGGAGCCGGTTGGCCTGGTCGTCGCCCACGAAGCGGTTGGTCGCGTTGTCGTACTTCACCGAGCGATCGAGGAAGATCGCCACGTTGGCGGCATGGCAGGCGATGTGCGCGTTGCAGGCCGCCTCCTCGTTGCCCTTGGGCTTGCCGCGGGTCTTCACGCAGTCGAGAAAGTCGCGGACGTGGAACGTGGCCGGGTAGCCGCCGATCTCGGCGACCCTGCGGCCGGCGAGCAGGGCAGGGGAGCTGAGCACGAACTTCCCGCTGTCGCCCGTCTCGACCCAGCCGGCCTCTCCCTCGAAACGCACGGGGCACGAGCCGAGCGGGATCCAGCCCTTCTCACGGAACACGAGTTCCACGCCGTCGTCATAGCGGGCCACGAGCTGCCCGTCGCGCGGCGGGTCGTAGGCCACCGGCGGCGGCCGGTCGTTCACGGCCCACTGGCAGAGGTCGACGCAGTGCGAGCCCCACTCGAGCACGCCGCCGCCGCCGACGCCGCCGACCATCCCGCCTCCCTTTTCGAAGTTGAAGCCGTCGAGCAGCCTGGCGTTGAACGGTCGCCACGCGGCCGGCCCCAGGTACAGGTTCCAGTCGGTCACGTTCGGATCGGGCGCCGGCTCCTCGGGCAGCCAGCCGCTGGTCGCCGTCTTCATGCCGGCGGGATGGGCATAGACCCGCTGCATCTTTCCAAGCCGGCCCGTGCGGGCCAACTCGCACGCGAAGGCGAAGTTTGGCAGGTTGCGGCGCTGCGTGCCCGCCTGAAAGACACGGGCCGTGCGGCGGATGATGTCGCGCAGGGCCAGGCTTTGGGCGATGTTCTTCGTGCAGGGCTTCTCGCAATAGATGTCCTTGCCGGCCCGGGCGGCCTCGGCCGACATCGTGCCGTGCCAGTTCGGCCCGGTGGCGATGAGGACGGCGTCGATGTCCTTGAGGTCGAGCAGTTCGCGATAGTCGCGGTGCGTCGTGCAGCGGCCGTCCCCGTACTGGTCGTCGGCCATCTTTTTCACGACTGTGCGGCGGGCCTCCTTGACGTCGCAAACGGCGGCAAAGCGGACGTCGGCCTGCTGAAGGAAGCAATTGAGGACGTGGCCGCCGCGGCGGCCGATCCCGATGCCGCCGACGACGATCCGCTCGCTCGGCGCCGCGACCCCATCGAGGCCGAGGGCCGAGCCGGGGATCACCACCGGCGCGATCGCCGCGGCCGAACCAGCCGCGAGCAGCCGACGACGGGAGAACTGGGATTCCGAGTCCGATGCCATGGCCGCGTCCTCCAGGAAAAAACCGCTCCGTCCGGGAGAATGCTATCGGATCGCCGCTTCGTCCACAACGCTCCGCACGCCGGCATCCGGCATCCCGGATGCGAGCATGCATCCAATCCACGCGGTGCGCGGGTTCAGCGCTGCAGCCGCCGATAGATGCCGCGCACGAGTGCCGTCGTGGCTCGTGGCGCGAGCCGTTTGAGCCGCCACAGCCAGCGGGCCTGCGTGCCCACGACGACGTACCGCCGGTTGGCGTGCACGGCCCGCAAGACGCGTCCGGCCACGCGGCGCGAGTCCCACCGCGCGGCGTCCATGCGCCGTCGCGCCTCGCGGGCCTCGACGGCCCCGGTGAAGTGCCACGTGTCGAGGAGGTTCGAACGGAAGAACCCGGCGCAGACCACGGTCACTCCCGGCCGACCGCGCGGGCACTCCGCCGCGATCGCCTCCGAGAGCGCCACCACCCCGGCCTTGCTGGCCGAGTAGGCGGCCATCGAGGGGGGCGCCAGGATCGCCGCGATCGAGGCGACGTTGACGACGTGCGACCGGCTGGGGTGCTCGCGCAGCCAGGGCAGAAAAGTTTCGCACCCGAGAGCCGTGCCAAGGAGATTCGTGTCGAGCACGCGCCGCCACTGCGCCTCCGGCAGCGTGCCCACCTCGCCGGTGGCGCCGACGCCGGCACAGTTGACGAGCAGGTCGAGCGTCGGCCACTCCGCCCGCAGGGCATCGTGCAACGTTCGCCAGGCGACCGCATCACGCACGTCGAACGCATCGATCCGGGGCGGCGGGCCGGCACCTGCGGCCAGATCTCCGGCCGCCGCGAAGGCCTGCGGCAGATCGACGAGTGCCGTCTGCCAGCCGGCGCGCCGCAACAAGGCCGTCATTTCACGGCCCAGGCCGCTGGCGGCCCCGGTGACGATCGCGGTGCCGGGAGCCATGGTGCGGCGGAACAACACGGGCGGAAAGCGAGGGTGACGGGACTCGAACCCGCGGCCTCCAACGTGACAGGCTGGCGCTCTAACCAACTGAGCTACACCCCCGTGGGCCGTTGCCGGCCGCCGGGCAGTTTCGCCTCGTGTGCCGGAAGTATATCGGCAATTTTCCGTTGCGACAGCACCGGCATTTGCGGCCGGAAACGGCCCACTGCGGAGTCGATTTCCGCCGCCCTCGCAGGCTCTGGAACACGTCTGCCCGAGCCGGATGCTCGGCCCATCGACCCAGGCAACCCTCGGCGTTGCCTGCGGTCGATCAAGTGGACAAAGGCCATGGAGGGCTTTGTCCACCTATAGCCGAGCAGGATGCTCGGCCCATCGACCCAGGCAACCCTCGGCGTTGTCTGCGGTCGATCAAGTGGACAAAGGCCATGGATGGCTTTGTCCACGTATAGCCGAGCCGGATGCTCGGCCCATCGACCCAGGCAACCCTCGGCGTTGCCTGCGGTCGATCAAGTGGACAAAGGCCATGGATGGCTTTGTCCACGTACAGTCAGAGCACGCCGCGGGCGGGATCGAATCCCTTCCGCTCGGCCACTTCGAAGTCCTGGGCCGCCTGGCGATCGAGCCCGATGGCGCGGCAGGCCAAGCCGCGGTGGTGATGCATGACCGCCAACGCATGGTCGATCGACCGCAGCCGGTAGGCGACATCGTCGGGATCGGCCCGGCCGGCGAGCCCGGCCACCTGCCGCCGCGACTGCTGCGTCTTGCCGATAGCCTGATTGAGGTCGTCGATCGCCTCCCGATGTCGGCCGAGGAGGTGCAGAATGAAGCCCCGCGTGTCGAGAAACTCGGGCGAACCGGCCCCGCTCCCTTCGAGGGCCGCCTCGACGTCGGAGAGCGCGGCCTCTAGGTCACGGCCCACGAGCGCCCGGATGTACGCCCGGTGGTTGAGTGCCTCCGGATTGTCGCGGCCCGACAACTCGACCGCGGCGTGAGCGTCGGCGAGTGCCGCCTCCGCGTCGCCCGCGACGACGTGCGCCAAGGCGCGCGTGCGCCTCGGCATGGCGGCCGTGGGCACGAGCGCGACCGCCCGGCCGGCTTCGGCGACGGCGGCTGCGGCCTGCCGATTTTCGAGCAACAGAGTCGCCCGCCAACAGAGCAGGCGGCTGCGTCCTTGGGCATCGGCGGCGTCGAGCCACTCGATCGCGCGGCCGACCTCACCCGCGGCGGAGGCTACGTCGCCCCGGGCCTCGCGGACGGCCGCCCGTTCCAGCGACCACTGCACGACGGCTTCCCGGGCCAGCGGCGCCACGAACGGCAGGACCAGGGCCGGCACCACGACCGCGCCGAGCGCGGCGAGCACGACGAACCGCTTCAGCGGGCCGGCCGCGGGGCGGGCGGCGGCCTCTCCCGACCGGTCGACTTCTGAAAAGCGATCCCGCGGATCGGCGCCGGGCATGGTGCCGCCCCGGCGGCGTGGCGCCGGCGTCTCGAACTCTCTGGGGACGGGAAATCCGAGCCGGTCGTATTGCATCGTCCGCACGCCCCTGCCGGCCGCTTCGCCCGGGACTGACTCGCCGCCCCGGCGCGACCTCGACCACCGTAATGCTAGCAGACTGTGGAATAAGTCGGCGATCGGCGGGCCCGGCGGGTTTGACCGGTCCGCATGGGTGGCGTAGTCTCCGAGGCGTCGCCGCGGAGCCAACTTGCCATGCCGCTGTTCGAAATCGAAACGAGCGCCCACATCATCATTTCGTGGGCCGCCGACGAGCAGGCCGCGGCCGCCGTCGTCGAGGATGCCTATCCGGGCGAGAAGGTGGTGCGGCTCACCCGCCGCCCACGTGACACGTGGGTGATCTCGAAGTCGGCCCTCGGGCTCACCGATTCGCGGATCAATCCGTGCAACACGGCCCGCGAATGCCTGTCGCGGGCGTCGGGCGACAAGCTCCACGCGATCCGTCTTTACATGCACGAAACGGGGGACGATCTCGACCGGGCCCGCAAGGTGATCGAGTCGAACATGGTCATGGGCTGGTGACCGTGGCGGGGCGCCGGCCAGTCAGCAGAGCCAGGCCGACGAGCTGATTCGGCGTTCCCAGGCCGCCATTGTCGGCGACGCCCACGAGCGATCGGCGGCCGTCGCGCAACGGCGGCCCGAGGCACAGCCCCTCCAGGTTGCAGCCCAGCGCGTCCTCCCACACCAAACGTTTGCCCAGCCGGAGCTCGCTCCGCTCGGCGAGGTCGCGTTCCACGGCCGCGACTTCGGCCGCTCCTGTCGTGTCGATGAGGAAGATCCGGCTCTGGAAAGGGGGCACGCCGGGACCGGCCGAGCGTTCCAGCACGAGCAGGCGGCCGCGGCCCAGGGCCACGACCGCGCACACCCCGGCGAGCGGCTCGCCGGCGAACACCCGCACGAACGCATGTGGGGGCTCGACGGCGTAGGCGTATTGCCGGGTCGGCCGGGGCGGATCGGCTGGCAGTGGAATCTGCACGATCCGCACCAACGTGCCGCCGCCGATCCGCGCCGCCGGGCCGTCGCCGGCGAGTGCCTCCTCGTTGGCCGTCCAGATGCTGCCGTCGTCGGGATCGACGGCCAGCGACTCCGGGCCGCGATTGGGACGTCGCCGCTTCATGAACTCGGGCAGCGGCACCACCCCGAGCAGTTCGCCCCCTTCCTGCGACACGGCGCGAATCGCGGGCGTATCCTCCTCGGCGAGCAGCAGGCAGGCTCCTGGATCGCGCCGCTGACGGCGTGCCTGCCGCCCGGCGATCCGGGCCCGCAGCGGCTCGGGGCATAACGCCACGTCTTCGAAGTCATGGGCCGCGGCCAGACGCACAGCGCGAAGCTCGCGGACCGCCAGGGGCTTGCCGTCCGGCGAGAGATCGAGCGTGAAACAGAGCAGCACGTCACTGTTGTCGAGGACCGCTACGTACCGGTCATCGCCGAGCCAGGCGATCCCGCTTAGGCCGGTGATCCGCAAGGGCGTCCCGGCGGCATCCCGGGCTTCATCAGGCATGACGAGCGTGCCGCGAACTTCGATTCGCAGCGGATTTCCATCGACCGCCGGAGGAGCCGCGGTTGCAGACGTCAGTCCCCAGCCGACCACCAAAAACGCCGCGGCTCGCAGGCATAGCATGCGGACGATCGTACCGCGCCGCTCGCCGCGGCGGGATGTCGATCAGGGGCCGACTTCTACCGGAGCTTCGAAGCCCACCGTGCGGACACCGCCCGGCTCTGCATCGAGCGGCTCGGCGGCGAGAATCGCGCGGCTCGGACGATAGCTCGACGTACCTCCCGGCCGGTAGCCGGGATCGGGGCGCCGCGGGGGCGGAGCCGAGGCCGGCACCGCAGGCGGCACAACGGCCGGCGGCGACGGAAAGGCCGACGGCGGGGCCGAGAGCGGCGGTGCGAGCGGCGCCGCAGCTGCTGGCGGGGCGGCAGGCAACGGCTCGAGGGCCGCAGGCATGGCGCCGGCCGGGAAGGACGATGCGGCAGCCGGCGGCGGGAACGGCTGATCGATGGCAGAGCCTCCGCCCCCAAAACGGCTTCCGGCGACGGATTCGTAACGCGAGCCGGCGGATGGAGAATCGCTCGCTGACTGCTGGGCAGGCCAGCCGGCGGCACCGCGGGCATCGGCGACGCGTTGCATGCCCGGAGGCGTCATCGGTGCCGCCGTCGGCGGCGCGGCACCATAGCCCGACGCATCGGACACGGCGGGGGCCGCGGCGGCGATGGGCTGGAGCGGAGGCAGCTGGCTCTGGGCTGCGGGGGGCTCGGACGGCAGGGCGGCGTAGGGGCCGACCTGGGGCGAGATCGAGGCGAGCGAACCGCCCGTCGGCGCGGTGGCAGGCGCGGATGGCGGGGCGGTCGCAACGGCGACCGGGTCCGCCTTCGCCGGCGGCGGCGTGACGCCATACGTCACCGGCGCAGCCGCAGCGACCGACTCGCCGGCGACGGCGCCCCCGGCCGGCGGCGTGGAACCGTTGAGCACGTAGCCGTTGGGGGTCGTGGTCGTGGGGTAGGGCTTCGCCGAGGCGGAAGGCTTCTCGGTGCCGCCGTTGAACGTCGGCGCCGCCGCGAGCTTGGCTGCGTCTTCCTTGGAACCGCCGCCGAACGACCACCACGAAGGCTTCGTGCCCGCGGTGCCCATCTTGCAGCCGGTCGCCGTCGCGACGATCAAGACCCCGATCGCCGCCGCCATGACCTGCCAGGACGAGCGGGACGATCGAACAACGTTCACGTTCATGTGCACCTCCGCGACACCGGCCGGAAACAGGCCCGCCGGGAGGTGGGGAGATACGTGCAGGTGGCGGCTGCGTCAACCGCAATCACAGTCGACGCAGCCGCCCCATCTTGACTGCCGGACGTTACTTGCCGGCGGCGGCGAACCGCTTGCCGACCGCATCCCAGTCGATGACGTTGTAGAACGCGTTGACGTAATCCGCACGCCGGTTCTGGTAGAGCAGGTAGTAGGCGTGCTCCCAGACGTCGATGCCGAGCAGCGGCGTGTTGCCGTGCATGATCGGACTGTCCTGGTTGGCCGTGCTCTCTACGACCAGCTTGCCCTTGGGATCCGCCGACAGCCAGGCCCAGCCACTTCCGAAACGCCCCATCGCGGCCTTCGTGAACTCCTCCTTGAAGTTCGTGAACCCGCCGAACACGGAGCGGATGGCCTCGCCGAGATGGCCGGCGGGCTCGCCGCCCTTACCCTTGCCGATCGTCTCCCAGAACATCGTGTGGTTGGCATGGCCGCCGCCGTTGTTGCGGACGACGGTCCGGATCGCCTCCGGAACCTTCTCCAGGCCGGCGATCAGCTTCTCCACGGGCAGGGCCGCCAGATCCGCATGCGTCTCCAGGGCCTTGTTGACGTTGGTCACGTAGGCCGCGTGATGCTTGTCGTGATGGATCTCCATCGTGCGGGCGTCGATGAACGGCTCCAGCGCGTCGAAGGCGTAGGGTAGGGGGGGCAGCGTGTAGGCCATGGCAGTTTTCTCCCGGGGTGGCGGACTTGTGTGGCGGGATCGTACCGCACCCGTCTACCGGCGGCAAACATGGCGACCGACCCTGCCGGTGGACGCGATCGCACCGGCCGCACCGCGGACGACGACGCTGCCGAACATGCGCAGCGTGCGCCCTGCGGGGGCCGGCCAGGTCGGGCATGAATCCCGGGGCGACGCCGCGCCGAAGAACGAGGCGTGGGGCGATCCACGGTCGGCAGGATGCCGGCTCCGCTCCTCACGGCCGCCGCCCGCGGATGCCGCGAGCATACCGGCGACCGCACCGACCTCGAACGGATTCGAGCTGCTCCGATGTCACTCAATGGCAGCCAACGCCGCGACCAGCGTCGGCGGCTGGTCGTCTCCTGGAATCGCTCCAAAGTGGGCGATTCGGCCACGGCGGTTTCCGAGCCCCGCCCCATGGCGGCCTACGGGCCCGAAGCCCATCCGGAGAAGCAACAGGGGCCGGCGACGCTCCTGCCCACCGGCGCTGGCGGTTTGACGCTGGCAGCCATCGCGATGCTCGTGCCCGTCGGTGCCGCCTTGGCGCTCGCCGCCGCCGGCCCGGTCTTCGGGCGGCCCGTGTTCGCGATCGAGGGGCGTTTCGCCCGCACCATGCAGGCCGCCGCCGGATGCTTCGATCCGCGGAGCATGCAGTCGCTGGCGGGCTGGCTGGCCCAGGTCGCGCTCGGCGTGGCGGCCGCAGTGGCGTTGATCGTGCGGCTCATGCGACGGCATCGGCGCGACGACTACAACGGCCGCTACCGTGCCTGGGGCTGGCTGGCGGGGCTGTTCGTGATCACGTCGTGCGCCGGCGTGGTGCCGCTGGGTCCGTTGTTCGGTGCGCTCGTGACCGACGCCTCGGGCGTGGCCCTCGGTCCGTCCGGGATCGGCTGGTGGGTATGCCTGGCGACCGTCGCCTACGGCCTCGTCGCCCTGTGGACGGTGCTGCCGCTTCACGAGCGCGGGGCGACCGCCTTCTGGCTCACGCTTGCCATGGCGGCATGGGGGGGATCCGCGGGCTGCGTCTGGCTGGGCGGTGGCAGCGACACGTGGGCCATCGCCGGCCACGCCGCCTGGACTCTCGGCGCGACGCTCTCCGCGGTCGCCATGCTCGCCGCCGCTCGGTCGGTGATCCGCGAGGTGCGGGGGCAGTGCGCGCCCGTCGGCAGGCAGGCGGAGCAGCGCAAGCCCGAGCGGGCGGCACCGGCCATCGAGCCACCGCCAGAGGACGAGGATTCCGACGTCACGGCGGCGTTGGCCGATGCGGCCACGGACGACGAGTCGGGATTCGTCGATGGCGCGGAGCAGGAGCACCGCCACCTCTCCAAGGCGGAGCGGAAGCGGCTCAAGAAACTGGCCCGCATGAACCGCTCAGCGGCCTGACGGCCCCGCGGCCGTCTCGCGATTGACGCGCCGCCGCCACCTGGCCGATAGTCTCGCCGGAGGTTCGCCCCGCATGCCACAGTCCGCCGTCCGCACCCGCTTCGCCCCCAGCCCCACGGGCTACCTGCACATCGGCGGCGTCCGCACGGCGCTGTTCAACTGGCTCTTCGCCCGTCGCCACGGCGGCGCGTTCATCCTCCGAATCGACGACACCGACGCCGAGCGAAATGTGGATGCGGCCCTCGAGCCGATCCTCTCCGGCCTCCGTTGGCTGGGCATCGACTGGGATGAGGGGCCGGGCGTGGGCGGCCCACACGCGCCCTATTTCCAGTCGCAGCGGGCCGACCGCCACAAGGCCGCGGTCGAGCGACTCCTCGCCACGGGCCATGCCTATCGCGACTTCGCCCGCCCCGAGGAGCTCGACGCCGAGCGCAAGGCGGCGCAGGCCGCGGGGCAGGCGTTCCTCTACAGCCGCCAGTTCGCCGCCTTCGACGACGAGACGGCGGCACGGTTCCGGGCCGAGGGGCGGCAGGGCGTCGTCCGCCTGAAAATGCCCCGCGCGGGCGAACTGGTCATCGACGACGCCGTCCGCGGGCGGGTGGAGTTCGCCTGGGAGCGCGAGCAAGACCACGTCATCCAGCGGGCCGACGGCTCGTGCCTCTACCACCTGGCCAGCGTGGTGGACGATCACGACCTCGAGATCTCGCACGTCATCCGCGCCGAGGAGCACCTTTCCAACACGCCGCGTCAGGCGTTCATCGCACTCTCGCTCGGCTACCCGTTGCCCGCCTACGCCCACCTGCCGCTGGTCGCCGAGCCGGGCAGCCGCACGAAGCTCTCCAAGCGAAAGCTCGCGCAGTACCTGAAAAACGCCGACTTCAAGCAGATCATGGAGCACGGCCAACGGATCGCCGAACGGGTGGGACTCAAGGCCGAGGCCGACACGTTCAACCCGGTGATCGTCGACTTCTACCGTGAGGTCGGCTATCTGCCCTGGGCGATCGACAACTACCTCGCCCTGCTCGGCTGGTCCTACGACGACAAGACGGAGTTCTTCTCACGCGAGCAGCTCGTCGACCGCTTCACGCTGGAGCGGATCAACTCGTCGCCGGCGAGCTTCGATCCCAAGAAGCTGTGGGCGGTGCAGGATCATTACATGCACGCCATGTCGACCGACGAGAAACTCGCGCTGATGCTCCCGTTTCTCGTCCGGGCCGGCCTGCTCGCCGATCCGCCGCCGGAGCCGGCCGTGGAGACGGTTCGCCGGGTGGTCGAGGCCTCGGGCGACCGGCTCAAGGTGGCCGGCGACATCCTCGCCTACGCCGACTTCTTCCTGGTGGAAGAGCCGCCGCTCGACGAGGCGGCCGTCAAGCAGCGGCTCGCCAAGCCGGGCACGCGATCGCTGCTCGAGGCCTTCGCCGCGGCGCTCCGCGACGTGGAGCCCTTCGCGCCACCCCCCCTCGAGGAGTCGCTAAAACGCGTGGTCGAGGCGGCAGGGATGAAGACGGGCGACCTCGTGCACGCAGTCCGCGTCGCCGTGACGGGAAAGACCGTCGGCCCGGGGCTGTACGACTGCCTGGCGATCCTTGGCCGGGACCGATCGCTGGCCCGAATCGAGCGGGTGCTGCCCCGGTGTGACTGACAGAACCGCCGCGATTTCTGCAGGAGATGCCGTTGGCACCCGGTAGGGGCCTATCGACCCATGATCAGATCGATTCCGGAAAAGATGCCCTCCATCTGTCTCTTGGACACTTTCCCGGTTCGCTCGATCAACAGCCGCTTTTCGACGGTTCCCAATTGCGACACATTGGCCACAGAATCCCGATCGAGCCCCGTGTGCTTTGCTGTCAGCAGCACGTTGCCAGGGGCTATCGACCATCGGAGGTTGCTCGTGAGGACAACACAAACAACCGTGGCGATCTTGCTACGGTTGAGCGGATCTGACTGAAGGACGATTACCGGCCGCCGATGCCCCGGTGCTGATCCGATTGGCTCGGCAAGGTCGGCCCACCAGACTTCGCCTTGCCCGATCACCATTCAGCACGCTGCATGGATTGCCTTACAGCCGCCGTGACAAAGGCATCACGCTGTCCGCCAGCCTCGCTGACAGCCTCATCCATGAGCGCAGTGACTCGATCATCGTCGTGACGAGCCACGAACTCGGCGAGCGCACGTGCGTAAAGTTTGCTCCGCGACGTACGAAGCCTCAAGGCGAGCCGCTCGGCGTCCTCAAACACATCGTCAGGTATCGAGACAGCGGTTTTCATACCGAAAGTATGACCGCCAAGAGCTGCCAAGGCACTGCCGCTGGAAGACCTGTAGGCCGGAATGCTCCGTGAAGATGGCCGGGGGTCAGGCGCCGATCACTGGCCGGTCATGCGCGCCGACTGACAAGGGGGAGAGCATCGGGATTTCTTGACTCGTGAGTCAAAAATGCCTTGATTGCCCGAACGACCGCCTTCAGCAGATCGCCACAAAGGGATTATCTACACCGCAGGACGTTAGGGCGAGGCTGCTGCATCGCTTGGTTCAAGTAAGCCGCTCCGCGGCAGGCTGATTCCTTCCAGGTCAGTATAGCCCGGACGCCTCGTCCCCGCATGCGTGACCGGCAGCGGTTGCGACGGGCCAGTGGCCCAATCATCGTCGTTCGCAAGGATGTTTTCTTCCTCCTTTGCGAAAGGGTTTCACGATGATCGCTCCTCGCCCCACGAGCACGCTCCGTCTCAGGAACGCGCCCGCGAAGCCATCGAGCGGATCATGCAGGAGCCACCACGCCATGCCGACCGTCGCCGAGGTGCTGCGGCGGCATGGCGGGGAGTATCTCGACCGGTTCGGCACGCGGATGCCAGCCCTGCATCGCCAGGTGCTCGGCGCCATCCGTGCCTGTCGGACCGGGGCCCTGGGAAAGGTGCAGTACGCCTGCACCGCCTGCGGCGGCAGCCATGTCATGGGACGATCCTGCGACAATCGGCACTGTCCGACCTGCCAGCAGGAGAAGGCCAGGGCATGGCTCGAGAAACAGACTTCCCGCCTGCTGCCCTGCCCGTACTTTCTGCTCACGTTCACGCTGCCCTCCGAGCTGAGGCGACTGGCGCAGGGCAACCAGTGCGCCGTCTACAACGCGATCTTTCACGCCTCCAGCCAGGCCATTCGTGACCTCGCCGCCGACAGCCGCTTCTTCGGCGCGGCACAGCCGGGCTTCTTCGGCGTACTCCACTCCTGGGATCGCACCCTCGGATACCACCCCCACGTCCACTACGTCGTGCCCGGAGGAGCCGTCGGCGCCGACGGCAACTCCTGGATCCCTTCCGGACCGGCGTTCTTCCTGCCGGTCAAGGCGTTGTCGATCCTGTTTCGGGGAAAGTTCCGTGACGAACTCCGCAAG
>JBIJCJ010000152.1:0-8876 GCA_044344765.1 Pirellulales bacterium | reverse complement strand
CCGCGTGCAGGTCCGCGCGCGACCTGACGACGCGGTGCGGCGCACAGGCGAAGCCGTGGGCCACGAGAAATGCCTTCTCGCGGACGCGGTCCTGGGTGGTGAAGAGCACGTCGGGATGGGGCCGGACGGGCACGGCGGCCGCGAGCGCCCGGCCCGTCGCGGCCGGAATGTTTTCGAACTCGAAGGTGACCACGTCGAGGTCGGTGGCCACCCGTGTGAGGAACGACGAATCGGCGTAGTCGCCCACGTGCACGCGGTCGCAGGCCCGCGCCGCCGGACAGTCGGCGACGTCGGAGATCGCCTCGACCCGGTAGCCCATCCGCTTGGCCGCGGCGGCGAACATCGCGCCCAGCTGGCCGCCGCCGAGGATGCCGAGCGTGGCACCGGGCTGGATCGGGCTGCTGACGGAGGGCGGCACGCTCACCGCTCCGAGGGCCGTTCGGACCAGGCCGTCGATTCGCCGTGCAGATCCTCGGCGAGGACCCGCGCCGTCTGCTCCGCCCGGTAGGCGACGAGCTGCTGCCGGAGCGTCGCGTCCTCCAGCGCCAGGATCGAGATCGCCAGCAACGCCGCGTTGGCCGCCCCGGCCGGTCCGATCGCCAGGGTGCCCACCGGCACGCCGGCCGGCATCTGGACGATCGAGAGCAGCGAGTCGACCCCGCGGAGCATCGACGATTCGACGGGCACGCCGAGCACCGGCAGGTGTGTGTGGGCGGCGAGCATGCCGGGCAGGTGGGCGGCGCCGCCGGCTCCGGCGATGATCACCTTCAGGCCGCGATCGGCCGCGGTCCGGGCGTAGTCGGCGAGCTTGACGGGCGTGCGGTGGGCGGAGACGACCTCGCAGGCGTGCGGCACCGCGAACTGCTCGAGGATCTGCGCCGCCCGCTGCAGCGTGGCCCAGTCGGAACGGCTGCCCATCACGACGCCGACGATCGGAGCGGTTGCGGAGGGCACGGCTACGTCCTGGTGGGGGCCGCCGTCGCAAGCCGGCACCGATCCGGCCGCGGCGGCACCGGGTCATCTTGCTCCGACCCCGGCGGCGTTGCAAGGTTGTCGTCATGGCCCGCCCACTTCCCGACATCCTGCGCTGCGACTGGCCGGTCGAGGCTGCTGCGCCGCCGGCGACGACGGAGCAGGCGCTCGAGCGGGCCGCGGCGATCCTGCGACGCGGCGGCCTGGTCGCGATCCCGACCGAGACGGTCTACGGATTGGCGGCCGACGCCCTCGACGCGGAGGCGGTGGCCGGGATCTTTCGCGCCAAGGGCCGGCCGGCGTCGAACCCGCTCATCGTGCATGTGTCCGACGTCGCGATGGCGCGTTCCCTGGCCGCGTCGTGGCCTGTCGCCGCCGCGGCGATCGCCGCCGAACTGTGGCCGGGCCCGGTGACGGTCGTCGTGCCGCGCGGTCCGCGGATTCCCGACATCGTCACGGCCGGCGGGCCGACCGTGGCCCTGCGGTGCCCCGACCACCGGCTCGCCCGGCGGCTGATCGAGGTCGCGGGCGTGCCGCTGGCGGCGCCGAGCGCCAACCGCTCCGAGGCGGTGTCGCCCACCACCGCCCACCACGTGCTCGCCGGCCTCGGCGACAAGGTCGAACTGATCCTCGATGGCGGCCCGTGCGGACGGGGCATCGAATCGACCGTCGTCGATTGCACCACCACGCCGCCGCGGATCCTCCGCCCCGGCCCGCTGGCCCGCGAGACGCTCGAGACGGTCGTCGGCGGTCCGGTGGAGTGGCTGGCCGGGGCCGGCCCGGGCTCGGCCGACGCAGCACGATCACCAGGCCAGCAGCCGCGGCACTACGCGCCGCGCACGCCGCTGGAACTGTCCGACGACGCCGCCCGCCGCGCGGGCGAACTGCTCGACGCCGGACGACGCGTCGGCCTCGTCACGACCCGCGGCGACGATCCGGCCACGCGGGCGCTGGCCGCACGGCGCGAGATCCTCGTCGTGCCGATGCCCGCCGACCCCTCAGCCTACGCCCGCATGCTCTATGCCACGCTGCACGCCCTCGACCACCGCGACCTCGACGCGATCGTCGTGGAGCAGCCGCCGGCGACAGAGTCGTGGAAGGCGATTCGCGACCGTCTCGTCCGCGCTGCGACGCCGCCCCTGTAGCGGCGGTCTCTGACCGCCGGATCGACGCCAGCCTGGCTACCCAGGCACCGGTTGGCAATCCTGTTCGGCATACCGGTTGCGGAATCCCCTCTCCCGGAGGGAGAGGCGAGATGGCGAAGCCACGGCGCACGTTCGGAAGATTCGTGCCGAAAACGATTTCCGGTCACGCGGCGGCGGCGAGGATCTCCCGCAGAGCCGCGGCGATCTCGGGAAACTGAAACACGAAGCCCGTGTCGAGCGCCACTCGGGGCAGCACGCGCTGCGACGCGAACAGCACCTGGGCGAACTCGCCGAACAGAAGCCGGAGGCCGAAGTACGGCGCCGGGATGAACGCCGGCCGGTGGACCGCCCTGCCCAGGGCCTTGGTGAACTCGAGGTTGCGGACCGGGTGCGGGGCGACTGCGTTCATCGGGCCCCGGATCGCCTGGCATTCGGCGGCGTGCACGTACAGCCGTGCCAGGTCGGCGACGTGGATCCAGGGCATCCACTGGCGGCCGTTGCCCAGCGGCCCGCCGCCGCCGAGCTTGAAGGGCGTGAGCATTTTCGCGAGCGCGCCGCCCCCCGCGCCGAGCACGATTCCGGTGCGGGCGGTCACGACCCGCACGCCCGCCTTCTCGGCGGCGACCGCCTCGTGCTCCCAGTCGACGCACACCCGGGCCAGGAAGTCGTCAGCCGGCGGCGCCGCTTCCGTCAGTTCTTCGTCGCCGCGATCACCGTAGTAGCCGACGGCCGAGGCCGAGACCAGCACGGCAGGCTTGCTGGCCGCCTGGGCGATGCCCTGGACGAGATGCCGGGTGCCCACGATGCGGCTGTCGCGGATCCGCGCCTTCTGCGCCGTGGTCCACCGACCCTCGGCCACCGATTCGCCCGCGAGGTGCAGCACGGTGTCCACGCCCTCGAACGCCTCGGGGGGCGGAGGCCCTTCCATGGGGTCCCAGCGGACGATCCGGTCGGCGAGGTGGCCGATCGAGGATCGGGCGCGGTCGGGGTTTCGCGACACCACGATCGGACGGTCCAGCAGCCGCAGCAGCCGCGGGCCCACGAATCCGGTCGCCCCGGTCACCAACGCCTTCATGAGAACTCCCTCGGAATGATGGTCGGCGGGGGCGAGGGGAGGTGGCACACGGTGCCCCCAGCCGGTCGGCCCCGCGGCGTTCCGGCAACGCAGTATAAACAGGAGGAAGGAATCTGGCCGTGACCCCCGGGCGTCAGCCCGCCCGCCCCCGCCGCCCGCCTCGCCCACACCCGCCTCTTGGTGACTGAAAACCCGGTCATGTGCAGAATCCCGACAGTCCCTCGCGGAAGCGAGGGGATCGACATGACGCCATTCGTCAAGGCCCGATAAGACTTGTCCCGACACTGGTTGTTACAGTCGATCCTCCCGCGTGGTGCGCTGCGCCGCGATCTCTGGGTCACCACCGCCGACGCGGCTGCCTACAGCGTGATGGTGGGCTGCGGCGAGACGTACCTGCCCGCGTTCACGCTGGCCCTGGGGTTCGGTCCGTTGGCGGCGGGGCTGATGGCCAGCGTGCCGATCCTCGTGGCGGCCGCCGTGCAGCTCGTCGCGCCCTACGCCGTCGCGCGGCTCGGCAGCAACCGTTTGTGGGTGATCGCCTGCACGGGCATCCAGGCGGCGAGCTTCGTGCCCTTGATCTGGTGGGGCCTGCGGGGTTCGGCGGAACTCTGGCAACTGCTTCTCGCCGCGAGCACCTACTGGGCGGCCGGGATGGCGGGGGTTCCGGCGTGGAACGCCTGGATAGGGCGGCTCGTGCCGGAGCGGATGCGGACGGCCTACTTCGCACAGCGCAACCGCCTCGGGCAGTTCAGCGTGTTCTGCGGGTTCGTGATCGGCGGACTCGTGCTCCAGTTCGGCGAGTCCCGCGGCGCGACGCTCGCCGCCTTTTCCGCGCTCTTCGCCGTGGCCGGCGTGAGCCGGCTGCTCTCGACCGCCTGCCTCGTGGCCTGCCGCGAGCCGCGGCCGCCGGTCCCGGTCGCGGCCGAGGGGCTGCCCGCACCGCCGGCCGGCCTGTTCGCGAAGCTCGCGGCCGCCCTGCGCGGCATGGCGGCGAAGCCCGCGGGAGTGCTGGTCGCGTTCCTCTGCTGCTTCATGTTCGGCACGCACTTCGCCGCGCCCTACTACGCCCCGTACATGCTCCGGGAGCTGGGCTTCTCGTACCACGCCTTCATGATCGTCGTCGCCACGGCCTTCCTGTCCAGGGCGCTGGTGCTTCCCGTACTCGGAAGGCTGGCCTCGCGGGTCGGTTCCGTGCGGCTCCTCGGGCTGGCCTGCCTGGCGATCGTGCCGATCGCGATACTGTGGCTCCCGTTCGCCGAAGTCGGCTACCTCGTCGGCGTGCAAATCGTGGCCGGAGGGTGCTGGGCGGCCTACGAGCTCGCCGTGGCGCTGCTGTTTTTCGACATCGTGGAGGACCGCGACCGCACCGGCGTGATCACGGTCTACAACGTCGGGCTGGCGCTGGCCACGGTCGCCGGCGCCGGCTGCGGCGGCATGTTCCTCCGGGCCCTGGGCGAGGATCGGCGTGCCTACGCGGCCTTGTTCGCCGTCTCCTGCCTCCTGCGGCTGGCGTCGCTGCCGCTGCTGCGGCGTCTCCAGAGAAAGGCCGCGTGACGACGTGGATCAGCGGTCGGGTGCGGGCCGCAGACCGCCGAGCTTGCCCACGACGCGTGGAGCAGCGACGGTGATGGCCTCGGTACTCGATGCGAAGCCGACGTTGCCGGCCGCGTCGGCCACCTCGACGCGGACATGGATCCGCGCCGGCACGCCGCGGTCGGGCTGCCAGCGGTACTCGCCCTGGCTGGCGAGGCCGTCGGCGATCGTGGCCCACGGGCCCTCGGCGTTCGGCGAATAGAGCAGTCGCGCGGCCTGCGGCCCGAGCAGCGGATCGCGGGCCGTGTAGCGGATCGTGAGCACGCCCGGCGCCTGCGGATCGCGGGTGACGCCGAGAAGCTCGACCTGGGGCGGTTCGTCGTCCACGCCGAGCCATGCCTCGGGGGCATCGCCGGACCGCGGGCCGTCGCCGGCATCGGGCACGTCGGCCACCATCTCGAGCCGCACGCCGTAGAGCCCAGTGGCCGGCAGCTGCACGTCGATCGGGCTCCGTCCATCCGCATCGACCGCGGCCCGCTGCCAGGTCACACCGCCGTCGCGGGTCGTCCACAGTTCCGCCCGGATGCGGGGCGTTCCCGGAATCCGTTCCTGGGCCTCGTACTCCCAGGAGAATCTCCGCGACTTCGCCATGTGCAAAGGCTTGCCGCGGTATTCGAGCGGCTGGCCGGCGGCGGCCGTGGCCAGTGGATCGTGGGCTGCCGTGTCGGCCCGGGCGGCCGCGTCGGCCCGCGGCAGCAGGGCGGCGGCGGAACCGGTCGGCTTCACCAGCACGCTGCGGCCGCCTGGTGCACCGGCGTTGGTGGCCTGCTGCGGCCGTTCCGCCGGCCACGCGCGTGCGGGCTCCGCGGCCCAGCCGTCACCGTTCGTCGCGGGCATGGCAGCGGCGGGGCCAGCGCTCGTGACCGCGACCGCGGCCTCGTCGCCACCGGCCGTGGGCAGCGGCGGCACGCCAAGCTCACGGGCCAACGCGGCCTGATCGACCCGCGGATCTTCGGGTTCGAGCGAGAATTGCCGGGTCGTCGGGTTGCCCGAGCCGTCGGCTACGGTGATGCGAACGGTGAGTGCGGTCACCTTCTCGCCCGCCCACCAGATTTCCTCGCCGACGGCGTGCGCCGGAGACTCGCGAGACAGGACCGGCGCCGCGGCCAGCGTCTTCCAGCCCGGGTCGGCCGGTCCGCGATATTCGACCTTGAAAGCTTCGAGCCGCAGTGAGTCGTCGACGGCCGCATAGCGGCAGACGATCTCGCCGTCGGCCCCCTTCCACACGCGGGCCGCGAGCCGCGGGCCGGCCGCGTCGACGAGAACCCGCATGTCGGGGCCCTCACCGCCCCGCATGCGGCCCTTGCGGTCGACCGCCCGAAGGCGAAACCAGTATTCGCCGTCGGTCTGCGCGGTGTAACTGAACGAGCCCTTCGCGGGCTCCGCTTCACCCGCCGTCTGCCAACTGCCGCCCAGATCCTTCGACACGTCGAGGACGATCTTCTGCGCGGCCGCGTCGGCGTCGGGATCCTGGGATTTCGGCAGCCGGAACGGGATGGCGAAGGTGCGGTGCTTGGTCCGCACCAGCTCCGGCATGCCCGGCGTGGCCGCCGGCCCCTGGCCCGCAGCCTCGGCCACGAAGCCGCCTGCCGCGAGCATCAGGACGGCCGCGAGCCGACCGAGGAGGCGACGATGGAAGACAGTCACAGCCATGTCCTCTTGCATCGGCCGTCGGCGCCGGAAAAGTCATTCATTTTCGGAACAACCGGCACGATCCGCCTGGTCGGCAGGCCGCCCCGGGCGGGCGGGAGGCCTGCGGAACCTGGGGGATTTCCCGCTGGACCCGGCCTGTCGCAGACTGTCATAATGCGGCCGCGGCGCAGGGAAGGGCCGATTTGGGCGGCTTTCGGCCGGGCCGGCGCCAGACGCACCCTGCGCCGGACTGCCGTGCCTCCGTATCTCGCCAGTGCCCTGCTGTTGGCCCTCGTGGTCGGAGCGGGAATCGTTGCGATCGTCACCATCCGCGGGCGTTGGCTCGCGGCCGGTGACGATCATGGCGATTGGGAAAAGACGCTCGTCGATTACAAAAATCTCCGCGACGAGGGTGTGCTGAGCGAAGAGGAATACCGAAAGATAAGAACACTCGTCGAGCCGCGGCTGCGGATCGGCAGACCCGGCCTGCCGGGGCGGCGACGGCCGCCCGGGCCGGACAACCAGAGGACATGATTCAATGCCATCCGGGAAAGACGTGGGCGGACTGGGGCGGCGGGGCGCGGGGGGAACGACCAAGAAGAACGCATTCTGCTCGTTCTGCCGCAAGAGCTACCGCGACGTCGGCCCGCTGGTCGAAGGCCCGGGCGACGTGTACATCTGCGGCGAGTGCATCGACCTCTGCCAGTCGATCCTCGACCAGGAGAAGCGGCGGCGCGGCACCAGCAAGCAGCTGTTCACCACGATCCCGTCGCCCCGCGAGATCGTGGCCCACCTCGATCAGTACGTGATCGGCCAGCATCATGCCAAGCGGGTGCTCGCCGTGGCGGTGCACAGCCACTACAAGCGGCTCAACCTCGGTAGCGAGGGGAGCGACGTCGAGGTCGACAAGTCGAACATCCTTCTCCTCGGGCCGACCGGCTCGGGCAAGACGCTCCTGGCCCGCACGCTGGCCCGGATCCTCGACGTGCCGTTCGCGATCGGCGACGCCACCACGCTCACCGAGGCGGGGTACGTGGGCGAGGACGTGGAAAACCTGCTCCTCAAGCTGCTCAGCGCTGCGGACTTCGACGTCGAGGCCGCACAGCGGGGCGTGCTCTACATCGACGAGATCGACAAGATCGGGAAGACGAGCCAAAACGTCTCCATCACCCGCGACGTCTCGGGCGAGGGCGTGCAGCAGGCGCTCCTCAAGATGCTCGAGGGCACCGTCGCCAACGTGCCGCCGCAGGGCGGCCGCAAGCATCCCGAGCAGCAGTACATCCAGCTCGACACCTCGAACATCCTCTTCATTTGCGGCGGGACGTTCGTGGGGATCGACAAGATCATCGGCAAGCGTCTGGGCAAGAAGACGATCGGCTTTGGCCAGCCTTCCGGAGTCCGGCACGACGCCGACCTGGCCGAGCTGCTCCCCCAGGTCGACTCCGACGACATCCTCGAGTTCGGCCTGATCCCCGAGCTCGTCGGCCGCCTGCCGGTGATCTCCTCGCTCCAGCCCCTCGACGTGCCGGCCCTCGTGAAGGTGCTCAAGGATCCCAAGAACGCGCTGGTCAAGCAGTATCAGAAGATGTTCGGGCTGGAGAACTGCCAGCTCGAGTTCACCGACGAGGCCCTCGGGGCGATCGCCAGCAAGGCGCTCAAGAAGGAGACGGGGGCCCGCGGCCTGCGGTCGATCATGGAAGACGTGATGCTCGACATCATGTTCGACCTGCCCGAGCAGCAGGGCAGCACGTACGTGATCAACGAGCGGAACGTCGAGGGCACCGAGCCCGTCGTGCCGCTCCGCGAGGCCCGGACCAAGAGCGCCTGATACGGCTCACACCTGAGCCGCGGGAGTTCACCCGTCATCCCCCGGCTCCCGCCGGGGCTCGACGGTGGTGCCCGAAGCCGAGCGGCTGTCTTTGGCCGTCGTGCCCGGTTGCCGGGAAGCCCGAACCGTAAGGTGAGGGAATACGCGCCGCTCCACCGAACACCGCCCCGCATTCCCTCGGCTCGCGCCTCGGGCTTCACGGCATCGGGAATCCATCACCAACAACGCCGGCGTTCTTCCGGCGGCGCGAGCGCGGCGGTGCGCGGTCAATAGGCCGTGCCCGGATCCGCCGGGCGGCCGTCGAGGATGCCGGCGGCATCGCCGACGCCGAGCCGCGTGCAGCCCATGTCGAGATACCGCACCGCGTCGTCCCAGCTGCGGATGCCCCCCGAGGCCTTCACGCCCAGCCGGCCGCCGACCGCGTCGAGCATCGTCCGCACCGCATCCGGCGTCGCGCCGCCGGCACCGAATCCGGTCGACGTCTTCACGAAGTCGGCCCCGGCCTCCTCCGCCAGCCGGCAGGCCGCGACGATCTGCGCGGGTGTGAGGAAGCAGGTTTCCAGGATCACCTTCACGAGCACGCCGTGCGGCCGGGCCTCCGCCACGACCGCCGCGATGTCGTCGCGGACGG
>JBIJCJ010000025.1:0-26160 GCA_044344765.1 Pirellulales bacterium | reverse complement strand
CAACGACATCCCCAAATCCAAGCCCAGCTCCCGCAGCTTCGCCTCGATCTCCTGCAGGGTCGTCTCCCCGAAGTTTCGCACCTCGAGCAGATCCTCCCGCGACCGGGAGACCAACTCCCGAAGACTCTTGATGCCGGCCTCGTGCAGGCAGTTGCTCGCCCGCAGCGACAGCCGCAGATCCGACACCAACATGCCCAGCCGGCTCTCGAGCGGCGCCTCGACGGCAAACACGGCTGCGGCCGCCGGCAGGCTCACGGCCGGACCTGGCCGCGTGTAGGAGACGAACGGATTGAGGTGCTTCCGCAGGATCTTGGCCGCCTCGACAAGCGCCATCTCAGGCGTCACCGTTCCGTTGGTCCAGATCTCCATGGTCAGTTTGTCGTAGTTCGTCTTTTGACCGACGCGAGTCTCCTCGACCTCGTACTTGACGCGGGTCACCGGGCTGAACACGGCGTCCACAGGAATGATGCCGATTTCCTGCGATGCCTGGCTGTGCTCGCTCGACGGCACATAGCCCCGGCCGTTCTCCACAACCATCTCCAGTTCGAACGGCACGTCGTCGGTCAGCGTGGCGAGCACGAGATCCTTGTTGACCACTTCCACGGCCTCGTCGGCCTGGACGTCGGCACCGGTCACCGGCCCCTTGGTGCTCTTCTCGACGCGGAGCACCCGCGTCGATTCACTATGATTCTTGACAATCAGGCTCTTCACCGCGAGCACGACGTCCGTCACGTCCTCGACCACACCCTTGATCGTCGTGAACTCGTGCAGCGCCCCGGCCAGCTTGATCTGCGTGACGGCACTGCCCTCGAGACTCGACAGCAGCACGCGACGCAGGCCGTTGCCGACGGTCGTGCCGAAGCCGCGCTCGAACGGCTCGACAACGAACTTTCCGTAGGTGGGCGTCAGGGTCTTTTGATCGACGGTGACCGAGCCCGGCAACTCGAGGCCACGCCAGCGGATATGCATCAGGGATTCCTCCGTTCAGGGCCGGGGCAGACATGCCCCACGGCCGACTCTGTGAACCGAAACTCTAAAAGCCTTCACCCAGACTTTACTTCGAGCACAACTCGATGATCAGATTGGCCTGGACCGGAATCGAGACGTCGTCGGCCCCAGGCAGACGATCTACCCGCCCTTCGGGAATCGGACTCTCGGAACGGGACAGAAAGTCAGGCACGTCGCGACGACTCTCAGCCAGCGCCGCGTGGGCCAACTGCAGGCTCTTGGCCCGGTTCTTCACCCGCACGAGGTCGCCAGCCTTGACCAGATAGCTGGGCACGTCCAAACGGCTCCCGTTCACGGTGATGTGACCATGCAGCACCATCTGCCGGGCACCGGCACGCGACGCCGCGAAACCGAGGCGATGCACGACGTTGTCGAGCCGCCGCTCGAGCAGCGACATCAGCGTCTCGCCGGTATTTCCCTTGCCCCGCTCCGCTCGGGCAAAGTAGGTGCGGAACTGCCGCTCCAGCACGCCGTAATAATGCTTGACCTTCTGCTTTTCGCGCAGATGAATGCCGTAGTCGGTCGGCTTAGGGCGCCGCTTCTGCACCATGCCCGGCGGGGTGGAACGCCGCTCAAAGGCACACTTCGGCGTGTCACACCGACTGCCCTTGAGAAACAACTTCAGACCGTCGCGTCGGCAAAGCCGGCAGACCGGCCCGGTAATCCGTCCCATGATTCAAACCTGCTCTCTCGTGACTCGCGTATGCCCGCGAAAATGAATGAACCGAACCGCCGTTTACACTCGCCGCTTCTTGGGCGGACGACAGCCGTTGTGCGGCAGCGGCGTGATGTCCTCGATACTCTTGACGTTCATCCCGGCAGCCTGCAGTGCGGTGATCGCGCTTTCGCGGCCACTGCCAGGCCCCTTGACCCGCACCTCGAGGTCCTTGACGCCGAACTTGGCGGCCTTCTCGGCCGCCTGCTGCGCAGCGCACTGACCGGCGAACGGCGTACCCTTGCGACTGCCCTTGAAGCCGCAGGTCCCACCGCTCGCCCAGCACAGGGTATCGCCCCGCGCGTCGGTGATGGTCACCGTCGTATTGTTGAAACTCGCATGAATGAAGGCGATGCCCGCCGTCACCTGCTTCTTTTTCGACTTCGCAACCTTCGACATAGGTTTCGTTCCGTGTGCTCCTGCCGTATTCCCAGAGACCATCTACAAAAGACCGTGCCAGCACCGCCGACTACTTGAGATCCTTGACACCCTTCTTGCCGGCCACCGTCTTTTTCGGACCCTTGCGAGTCCGCGCGTTGGTCCGCGTCCGTTGGCCACGGACCGGCAGACCGCGCCGGTGCCGCAGCCCGCGATAACTGCCGATGTCCTTGAGACGTGAAATGTTTTGGGCGACCTGACGTCGCAACTGCCCTTCGACCGTGTAGTCCTTGTCGAGCAGCGCGGCCAACCGAGCCAACTCGTCCTCGTGCAGATCCCGGGCCTTGCCCATCGGGTCGACGCCTGCCTTGTGACAAAGCTCGCGGGCGACCCGCTGGCCGACGCCATAGAGGTACTGCAAGGAGAAGATGGTCTTCTTCTCGGACGGAATATCGACGCCCATCAAACGTGGCATGGATGTATGTCTCTCGAACCGAAAATCATGCGGACAAAACAACGGTCACAATGCGCAACCCCGCAAGGGCCGGCTGCGCGGCTCGTGGCGGGCACCAGCCGCCCCGAACCACGTTCTCCCTTCTTCACCCTTGCCGCTGCTTGTGGCGGGGATCCGCGCAGACCACGAAGACGACGCCGCGGCGCCGAACGATCTTGCACTTCTCACACATCCGGCGGACGCTGGCGCGAACCTTCATGATGAACAAGCTCGTGGCGGCGACCGACCACGCCTTCGACAGGATTGGGGGGGTTGGAGGGAGCTCCAGAATATAAGATGGCCGCCGACCGATCACAAGGGGGTACATTTCTTACCCGATGACGTTCATGGATCGGGCGTCGGCACGGCCCAAGCCCAGTCCGTCTCCAGCCGCCGATTCAGGCCGCGGAGCCGGCATTTCCCACCGTCTCGCCCGCGGCCGGCGGGGCCGTCAGCACCACCGGCCCCCCCGTGGTAATGGCCACGGTGTGCTCAAAGTGGGCGCTGGGCATCCCATCGACGGTGGACTGGGTCCAGTGGTCGGCCAGGGGCCGAACCTTCTTCGTACCCATGTTCACCATCGGCTCGATCGCGATCACGAGCCCGGGCTCGATCTCGAAGTCATGGTTCTTCCGAAAGGCCGGCGTGCAGAAGTTCGGCACCTGGGGATCCTCGTGCATGCTCCGCCCGATCCCGTGGCCGACGAAGTTCTCGACCACCGAAAACCCGTAGTCGCGGACGAACTTCGCCATTTCAGTGGCCACGTCGCTCCACCGGCTGCGGGATGCGAGCAGGCGGATCGCCAACGCCAGCACCCCGGAGGTGCAGTCAAGCAGCCGCTGCACCTCGGGCGTGACCTGGCCCACGGGGTGGGTGATCGCCGAATCGCCGCACCAGCCGCCCACGCTGCAGCCGGTGTCGATGCTAATCACGTCGCCCGATCGCAACACCCGCGGCCCCGGAATGCCGTGCACGACCTCGTCGTTCACCGAAATGCAGCAGGCCGCTGGGAACGGGACCTTTCCCGGCACGCCCTTGAAGAGCGGTACCGCACCATGCTCCAAGAAGAACTTCTCGACCGCCGCGTCGATCTCACCCGTCGTCACCCCGGGCCGGACCATGCCCGCCGCCAGCTGGTGTGCGCCCCACACGACGAGCCCCGCGCGGCGCATGAGGGCGATTTCACGGGGCGATCGCAGGGTAACCACGGCTGATTCTCGGGGCGATGAAGGAGCGAACACGGACGCGCGTCGAGTATAGCGTATGGCGGCGGCCGCACCGCCCGGCTTCAGCGGCGGCGGGCAGCCCGCTCGAATGCGGTCACGGCGGCTTGCACGCGGTCGAAGATCTCGTCGGCCGTGCCCAGGCCGTCGATGCTGGCGAGCTTTCCCTGCCGCGTGTAGTAGTCGAGCAGCGGGGCGGTCTGAACCTCGAAGCTCGTGATCCGCTTGGTGAACACCTCGGGATCGTCGTCCTCCCGCTTTCGCGCCAGCATCCGCCTGATCAATTCATCCCGGGGCACGGCGAGCTCGATCACGCCATCGACGCTCATCGCCCGCCGCTCCAGCAGCTCGTCAAGGATGGCGGCCTGGGGCAGCGTGCGGGGAAACCCGTCCAGCAGGCAGCCGTTGCGGCAGTCCTCCATCTCCAGCCGTCGGCTGACCATGCCGACGATGAGCGGGTCGGGCACCAGCTGCCCCTGCGTCATGAACTCCACCGCCTGACGGCCTTCCGGCGTGCCCGCCCGCACCGCCGCCCGCAGCATCTCGCCGGTCGACAGATGGGGCACCCGCAGCAACTGCACGAGCCGCTGGCACTGCGTTCCCTTCCCCGCTCCCGGCGGTCCGAT
This sequence comes from Pirellulales bacterium, assembly GCA_044344765.1. GTDB lineage: Bacteria > Planctomycetota > Planctomycetia > Pirellulales > UBA1268 > QWPN01. Next base: position 21,717 of record JBIJCJ010000025.1, on the reverse strand, counting down.
GAGGATGATCCGCATGGCGTGTCCGCGCGGTGGCATGAAGGCAACCGCGGGCGTCTCCCGGCGGGGGCAGTGGACGGATCAGGACTTCTCGAGCAGGCCGCTGTAATTCCGCATCACAAGATGGCTGTCGATCTTCTGCACCAGGTCGAAGGCGACGCTGACGGCGATCAGGAGGCCGGTGCCCCCGTAGAAGCCCGCGATCTGCGCACCGGTGTTCATGTAGCCGCCCACGATCGTGGGAATGACGGCGACCAGTGCCAGGAAGCCGGCTCCCACGTAGGTGATCCGCTCCATGACCCGCTCGAGATAGTCGGCGGTCCGCTTCCCCGGCCGATACCCCGGAATGAAGGCGCCGAAGTTCTTGAGGTTGTCGGCCATTTCCTTGGGATTGAAGGTGATGGCGGTCCAGAAGTAGCAAAAGAAGTAGATCAGAGCGACGTAGCAGACGTTGTAGAGGTAGGACTGCCCCCGCTGGAATGAGTCGTGAATCGCCGAGAGCACAGCGTTACCTGGATACGCGGTCGACAGCCACTGAAAGAGCATCTGGGGAAAGAGCAGCAGCGAACTGGCGAAAATGATCGGCATCACGCCGGCCTGATTGACCCGCAGCGGCAGATACTGCCGCGTGCCGCCGTAGACCCGCCGCCCGCGAACGTGCTTGGCGCTCTGGGTCGGGATTCGACGCTGCCCCTGGGTCATGAACACCACGCCCGCCACGACGCCGACGAACAACGCCGCCAGCAGGATGAGTGTCTCGATGCCCATCTTTCCGCTGCCTCCGCCAAGTTCCCAGCTCGTTTCGCTGCCGAGCTGCATCAGCGCACTCGGCATGCCGGCCAGGATGCCGGCCATGATCAGCAGGCTGATCCCGTTGCCGATCCCGAACTCGTCGATCTGCTCGCCGAGCCACATCAGGAAGATGGTGCCGGCGGTCATCGTCATCACCGCCACGAACTGCCACACCAGCGGCAGCCGGCCATCGACCAGGAAGGCGGGCTGGATCAGGGACTGCTCGCCGACCCGCTGACCGGAGAGAAACGCCACGTAGGCCCAGCTCTGCAGAATGCAGATCAGCACCGTGGCGTAGCGGGTGTATTCGTTGATCTTCTTCCGGCCTGCCTCGCCCTCCTTGGTGAGCCGCTCCAGCGGCGGCCAGACCGTTCCAAGGAGCTGGAAGATGATCGACGCCGAGATGTACGGCATGATGCCGAGGCCGAAGATCGTGGCCTGGGACAGCTGGCTCGCGGAAAACACGGCGACGGTGCGGAGCAGGTCGCCGATGCCACCCGTCTGCTGCGCGAATGCCGTCATCGCCTGGGGATCGACGATCGGCAGCGGCACCTGCCAGCCGACGCGATAGATCGCGAGCAGGCCGAGCGTCAGCAGAATCTTCTGCCGCAGTTCCGGAATCGTGAAAATGATGCGGAGTTTTTCGAGCACGGGCTAGGGCTCCTCGACGTCTCAGACCGGGCGTGCCGGCGGACAGCCGGCCTCATACCCTAACCGCCCGCGGGCTTTTTCCGCGACGCCTTTTTCACCTTGCGCACGACAGGCGCCGGACCAGGCAGTTCGGTCACGGTGCCTCCGGCGGCGGAGATCTTCTCGCGGGCCTGGGCGCTGAAGTGATGCGCCGACACCTTGAGGGCGTGCTTGAGCTCACCATTGCCAAGGATTTTGATCTCGTCCCAGATCCCCTTGGCGAGGCCCGACTCACGCAGCGACCGCGGCGTCACCTCGCTCCCGGCGGCAAACACCTCCTGCAAAGCCCCCACGTTCACGCCCTTGACGATCCGGCCATGGGCGTTGTGAAAACCGCGCTTCGGGATTCGCCGGATCAACGGCGTACCGCCACCCTCGAAAATCAGCGGCGCGGCCCAGCCGGCCAGCTGCCCCTGGCCCTTGTTGCCGCGGCCTGCGTAACGGCCACGGCCGGAACCGGGGCCGCGGCCAACCCGCAGCCGCTTGGTGTTCTTGTGGATGCCCTTGTTGACGTCGTTGAGTTTCATGGAGGGTTGGTCGGCCCGGAGGACCGTGATTGGATGCGTGGATCAGGAAAGCGAAATGCCGCGGAGCCGCTCGACCTCGGCCTTGGTGCGCAGCTGCTTGAGGGCCTCGAGGGCCGCCTTGACGAGGTTGACGGGATTCGTGGAGCCGTGCGCCTTCGAAAGCACGTCGCGGATGCCGGCCGACTCGCAGACGGCCCGGACCGCCGCCCCGGCGATGATGCCAGTGCCCGGACCAGCCGGCAGGAGGACGACCTTGGCGGTCTCGTAACGGCCTTCGACGCGGTGGGGGATCGTGCCCGACTCGACGGGCACCTCGATGAGATTCTTCATGCCGTCCTTGATCGCCTTCTCGACGGCGGGCGGAACCTCATTGGCCTTGGCGTAGCCACAGCCCACCTTGCCCCGGCCGTTTCCGACCACGACCAGGCCCGCGAAACTGAACCGCCGGCCGCCCTTGACGACCGTCGCACAGCGCCGCACCTTCACGACCTTTTCCGCGAACTCGCCGGTGCGCGATTCTTTGCCTGTCGACACGGTTCATTGCCTCCAAAGACTGGTCTAGAACTCGAGGCCAGCGGCCCGCGCCGCGTCAGCGAGCGCCGCCACACGGCCGTGATACCGAAACTCGCCGCGATCGAAGCACACCTTCGTCACGCCGGCCGCCTTGGCCCGCTCCGCCACCGCCTTGCCGATCGCCTCGGCAGCATCTTTGTTGCCGCCGAAGGCAATGCCCGAGCGGACCTGCTTGTCCATCGAACTGGCGGACGCCAGCGTCCGCCCCGACACGTCGTCGATGATCTGAGCGTAAATGTGCTTGTGGGTGCGAAACACCGAGAGCCTGGGGCGCTCGGCCGTGCCGCGAATGAACCGGCGCACGCGGTGCCGCCGCCGCAGACGCTGCCGGAGGATCGAGCGGGAATGGTCCATGATGGGTCCTTTGTCTGTCTCTTACTTCGTGACGGCCTTGCCGGCCTTGCGCCGAACCTGCTCGTTCTCATAGCGAATGCCCTTGCCCTTGTAGGGCTCCGGCTTCCGCAGGGCACGCACCTCGGCGGCGAACTGACCGACGAGCTGCTTGTCGATGCCCTTGATGTGAATGTGGGTCTGATCCGGGCAGGTGACCGTGAGGCCAGCCGGGATCGCGACCTGCAGTTCGTTCGCGAAGCCGACCCGGAGTTGCAGGGTGTTCTTCTGGAGCGCGGCGAGGTAGCCCACGCCCACGATCTCGAGCTTCTTCTCGTAGCCTTTCGAAACGCCCTCGACCATGTTGGCCGCCAGAGCCCGCGTGAGCCCGTGGACCGAACGCGCCACCCGATGGTCGCCGCTCCGCGTCACGCGAATTTCGCCAGCACCGCCGTCGACCTCGACGGAGACGGCGGGATGAATGACGTGCTCGAGCTTCCCGAGCGGCCCCTCGACCTTGAGGCTGCCGCCCTCCACGGACGCCTTCACGCCCTTGGGGACCGAGACAGGTGACTTGCCGATACGCGACATCGCTGGATGACCTTTTGACCGGGAACGATTTCGATTACCACAACTCGCAGAGCACTTCGCCACCCAGCTTCTTTTGCCGGGCCTCACGGTCGCTGACCACACCGCTGGACGTGGAGAGGATCGAGATTCCCAGACCGCCCAGCACGGGACGGAGCCGGGCCGAACGGCTGTAAACACGCCGCCCCGGGGAACTGACTCGCCGGATGTGCCGAATGAGCCGCTCGCCGTTGGGGCCATACTTGAGATCGAGCTGGAGATGGGGCACCGGGGCGGCGTCCACCTCGCGCCAATCCCAGATGAATCCCTCGCGCTTCAGCACTTCCGCCAAACCACGCTTCACCTTCGAACTCGGGACCTCGACGGTCGAGCGTTCGACGCGTACCGCATTGCGGATACGGGTGAGCATGTCGGCGATGGGGTCGGTCATCATGTCTGCAGAACCCTCTTGTAATTTCCCGTTTCGTCGCGGATCCCGTCCTACCAACTGGCCTTCTTCACGCCGGGGATGCAGCCCTGGTCGGCGAGCTTCCGGAAACAGATGCGGCAGGTGCCGAACTTGCGGTACACGGCCCGCGGACGGCCACACAACATGCACCGCCGCACCACCCGCGTCTTGAACTTCGGCGGCCTCTTCGCGGCGGCGATCTTCGATTTGCTTGCCATGAATGATCCAGTCAGCCTGTTTGTCCAGCCCTCCGAGTCGACGCCGGCGGCGCCGATCCCGTGCCGCTACGCAGCGGCATCTCCTTCCCCGTCCTTCTTCAGCGGCAGCCCCATCGCCCGCAGGAAATCCCGAGCCTCGTCGTCGGAGCGGGCCGACGTGACCAACGTGATGTTCATGCCCTGCGGCCGCGTGAACTTGTCCGGATTGATCTCCGGAAACACCATCTGCTCCGAGAGTCCGAGGCTGTAGTTGCCCTGGCCGTCGAAAGCCGTGCTCGACAGCCCGCGGAAGTCGCGAACTCGTGGCAAGGCGACCGAGACGAGCCGGTCGAGAAACTCGTACATCCGTCGGCCGCGAAGCGTGACCTTGCAGCCGATCGGCAGGTTCTCGCGGAGCTTGAACCCTGAAACGGCTGCCTTGGAGAGCGTGGCCACCGGCTTTTGACCGGTGATCTGCGCCATCGCGCTGATCGCCTCTTCAAGATACTTCTTCTCGGTGACGGCCACGCCCACACCCATACTGACCACGATCTTCTCGAGCCGCGGAATGGCATGCGGGTTCGTGCGATCAAGGGCCTTGCCCAGTTGCGGGCGCACCGAGTCCATGTAATGCGCGAGCATCCGCGGCACCCCTGCCGGGGCCGCCGTCTCCGTCGCTGCTGTCGTCTTCTTCGCCATCAAAACGATCCTTTGATTCCCGATCAGAAAACCTGGTCGTTCAGCCTATCAGCCCTTCGCCGCCGTGGACCGCGGCCGCCGCAGGGTGCCCTGCTCGGCTCCGCACTTCCTGCAGAACCGCACCTTGCCGCCGTCGGCCCCGACCCGTGCCCCGAGCCGCGTCGCCTTGCCGCACGCGGAGCACACGAACAGCACGTTCGAGGCGTCGATCGGCATCTCCTTGCTGAGCCGCCCGCCCTGCGGGTTCTTCTGGCTCCGCTTCAGGTGCCGATAGACGCGGTTTACGCCCTCGACGACGAGTTTCGCACCGCCCTCGGCCTCCGGACGCACCGACAGCACCTTCGCGCGGGTGCCCTTGGCATTGCCGGTTCGTACTTCCACGAGATCGCCCGTCTTGATCAGCATCACACCACCTCGCTCGCCAGACTGACGATCTTCATGAAGTTCCGCTCCCGCAGCTCCCGGGCCACGGCCCCGAAGATGCGGGTGCCCTTCGGGTTCTTGTCGTTGTCGATGATCACGCAGGCGTTGGTGTCGAACCGGACGTAGCTGCCGTCCTCGCGACGCGCCGGCTTCTTGCACCGCACGATCACGGCCTTGACGACCGCCTTCTTCTTGACGTCGCTGCCCGGGATCACGCTTTTCACACTGCACACGATGATGTCGCCCAGGCCGGCGGTCCGCTTGCGGCTGCCGCCCAGCACCTTGAAGCACATCACTTCCTTGGCGCCCGTGTTGTCCGCGACCACCAGCCGCGTCTGCATCTGAATCATGTGGACTTTCCTTCCGTCGTCTCGACTCCGGCCGCGGCGGCCTGTTCAGCCCGCGCGGCGGTCTCCCGCAGAGAGGTCGCTCGGGCGCCGCTCCGCAGCGAAGCCACGTCGACGGCCGTGCTCTTGGCCACAACCCGCACCAACTCCCAGCGTTTCAGCCGGCTCCGCGGCCGGCACTCCACGATCTCGACGAGATCCCCGAGCTGCGACTCCTCAGCCTCGTCGTGCACGTGGCAGACGGTGCGCCGATGGAGAATGCGGCCGTACTTGGGGTGCCGGACGACACGCGGAATCTCCACACGCCGCGTCTTGCTCGCGGCGGCGCTCGTCACGGTCCCGGTCTCCACTCGCTTGGGCATATGGTGCGCTCCTCGTTACTTCCCGCTCTGCGTCCGCTTGCGGAACGTCCGCCGCGATGCCACGCCCCCCTTGCCGGGAGCATGTACCTTCGCGCGGCCACTGGCCCGCCGCCGCTTTGCATGTTTCTCGTGCTGTGGCGAATCCTCCCCCGCCGCGCCCGTCGCCGCGGCGCCCAGCGAAACGCCACGCTGGGTGAGGATCGTCTGGCACCGGGCGATCGTCCGGCGCTGCTTCTTCAATTCGGTGGGCGCCGCGAGTTTCTCCGTCTGCGCCTGGAGCCGGAGCCGAAACAGCGTTTCGGCCGCATCCTTCCAGACGAGGCGAATCTGCTCGTCGGCCATTTCCCGGAGTTCGCTTACCTTGGTCATGCCACTGGTTCCTTACATCACCCGCCGCTTCACGAATCGAACGCGAATCGGCATCTTGTGCGCCAGCCGCGCCATGCAGACCCGGGCCGCCTCCTCCGTCACGCCACCGATCTCGTAGAGCACCATGCCCGGTTTGATGACCGCGGCCCAATACTCCGGCTCACCCTTGCCCTTACCCATACGGGTTTCGAGCGGGATGGACGTGATCGACTTGTGGGGAAAAACCCGAACGAACAGCCGCCCCTCCGCGCGGAGGTACTGCTGGGCCGCGATGCGGCCGGCCTCGATCGTCGCCGCGGGGAGCCATCCCGGCTGTTCGGCCTGGAGGCCGAAGTCGCCGAAGACGACGCGGTTCCCGCGAGAGGCGTCACCTCTTATACGACCTCTTTGGCTTTTTCGGTGCTTCACCCGCTTGGGCATCAGCGCCATCGCCAGTCTCCTCGTACATGCCTTGGTTGACCCACACCTGAATCCCGATATTGCCCTGCGCCGTGGGAGCCTCGCAGAACCCGTAATCGATCTTTGCCCGCAGCGTCGACAGCGGCATCGAGCCGGCGATCGCCTTTTCGCACCGCGACATCTCCGCGCCACCGAGCCGTCCGGCCAGCTGAATCTTCACACCCTTGGCGCCAGCGTCCATCGTGGTGTCGAGAGCCCGCTTGAGCGTACGCCGAAACGCCGCCCGCTTCGTCAGCTGATCGGCAATATCTTCGGCGATCAGCTGGGCCTGAATCTCCGGACGGCTGACCTCTTCGACCTTGAGATTCACCCGCCGCCCCAACAACTCCTGAAGCTCGGCCTGAAGCCGATCGACGTCCTGACCCTTACGGCCGATGATCACGCCGGGCCGGGCCGAATGCAGAATGACCTTGACCTCGTCGCGGGTCCGCTCGATCTCGATCTTCGGGATCGCCGCGGCCCGGTACTTCGCCTTGACGAACTTCCTCACCTTCACGTCTTCCATGAGGAGGTCGCGGAAGTCCTTCTTCGATGCATACCAGCGGCTCTTCCACGGCTCGGTGATGCCGGTGCGGAAACCAGTGGGATGAACTTTTTGACCCATGTGTCTGCCCTCACTCCGTATCCGCGGCGACGACGGCATCGAGCGCCACTTTGATGTGCGACATCCGCCGCTTGATTCCGAACGCCATGCCGCGGGCCCGCGGCCGGATCCGCTTGAACATCGGCCCTTCATCCACCCGCGCGTCGACCACCACCAGGTCGTCCACGCCAGAGGCCTGCTGATGCTCGGCGTTGCCCAGCGCACTTTTAATCACCTTCTCGAGCATCCGAGCGCCGCGGTGCGGCTGGAACCGCAGGATATCGAGGGCCTCGTCGGCGAACTTGCCGCGAACGAGATCGGCCAGAGCCCGCACCTTGCGGGCACTGATCCGGGCGTACTTGTGGCTGGCTGTGTAGGCCATGAATCACCTTCGCTCACTCGCGGCCGAAGCCGCACCTGAATCGCTCACTTGGCCGCCGGAGTGGCCGCTTCCTTCACCTTACCGCCATGACCGCGGAACGTCCGCGTCGGGGCGAACTCGCCGAGCTTGTGACCGACCATGTCCTCGGTCACAAAAACCTTCAGGTGCTGCTTGCCGTTGTGCACCATGAACGTCAAGCCGATGAACTCCGGCACGATCGTGCAAGACCGCGACCACGTCTTGATCGGATCGCGCTTGCCGGAAGCAAGCTGCGCCTCGACCTTTTCGAAGACCCGCGGGTCGATGTACGGACCTTTTTTTGCGCTGCGTCCCATGGATCACCTCAACTTCAATTGGCCGTAGCGGCGACTCTTCCGCCGCCGAATGATCGCCGTACTCGACGCCTTGCGGGGCTTGCGAGTGCCGCCACCCTTCGCACTCTTACCCGTTGGACTCACCGGATGACGGCCGCCCTTGGTGCGACCTTCACCACCACCGTGCGGATGATCGATGGGATTCATCGCGGTGCCGCGAACATGCGGCCGGATGCCCATCCACCGGGATCGGCCGGCCTTTCCGAGCCGGACGTTCATGTGGTCGGCATTCCCGATCGCGCCAATCGTCGCCCGACAGGCGGCCGGTACGCGGCGGATTTCACCCGAAGGAAGCGTCAGCTGCGCCCACTGGGCCTCACGCGCCACGAGCACCGCCGAAGACCCCGCCGAGCGACAGAGCCGACCACCCCGCCCCGCCTGGAGTTCGATGTTGTGAACCTGCATCCCGAGAGGAATGGCAGCCAGCGGCAGGCAGTTCCCAACCTCGGGGGCCGCAGAAGCACCGCTTTGCACGGCCGCCCCTACCTTCAGCCCCTCAGGAGCGAGAATGAACCGCTTCTCGCCGTCATTATAGTGAACCAACGCCACGCGACAGGTGCGATTCGGATCATACTGGATCGAATGCACGGTCCCAGGCACACCGTCCTTGTTGCGACGGAAGTCGATCAGCCGGTAGTGCTGCTTGTGGCCGCCGCCCCGATGCCGGGCGGTGATCTTGCCCTGGTTGTTGCGACCGCCGGTCTTCTGCTTGCGGAACCGGAGGCCCTTGGGGACTTCCGCACCCGGCGTCAGGTCGGCGAAGTCGGAGACGCTCGCACCGCGGCGCCCAGGACTGGTCGGTTTGTAGGCACGAATTCCCATGTGCAGCTCGGTTTCAGAAGAGGTTGATCTTGAAGTCGGGCTTCAGCTTGACGACGGCCTTCTTCCAGGCCTTCGCACTGGTCCGCCGCACGCGACTGCGACGGGCCTTGCCCACGCGATTCTGCACGGCGACCTTGTCGACCTTGACGCTGAACATCTCCTCGACAGCCCGGCGAATGTCGGCCTTCGTAGCCGCGGAAACGACCTCGAAGGAGTAGGCGTTGTGTCGGTTTGCCCGATGCATGCCCTTTTCGGTCACGAGCGGACGGAGAATCACCTGATGAGGAGCCAGGCCAGGCGTCAGAGCCGGAGCCGGAGCGACAGGAACAGCCATGGCTTATTTCGCCTCCTTCTTCGCAGCCCGCTTCGCCGCAGACTTGCCGGCGGCCGGCTTCGACTTTTCCTTCGCGGCAGCCCGGAAGGCATCGATGGCGGCAGTCGTCATCACGATCGAACGCGGCCGCAGGATCGACCAGGCATTGAGCTCCGCCACCGGCGAAACCGACAGGCCGGCGATGTTGCGGGCACTCTTCCACACATTGGCGTCGTGCTTCTCCGGCGCGAGCAGCACCGTCGAGTCGCCCAGCCCCATCCCGGCGAGCATCCTGGCCACGGCAGCCGTCTTCGGAGCCGGGATCGCGAGCGCATCGACAAGCTTCACCTCGTCGTCGGCGATCCGCGAGGCCAACGCCATGCGAGTGGCCACCTGCAGCGCCTTGCGGGGCATCCGCCAGCCGAAATCGCGAGGCCGCTTGGCGAAGATGTGACCGCCGCCACGCCGCGTGCCGCTGCGCCGCGCACCGGCACGGGCATTGCCCGTGCCCTTCTGGCGATAGAGCTTGCGAGTGGACCCAGCAACCTCGCCACGAGTCTTGGTCTTCTGAGTACCCTGCCGCTGATTGGCCTGATACATGACCACCGCGTCGTGCAGCAATTGCTTGCTGACAGAGGGAGCCAATTCGGCGGGATCGATCTCGTAGGACCCGACCTTCTTGCCCGAAATGTCGTAGACGGCGAGGTTCATTTCGCACCAGCCTTCTTCTTGGCACCGCCGCCGGCCGGGCCGGCAGCCTTCTTGAGCTTGTTCGTTTGCAGCACGGCGACATAAGCGCCATTCGGCCCCGGGACGGCACCGCGAAGGAGAAGCAGGTTCGCCTCCTTGTCGACGCCCACGAGCTTGACATTGCGCATCGTGGACCGCTCATTGCCGTAGCGGCCAGCCATCCGCTTGCCCTTGAACACACGGGCAGGAGACGTGTTCATGCTCGTGCCGCCCTGGTGACGATGCACCTTCTTCACACCATGGCTCGCCCGCTGGCCCTTGAAGCCGTGCCGCTTCATCACGCCCGCGGTCCCCCGCCCCTTCGTCACGCCGGTGACATCCACGAACTCGACACCCTCGAAGACATCGACGGTCAGAACCTGACCGACAGCCACGCCCTCGTAGACACCACGAAGCTCGCGAACAAACCGCTTTGGCTCGCAATCAGCCTTGGCCGCAGCCTCGACACCGGCGGTCGCAAGCCGCTTCGAACGGCGGCTGTCGAGTTTCGCAACCTGGCCGCGCACCGCACGGCTCGCAAGGCGACGCGGCTTGTCGAGAAAGCCGATCTGGATCGCCGCGTAGCCGTCACGATCCGGCGACCGCACCATCGTCACAGGACACGGACCGGCTTCGATCACGGTGACCGGTACCACGGCACCGGTGGCGTCGAAAATCTGGGTCATACCGACCTTGCGGCCCAGGAGACCCTTGCGGCCAACCCGCTCAGGAACGGCCTTACGGCCCACCTTCGCCAAACTCTTCTTTGTGGCAGCCATGATTTTCATCGCCGTCGAGACGAGCACCCCATCGGGCGGCAGCCTGAAGACGGCCACCCGATTGCAAGTCTCTCGATCACGCTCGAAGCCGTCGGCTGCAGGAGCGCCCGAAGTTCCCTCCGAGCCTTACCCGCAACGCCTTCCAAGCATGCCGTGTCGTGCGCTCCTGTGTGGTTCTATGACTGAGTGAAAGGATAGGAATCAGCGGGAAGAAGCCTTGATCTTGATGTCGACACCGGCAGGCAGGCTCAACTTATTAAGCGCCTCGATCGTCTTGGCCGTAGCCTGCACGATGTCGATCACGCGCTTGTGCGTCCGAATCTCGTACTGCTGGCGGGCCTTCTTGTCGATGTGCGGACTGGAGAGAACCGTGTATCGCTCGATCCGCGTGGGCAGCGGAATCGGGCCATGGACCTCGGAGTTGGTCCGCTTGGCGGTATCGACAATCTCCGCCGCGCTCTGGTCGAGCACGACGTGGTCGTAGGCCTCCATACGGATGCGGATGATCTCTTGTGTCGGACCGGCCACGGGGCAACTCCAATCAATCCTTCGGACAACGACCTACGCGAACACAGAACCTCGGGACACGGAGAGCACAGCCCTCCGCCGACAGCCGGCCACCAGGGCACGGATGCCCGCGGCACTCGAAAAGCCTCCGCGAAGAGGCTCTCGGCGACGCCCTCCCACGGCCGGGGGGCCGGGAGCGTCACGACGGTCGAGTCACGGAATCTAAGGTCGGCCACTGGTGCTGTCAACGGCCTGCAATTTCCGCCGCCAGACTCGACATTTTCGTGCCCGGAGTCACTCACACGAACGCTTCTGCCGTCTCTGCGGGCGCGGGGCCGTATTTCAGCGGTGCCATCGTGAAACTCGCCCGCCCCTGGCTCACGCTTCTCACGGCCGCCGAATAGCCGAACATGCTCGCCAGCGGGGCTTCCGCCGTGAGCACGTTGACTGCGCCGCGGAGTTCGGTGTTGGTGATGATCGCCCGCCGCTGCTGCAGGTCGTTGATGACGTCGCCCAGATGCTCCTCCGGCACGCTCACCTCGACCCGCATCACCGGCTCGAGGAGCACCGTGCCCGCCGCCTCGAGCATTTGGTCGATGGCCTCGGCCGCCGCCATCCGCACCGCCACGTCGCTCGGCGGCGGCTCGGGAATCGGGCTCTCGAGGACCACGATCCGCGTCGCCCACAGCGGGCAGCCCTTGAGGCCGCCACGCTCCGCACTTTCCCGCACCGACTGCGTCATGAGGGCGGCCAGATTCGCGAGGGATTCCGACTCGGGAAACCAGCCCTGCTCCACCGTCACGCCCCCCTGCTCCGCCACGGGCTCGGCCCGGAGCTTGACCGTGGCCGCGAGCGTCTGCCCGGCGACCTGACGATTGATGCTGCCGGCGACCTCGACCGGCCGGGCGATCGTCTCCTTGTAGGAGACCCGCGGCTTGTGGACGCGGCACTTGAGGTTGAAGTCCCGCTCCAGCCGGTGCCGGATCACCTCCAGGTGCAGTTCGCCCATCCCGGAAATCAGCGTCTGCCCGGTCTCCTCGCTCTCCACGGCCCGGAACGTGGGGTCCTGCCGCTTCATCATCTCCAGCGTTTCGGCGAGCTTCTTGCGGTCGAGGCTCGTCTCCGGCTCGATCGCCATCGAGATCACCGTCTCCGGAAAGCGGATCGTCTCCAGGAGAATCGGCTGCGCCGCGTCGCACAGCGTGTCGCCGGTGACGCTCGCCCGCGGGCCGATCACCCCCACGATGTCGCCGGCGAACGCCTCCGGGATCTGCTCGCGACGATCGGCCTGCACGTGCCACAGCTGGGCGATGTTCTCCTTCTTCTGCTGGGCCGGATTCCAGGCCCGGCTCCCCGCCTTGAGCGTGCCCGAATAGACCCGCACGAAATACAGGTCGCCGTGCTTCTCGGCGATGATCTTGAACACCAGCCCGCAGAACGGCTCCTTGGGGTCGGCCTTGCGCAGGAGCGTGACAGGCGGCCCCTTCTTGGCATCGAGCTTGGCCGGATCGAGCCCCTCCACGGGCGGCACGTCGGCCGGGCTGGGCAGGTACCAGGCCACCGCGTCGAGCACCGGCTGGATGCCGATGCAGTCGAGGGCCGAGCCGGCGAGCACGGGCACGACCCGCCGCTCGATCGTCGCCTGGCGGATCGCCTTCCGCATCAGGTCCGGCGGGATCGGGGCCTCCTGCATCGCCAGTTCCGCAATCTCGTCGGAGAAGTCGAAGAGCGTGGAGACGAGCTGCTCGCGGTACAACGCCGCCTCGTCGGCCAATTCGTCCGGGATCGGCGCCGCGGTCACCTGCGTCAGCGCCTCCCCGCCGGCCAGGGCCTCGTCCTTGGGGGGAAACGTGAGGAGCTGCATCTCCACCAGGTCCACGATCCCGCGAAACGGATCGTTGACGTGCGGCGGCCCGAGGCCCTGCGGGAGGTGGAGCACCAGGGGCCTGGCCCCCAGCCGGTCCTCGATCTGCTTGACGGTGCCGTGGAAGTCGGCCCCCTCGCGGTCGAGCTTGTTGACCAGGGCGATCCGCGGCACGCCGTACTTGTCGGCCTGCCGCCAGACCGTCTCGCTCTGGGCCTCGACCCCCTCGCGGGCGCTGAACACGACCACCGCTCCGTCGAGCACGCGGAGGCTGCGCTCCACCTCGGCCGTGAAGTCGACGTGGCCGGGGGTGTCGATCAGGTTCACGGTCACGTTCCGCCACTGGAACGACACGGCGGCCGAGTAGATCGTAATCCCCCGCTCCTGCTCCTCGGGATCGAAGTCGGTGATCGTGGTGCCGCGGTCCACCTCGCCGAGCCGGTGGCTGGTCTTCGTGAAGAACAGCATCCGCTCGGTGAGCGTGGTCTTCCCGGCGTCGATGTGGGCGACGATGCCGATGTTGCGGATGTTTTCAAGTGCGCGTTTCATGCGGGACTCCCGTGATGCTCCAACAGCCGTGCGTTGCGTTTCTGCCTGCGATCGTCGCGCGTGTCCACGGTCAACTCGCCCAACCGGGCTTGGGGGACGCCCATGTCCTCGCCTTGCTCGCAACGTTCGAGGCAGGCTCCGGGCTGCCCATCCCCTCGAGCCGGCGTAGACGGCCAGCGAAGACAGGATGTCGAAGCGCAGACGTCTCCGAGCGAGCGTAGCCCAGGATGGGCGCCGCGAGCGTCCGGCGAGAGGGTGTGGGCAGCCCGGAGCCGGTTGGGCAAACCGACGATCCTGACGACAGATTCGCACCAGTCTCAGCCGGACCCCCGTGCCGCCCCATCACATCCGCTCCACGGCGCCGATGCCGAGCAGGTCGAGGCCCTTCCGCAGGATGCGGCCGGTGAGGTCGCAGAGGGCGAGCCGGCTGGCTCGCTCCGGGCCCTCCGCCTTGAGCACCGGGAGCGAGTCGTAGAACGTCGAGTAGCAGCCGGCGAGGTCGTAGAGCCAGGCCGTGAGCAGGTTCGGGCGGTAGTCGGCCTCGACGTCCTCGAGGGCCTCGGAAAACCGCAGGAGCTCCAGGGCCAGGGCCCGCTCCTGCGGGGCCGACACCAGCACGCCGTCGCAGTCCCGTCGCAGCGTGGCCCGATCGACGCCCCCCTTGGCGAATATCCCCTCCACGCGGGCCGCGGCGTACTGCATGTAGGCGGCCGTGTTGCCCTTGAGCTCGAGCATCTTGTCGAAGCTGAAGACGTAGTCGGTCGTGCGGTTCTGGCACAGGTCGGCGTACTTGATGGCCCCGATGCCCACGGTCTCCGCCACGTGGCGGCGATCCGCGTCGCTCATCCCGGCCCGCCCCTCGTCGCCCGCGCCCACGATCGCCGCCGCCCGCTCCACGCCCTCGTCGAGCAGGGCTTCCAGGCCCACGGTGTCGCCCGCCCGCGTCTTGAACGGCCGCCCGTCCTCCCCGAGCACGGTGCCGAAGCCGACGTGCACGAGCGCCACGCCGTCGAGTCCAGCGAGCCCCCAGCGGCGGGCCGTGGCGAACACCTGCTCGAAGTGGCCGCTCTGCCGGTGATCGACCACGTACAGGATCCGATCGGGCTCCCAGTGCTCGAGCCGCCAGCGGATCGTGGCCAGGTCGGTCGTGGCATAGAGAAACGCGCCGTCGGCCTTGCGGATCAAAAGTGGTGGGGCGTCGTCGCCTCCCAGGAACACGCCGATCGCGCCGCGGCTTTCGCGGGCGAGCCCTTGGGCCACGAGGTCGTCCACCGTCGCGGCCAGAAACGGCTGAAAAAAGCTCTCGCCGAGCCAATGGTCGAACGTCACGTGGAGCCGGGCGTAGAGGCGGTCGATCTCGGCCCGGCAGACCGGCATGAACCGCTCCCACAGGGCCCGGTTCTCGGGATCGCCTTCGTGGAGCTTCGCCGTCTCCGCGAGCACCTCCCGGCCGGCGTCGGGGAACCGCGCGACCAGGGCCGCCGCCGCGGGATCGGCCGCCAGTTCCTCGGGCTTGGCGTCGGCGACTTTGCGGACGAGCCGGTAGAGCCGGCCGAGCTCTGCCGTCGGGTCGGCCGCAAACGCCGCATCGTCGCGGCAGTGCTTCCAGCCCCAGAGGATCATCCCGAACTGGGTGCCCCAGTCGCCGAGGTGGTTGTCGGTGATCACGTGGTGGCCGCGGAAGCGGAGGATCCGGGCGAGCGCGTCGCCGATCACCGTCGAGCGGATGTGCCCGACGTGCATCGGCTTGGCGACGTTCGGCGAGCTGAAGTCGACGACGATCGTCTCGGGCCGCGCGACCGGGGCCACGCCCAGCCGGTCGTCGGCCACCGCCGCCGCCACGGCCGCGGCCAGGGCCTCGTCGCGGACGCGGACGTTGATGAAACCCGGGCCGACGGGGTCGCCAGGGGGGTCGAAGAGGGCCGCGTAGCCCGGGGCGGCCGCCAGCCGGGCGACGATCTCGGCGGCCACGTCCCGTGGCTTCCGCCCGGCCCGCTTCGCCAGGCCCATCGCCATCGTGCCGGAGTAGTCGCCGAACTTCGCGTCGGCCGTCTCCCGCACCTGCTCCAAGAGCGCCGGCATCTCGGCGGGGTCGATCGCGACCACGCCATCGGCCCCGAGCCGCTCGAGCGCCGTGCGAAACGCCTGCCGCAACGCGGCGCGAAGGCTGACGTGGCCCGTGTTCCCTGCGCCGCTCATCGGCCCACCCCGGCGGGGAGCGGAACCGTCTTGGCGCCGCTCCACAGCTGCTCGAGGTCCCAGTATTCGCGGGCCTCGGCGTCGAAGAGGTGGACCATCACGTCGCCGTAATCGAGCACGATCCAGCGGCCTTCCTCGTAGCCCTCGCTGCCCCGTTTGCGGTCGTGCAGCTCGGTTTTCACCACCTTTTCGATCTCGTCGGCGATGGCGTGCAGCTGCCGGCTGCTCGCGCCCGTGGCGACGACGAAATAGTCGAACATCTCGGTCAGCCCGCGGAGATCGAGCACCCGCACGTCGCTGGCCCGGGTCTCGTCGGCCACGCGGGCCGCGGTCAGCGCCAGCCGCCGGGCGGCATCGTCACGGTCGGGCCGTTTGTCGGAAGTCGGGCGGGATGTGGTCACTGCGGACGGGGACTCCTTGGAGGGGATGGGACGCGGGCAGATTCTAATCAAAGTCACGCGTGCAGCGCAGGCGCCGGCAGCCGCGCCGCGGCCGCCCACCGACCGCGCCTGCCCAGCCCACAGCCAGGAACAACCTTGGCCCATTCGCCGCTCACCGAACGAAAAACACCCGGTGATTGCCGTTGCCCGGAGTAAACTTGATGCCTTCCATCAGCCTCTCGTTGATGCGTTCAACGCCGGGGCCGAAAAAACGATGCGGAGATGAACATGTTCGCGAAAGCACCGTCCGGAGCACTGCTCGTCACCCGGGCCTTGGCCCCGGCGGCACGACTGGCCCCCACCGCCGGTCTGCTGGCGGGCGTGATCGGGATCGGGATTACCTTCAGTGGCGCGGCCGCCGAGGTGGAGGTGTGGAAATCCCAGCACAAGCCGGGGCCGACAGCGGCCCGAACCGGGATCGAAGATTGCTCGGTGACCACTCCGACCGGCGGCTACGAGGTGGTCTCTCTGGAGTTCGACGTGCCGACGAAGTGGACCTACATGGGCTCCGGCCGCGACGGGAAGGTCCGCATGGACAACCTCGTCGGCCTGCACGAGCCCGGGGGATGGCTGACCATTCAGGGGAACCGGCTTACCGGCAGATTCGTGCGGAGCATCAACAAGCAGTTCTTCGAGTTCAGCGTCGATGCGACGGTGAACGGCGGCGCCATTTCCGGCACGGTCTCCTGCCGGAACTCCATCGGGTCTGCCACGCCCCCGGACAAGGCCGCACCGCAATCCGGGAAGGTGACCGGTTTCCGGCGGAGCGAGGCGGAGCTGGCAAAGATCAACGCGCTGAGCAAGGACGCGTCGTGGCCGAACTATGGCGGCCCCGCCGGGTTCGGCCGGACGGCCAAGCCGTCCGGAGCGGTGCTGGTGGACGACATCGGCGAGGCCAAGGTGATGTGGCGGAGCGAAGAGCACATCGGGCAAATGCTCGCGCCGCTGACACGCTTCATGTACAAATGGGCCGACGCGTCGACCATCCGCACGAGCGCCGGCAGCTCGTCGCCCATCCTGGAAGACGGCCGGATCTTCGTCCACCTGCGGTATCCGCGGGGCGACGACTACTACCTGGACGACGGCCGGCATGGCCCCCACCACATGGTGGATGAGGCCAAGCAGGCGGGCTACGCGGAACTGCCCGGCTTCGCCAAGGAGAAGATCCTGCAGTCAGCCGACGAGGTGATGGTGGCCATGGACGCGCAGACCGGCAAGACGCTCTGGAAGGCGGTCATCGCCAACCGCGCGGAAAACAACCAGAACCACAAGGATCGCGGCTTCGACCGAACCCCGGCGGCGGGAGAGGGGAAAGTCGTCGGCATCGGCAGGTACGGCACCCTCTTCTGTTTCGAGGCTGCCAGCGGCAAACCCCTGTGGGAGGCGCCGGCGGGCGTGAGCCATGCGACGAAACTCGTCATCGCCGAGGGCATCGTGGTGGCGCCGAAGGACAATCGCTGGGCCGGATTCGACCTGAACACCGGCAAACTGGTGTGGCAGCATCCGGAGGGGATTGTTTCGTACTGCCTTTCCGTCTGGCCGAACGGCGGCCGCCAGCACCTGGTGGGCTACGTGGGCGGCAGACGCACTTCGGGCGATGTGGTGTCCACAGGCGGCAATCTGGTCTGTATCGACGCCAAGACCGGCGCCAATCTCTGGTCCACGCCGTTCGAGGCCGCCGCCCCGCTCGGGGGCGTGGCGATCCAAGGCGACATCCTGTTGGGATTCAGGGCCGGCGGGGAAGGCGCCAAGGCCGTGGGGGTGGCATACAAGCTCAGCACGACATCCGCGGAGAAATTGTGGGAAGTGCCCGACCTGAATGGCTTCGGGTACTACCCGCCGATGCCGGTCGCCGGGAAGTACGTGTTCTTTGCCAACAGCAGGGACGAATCCGAAAAGAAAACGCACGTCGTCGTGGACATCATGACCGGCAAACGGATCTCGACGGTCAATGGTCTCGCGCCGAGCAACGGGGGATACCTGCTCGGCATGGAGAATCTCGTCTTGGTTCGTCCGGATGGCACGCATGGGGAGACCCACTTCGCCTCGTACAAGTTGGACGCCACGGGGCAGGCCAGGATATTGGATCCCGATGGCTGGGCCCCGTCCTTCTACAACACCACCAGTTACCACATGCCGGTCATGTATCCGGTCGCCGAGGGCCGCATCTTCCTGCGGCTGGGCGACGGCATTTACTGCTACGACCTGCGGGCGTCACCCGGCCAGGTCAGGGTGGACCAGGCGATCCGGGCAGCGGGAGCCGATTCCGACGCCGTCATCAGCCGGCTGTTGTCCTTGGCGACCGATGCCGACGTCCAGGTCCGCGAGACCGCGGGGCGGGAACTGGCGGTCCGCGTGGCCGCCGGCCAGGCGAGCAGCCGGCAGGCGGATGTGCTGCCCGTGCTGCTGCGGCTGACGGCGGAGAACGACCCGCCATTACGCCGGCAGCTGGCGTCCGCCTTGGCGGCGTTCGGGGCCAGCGCGCTGCCGGCGCTGGCGGAAGCCGCGCGGCAGCCGAACGAGAACGTGCGGTCGTCGGTGGTGGAAGCGCTGGGCCATCTGGGAGGCTTGGACGACCCGCGAATCGACGCGATCCTCGTGGCGGCGTTGGACGACACCAGCCCGACGGTCGTGGAAACCGCCTTGAACAGTGTGGTCCAGCGCGGCGTGGTCCAGCGGACCGGCAAACTGGAGGTTTACCAGCCGGTGCTGGTCAGGCTGATCGATGCCGCCGAAATGCCGGTGGACCGCACCGCGCTGGGCACGTTGCTGATGCTGTTGCCCGAGAACACGCTGCCGACACCGCGGCCCAAGAAACTCGAAGCCTTGCTCGTGGACCTGATGGCCAAGAAGGACACGGCGCGGGGCCAGCGGGCGGTGGCCGCGATCCGGGCGCTGGGCGACGACGAGGCGCTGCGGATTTTTACGAGCGTGCTCCAGGCCGAGAACCCCCTGAGCGGAACCCAGGTGGTCCGCGCCGTCAAAGGCTTGGCGGAGATGGGCGGCCGGGCGAAGCCGGCCCTGCCGGCGCTGGAACAGGCCATGGACAAACGAAAAAGCTCCCGCCAATTCACGCGAACCGCGCAGGCGGCCATCAAGGCGATCCAGGAAGCGAAGTAGACGAAGGGCATTCCCATGGTTCGCCCCGGGCCGCGCCGTCATGCCAATTTTTCGAATATGGTATTCGCCGGCGCACGGCGCCGGCGTCCCCATCGCATCCCCTGAGAAAAGGAACTTCGACATGCGTCGCGCGTTCGAGCCTGCCACCGCCCTGAAGCGGGTAATCGCGGCCTGCGTGGTGGCCCTGCTGGCCACGCCAGGCGAGGCGGCTGACTCCCCGGCCCCGGCCGCCGTGCCCGCAAAGACCACGGCACCCACCGGCGCCTATCACGCGGGGTGCCTGAAGTTCACGACGCCCGGCAAGCAGGCCGTGGAACTGTTCATCCAGTTCCGCGACGGACGGGCACTGGCCAGTCACGTCCTGGTGGATGGCGAGATCCAGAGTCCCCGTGGCACCATCGGGTACGGCGATGCCCCGAACGTCGCTTTGGACAACGTCGAGGGCCTGCGGTTCGACGGCGCCACGCTGCAGGGGACTTGGAAATGGGCGCGGGGCGAAGTCGAGACGATCCCGTTCGACGCCACGGTGCGCGACGGCATCGTGACCGGCAAGGCCGGCCAGGCCGACCTGACCGGTTGGCTCCGCTCCGAGGAGCAGATGGCACGGGTCAACGGCCTGGCCCCGGACCGGAACTGGCCATCCCGCACCGGACCGCGCGAGGATTGGTCGGGGATCGACACCGGCGCGACGTTGACGTCGAACTTCTCCAATCCGCTCCTGGTCTGGTTCAGCGAAGCGGAGTTCGGTGGCGGGCGTGAAACCCGCAACTGTCCCTTGCGGTGGCTCAGTGGAAGCTGGTCGCCCATCGTCGGCGAGGGCCGGATCTTCTTCATCCATCAACAGCCGGCCGGCGACGTCATTGACGACGCGACGCTGAAATACGTGCAGGGCAACCTGGAGAAGTTGCTGGCCCGGCCCAACGTGCTGCTCGATCCGGCCGTGCGTCGCGCCCGGGAACGCGGCGCCCGGCATTGGGCCCGGGTGGACGCCGATGACGTGATAGTGTGCGTGGACGGCGCCAGCGGCAGGACGGTCTGGGAGACGGTACTGCCCGGCCGCAGTTACATGCCCGCGCCGTACAACAAGCATGCTGACCAGACGCGGACGGGCTGCTATGGCGATGGCAAGGTGTTCATGCTGGGCCGCACGTTCCGGCTGTATGCGTGCGACGCCAAGACCGGCAAGCTGCTCTGGGAATCGGCGGTGCCGGGGGTTCACGAGGCGTTTGAGGCGTACAAGCAGAAGTGCCTGGCCGAGAGCAAGCGTGTCGGACTCGAGTCCTGGTTCCCGCCGTTGCACTTCGCGGACGGCGTGGTGTTCACCGAAACGCTCGGGAACGATGCGGCGGCCGCAGATCGCACGGCGGTCTCTCCGGGGGGCTCCGCGAAGCTCCAGGACGAGGTGGCGGCCTTCGATGCCGCGACCGGGAAGCTGCTCTGGAAGACGCCGGGATCCACGCCAGGACTCTGGCGGCACGATGGCGTCCCGCACGTGCTGGTGACCCGGCCGGCCAGCGACGCGGCCGGGCGCGGTGTCGCGTGCGTCGACCTGAAGACCGGCAAGGAACTGTGGACCGCGCCGGTGGACGGCGCGGGGTCCCGGCACCCTGCGGAAGGTCCGAAACTGCACCTCCGGCTGCTCGGCTCCTACCTGGTGACCCGGCACGCCGACAAGACGGACGCCCGTTTCCTGGTCGGCTACAAGGTCGAGCCCACCGGCCTGAAAGAGTTGTGGAAACTGACCGACGACAAGTGGTCCCTGACCGATGACAACATCATGACCATGCACAAGGGTCTGCTGTACGCGAAGTTGAACGGTGCAGGCGGAATGATCCTCGTGGCGATGGAACCCGAGACCGGCAAGTTCGTGGCCCAGGCCGACCTCGCTGACGCCGGCAGCGGCCGCAACGGCGTGCTGATCGTCAACGACGGGCTGGCGATCGTGCAAAAAGATGGCTCGCATCCCACCAGCCAGCACCCTGACAACGTGCAGGTGTTTCGGCTGCCGGACTTGAAGCCCGTGGGCGCAATCCACCAGACGCACAACACCACCGGCGGATATGACACGCCGATGGCCTTCCAATACGTGGACGGCCGGCTGATCATCCGCGGCTGCAACCGCATCGCGTGCTACGACCTGCGGGCGTCACCCGGCCAGGTCAGGGTGGACCAGGCGATCCGGGCAGCGGGAGCCGATTCCGACGCCGTCATCAGCCGGCTGTTGTCCTTGGCGACCGATGCCGACGTCCAGGTCC
>JBIJCJ010000151.1:0-8926 GCA_044344765.1 Pirellulales bacterium | reverse complement strand
CGCGCTGCGGCCGTTCAATCCTGTCTCAGGTAACCATCAACCGGAGAGCCGTGTGCGGGAGACCCGCCAGCACGGTTCGGAGGGAGGGGGGCCCGGGCCAACCGGGCCTCCCTACCCCTATTCTGGAGCGCCGTCACGCCAGATTTCGGTCCCATCATCGGGCCAACGCCGTCCGTGCGCGAGGATCAAGCGTGAGCGGCATGCGGCAGCTTCCTGGGGGCATGAAAACCCTGGATTCCCCCTTTTTTCAGTCTTTTGCCCGCAAATCGCCGATAACCTATACTAAATCTATTGTCGACAATCGCCGAATCCGATGGCGAGCATTTTCTTCCGGAGCGTGCCGATGAACCGGGCGGCCTCCCCTGCCCGACTCCTGTCCACGGGCCTTTGGCTCGTGGCGACGGCCGCGTCGCTCATTGCGGCCGAGCCGACGGCTGACCAGATCGAGTTCTTCGAGAAGAAGATCCGGCCGGTGCTCGTCCGCGAGTGTTACGAGTGCCACGCGGCCGACTCCAAGGTTCTGCAGGCCGGCCTGCGGCTCGACAATCGCGAAAGCCTGATCAAGGGGGGCGATGGCGGCCCGGTCGTGGTGCCGGGCAACGCCAAGAAGAGCGCGCTCATCGCGGCGCTCAAGTACGAGTCGACCGAAATGCCGCCCAAGGGCCGGCTCCCCGACGACGTGATCGCCGACTTCGAGCACTGGATCGATCAGGGCGCGGCCGATCCCCGCGAGGGCACGGCCACGACGGCGACGACGATCGACGTCGAGCAGGGGCGGCAGTTCTGGTCGTTCGTGCCGCCACGGGCCCATCCGCAGCCGGCGGTCCGCGACGCGGCCTGGCCGCAGCGGGAGCACGACTGGTTCGTGCGGGCCGCGCAGGAGGAGAAGAAACTCACGCCCGTCGGGCCGGCCTCGAAGGAGGCGTGGCTGCGGCGGGTGACGTGTGACCTGATCGGGCTACCCCCTTCGATCGCGGAGATCGACGCGTTCCTGGCCGACGGGTCGCCCGAGGCGTTCGCGAAGGTGGTCGATCGCCTGCTCGCGGCGGAGAGCTTCGGTGAGCGGTGGGCCCGGCACTGGCTCGACGTCGCCCGGTATGCCGACGACTTCGGCGGCACGGTGGGGCCTGTCCCAGCGGCGACTGCCTATCGCTACCGCGACTGGGTGGTGGCGGCGTTCAACGCCGATATGCCCTACGACCAGTTCGTGCGGCTCCAGCTGGCAGGCGACCTGCTCGCGGAACCCACGGACGACCATGTCGTGCGGCTGGCCGGCCTCGGCTTCCAGGGGCTGGGGCAGAAGTTCAGCACCAACGCCGTGGGCATGGCGAAGAAGAAGGTGGCCGACGAGCTCGACGACCGGATCGACACGGTGACCCGCGGCCTGCTCGGCCTCACCGTCTCGTGCGCCCGCTGCCACGACCACAAGTTCGACCCGATTTCGACCCGCGACTATTACGCGCTCGGCGCCGCCTACAACGGATCGATCTGGAACGCCGAGCTGCCGCTCGCGGCGCCGGAGGCCGTGAAGGCGTTTGACGATTGGTCGAAGGCCTCGGCCGAGATCGAAGCCCGGCTGAAGAAGGTGCAAGCGGACGAGGTCGGTCGGCTGGTGCGGGCAGAGTACAGAAACGTCGCCCGCTACATGGACGCGGTCTGGGAGGCGCGAGCACTGGCGGCCGCGAACAAGTCCGTCGATCTCGCGGCCCTGGCCGAGAGGCACGCCATCAAGCGATCCATTCTGGAGATCTGGCAAAAGACGGTCAGCGGCAAGGCGGTGCCGGGTGTCCTGGCCGCGTGGCAGGCCGCGGTCGATGCCGGTCTTGCGGCGGTGGCGGGCGGCGGCGACGCCGTGAAGGAAGGGCTGGTCGAGCCGCCGGCCGCGGTCGTCGAGGCGTCCCGCAAGGTGGTGGAACAGAGCCTGGCCGCGCTCGACGACATGGAGCGGTTCGAACGCGAGACCGCGGCGAAGCACGAAAAGCCAGCGCCGGTGACGGCTGAAAATCAGGAATGGCTGAAGGTCTTTCTCAACAAGGATCCGCTGTTCAGATTGGGCGTTGAAGAGGCGAAGCCGTTTTTCACGCCCGAGGTCCAGCGACGTCTCGCGGAGCTGCGCGACGAGGCTGAAGCGCACAAGAAGGCCGCGCCCCCCGCGCCACCCAAGGTCTTCGCGGTGACCGGCGGGGGCATGCCGATGCAGATCAATATCCGCGGCAACGCCGACCAGCTCGGCGACCTGGTGCCGCCCGGCTTTTTGCAGGTGCTCTCGGCGCCGCAGACGCCGCCCGTGTCCATCGCTGCGGGCCAAAAAACCCAGCTGCCGACCTTCACGCGGCTCGACCTCGCCGCGGCCGTGGCCACTCCCGCCAACCCGCTCACCGCGCGGGTCTACGTCAACCGCGTCTGGCACCATCTCTTCGGCCGTGGCATCGTCGGCACGCTCAGCAACTTCGGCCAGCTCGGCGACCGGCCGACCCATCCGGAGCTGCTCGACACGCTCGCCGTGCGGTTCATCGAGGCGGGCTGGTCGACCAAGTGGCTCGTCCGCGAGATCGTGCTGTCGGCCACCTACGGGCTCGCGAGCGACGCCGAAGCGGAGGGGCTCGAGCTCGATCCCGACAACCTGCTCCTCTGGCGGATGACGCCGCGGCGGCTTGGCTTCGAGGCCTGGCGGGACGGGATGCTCGCCGTGGCGGGGAAGCTCGATGCCACCCGCGGCGGACCACCCTTCATGGATGGTGTGATATCCAAGAAAGACGAAGGCAAGACGCAGATCCACCCGGAAAACCCCGCCCATGGCCGGCGGACGATCTATTCCTTCGTCAGCCGGTTCCGGCCGAACCCGACGGGCACGCTCTTCGACGTGCCGGAGCCGAACGTCACCAGCGAGCAGCGGACGCAGACCACGATCCCGCAGCAGCAGCTTTTCGCCCTCAACAGCCCGTTCGTCTTGGCGATGGCGCAGGGCTTCGCCGAGCGGGTGGGCCGCGAGGCGGCCGACGACGAGGGCCGCGTCCGCCTGGCCTGGCGGCTCGCCTACGGGCGATCTCCCGCACCCCGCGAAGTTGCGGCGACACTCGAATACCTCCAAACCGTGGACCGCGACTGGGGCCGAGTCTGCCACGCGCTCTTCATGTCCAACGAGTTCGCCTTCCTGCCCTGAGCCGTCCCGCCATTCGCCCGAGGAGGATGCCATCATGAACCCGATCGAGCCTGCGACCCTGCGCGAGCCGTCGCGCGATCAGCCGGCCTGCTTCACGCGGCGCGACGTCCTCTCCCGCTGCACGCACGGTGTCGGCCTGCTCGGCCTCGCCGCCGCGATGGGCCCGGAGGCGCTGGCCGCCGCGGAGGGCTCCGGCCCGCTGGCGGCGAAGGCCCCGCACTTTCCGGCCCGGGCCAAGCGGGTGATCCACCTGTGGATGAACGGCGGGCCGTCGCAGGTCGACACGTTCGATCCGAAGCCGGCGCTGGCCAAGTACGCGGGCCAGCGGCCGGAGCAGACCGTGAAGCTCACGACCGAGCGGAAGACGGGCGGCTTTCTGCCCTCGCCGTTCGCCTTCGCGCGCCATGGTCGCTGCGGCATGGAGATCAGCGAGCTCTTTCCCCACCTCGCCCGCCATGCCGACGACCTGTGCGTGATCCGCTCCATGCACACCAACACGCCGGTCCACGAGGCTTCGAACTGGCTGATGTTCACGGGCAACGTGCAGCCGATCCGGCCGTCGTACGGCTCCTGGCTGCTCTACGGCCTCGGCTCGATGAACGACAACCTCCCGGGCTTCGTCGTGCTCGGGGAAGGCACGCCGGTGAACGGTCCGTCGAATTGGAGCAGCCGGTTCCTGCCGGGCATCTACCAGGGCTGCCAGGTGCTGCTGCCCAAGGCGGGGGCGTACGATCCGCGGGAGGTGCTCGCGAACCTCACCGACCCCCGCGGCGATGCCGGCGGTCAGCGGCGGCAGCTCGATTACGTCCAGCGGCTCAACGCGGGGCACCGCGAGCGGCTCGGCCCGCTCAATCCCCTCGAGTCGCGGATCGAGTCGCTCGAGCTCGCCTATCGGATGCAGTCGGCGGCCTCCGAGGCGTTCGACATCGGCCTCGAACCCGCGGCGATGCAGTCGCTCTACGGCACGGATCAAAAGGCCGAATCGCGGGAAAACGTCTTCGCGCGGAACTGCCTCCTCGCCCGCCGGCTCGTCGAGCGGGGCGTGCGGGTGGTGCAGATCTACTACGGAAACCTGCAGCCCTGGGACACGCACGGCAACAATTCGTCGAAACACAAGGAGCTGTGCAAGGCGGTCGATCAGCCGATCGCGGCGCTCCTGTCCGACCTCAAGGCCCGCGGCCTGCTCGACGACACGCTCGTCGTCTGGGGGGGCGAGTTCGGCCGCACGCCGGTCTCGGAGGGAGGGAGTGGCCGCGACCACAACCACTACGGCTTCACGGTCTGGCTCGCCGGCGGCGGCGTCCGCGGCGGCCTCGTGTACGGGGCGACCGACGAGTTCGGCTTTACGGCGGTGGAGAACCGCGTGCATGTCCACGACCTGCACGCCACGATGCTCCACCTCATGGGGCTCGACCACGAGCGGCTCACCTACCGCTACAGCGGCCGCGACTACAGGCTCACCGACGTCCACGGCCGCGTCGTGAAGGACATCTTCGCCTGACCGCCAGCGGCGGCATGGGCGGGCAACCGAACGACGCCACACCACGGTCGTGAGGACACTCCGTCCACCTGGGACGGGCTATTTGCTGAAAACGACCTTTCGGCCGTCGAAGGTCAGGGCCTGGCCGCCGACGACGATCTTGTCGCCCGCGGCACTGACCGTAGGTGCCTGGCCCTCTTGAAGCGTCACGATCGTCACTCTGCCGCCACCGACATCCACGGTATTGACCGCCCGCTTGTCGCCGGGCTTGGGGCCGTCGATGCCCACCAACGCGATCACCACCGGCGCCCCGCTGGCGCCGGAGAAATCCACGCCGAGGCATTGCGTGTCGGTGCTCACGACACCGCCGTGGGGGCCGGGTACAAACTCGGCCGGGGCGGCGGAGCGGAAATCGCCGAACGCGCACTTCGTGCCCAGACCCCACAGGTAGATCGGCCCGAATTGCGGTTTGAACGCATCTTTCGGACCGTAGCCGAGCAGCGCGGAGACGAGGATGTCGTTCTCGTCCTGCCACCGGTTGCGGAAGACGTAGTAGCCATGGGTGCGATCTTCCATCGCCCGCGGCAGCACCTTCTCCGGGTTCTCGGGCGTGATACCCACCGGCCAGTTCACGAAGGCCAGCACGGCAAGCAGCGGTCTGGTCAGGGCGTCGTAGCTCTTTTCGCCCTTCGCAATCCAGCCCTCGGCGACGTAGTCACGGGTGACCCTCTCGGGAAAGATTCCCTCGAGTTCGGGCGCCTCCACGAAGTTCCGATAGGTCCAGAGCAGCGCCGGCAGGTAGTGGGCATCCACCGCGCCGAAGCCCTGCGCGAACTGGCCGCGCGACCGCCAGAGATTCTCGTCCCCGTAGCTGGGGCCGGCCGTGGACTTGCGGTCCATCCACTGCGGCGAGCCCTTGACGGGCAGGGTTTCCATGACGAGCCGCAACGTGACCCACTGGCCGTTGGGCGCCGACGAGATGAAGTCCTTGCCGCAGGCGACTTTGGCCGCCCGCAGCCACATCAGCAGGCCGGTGTTGGCCGAGACACTGCTGGGGCCATGGCCTTCGCTGTAGAAACCGTGGTCGCCGAATCCGCCGGTGAGCATGCGCTGGGTCTGCACGTAGGCCTTGGGCATCCATTCGCCCCAGATGTCGGCGCCTTCCGTGCCCGGGTCACCGGCAATCGCGGCCGCCGCCGTAGCGCCACACATGATCCCGCCGAAGTGGTTCTTCGCCGGGCCATACTTGGGATTGGTGACCACCTTCTTCAGGTTGGCGGCCTTCTGCTGGATCTCGACCGTCAGGAAGGCCGTGGCAACCCGCTTGCGGAACTCCGGCTCCCACCCGTCGTAGCACAGGTCGTAGCCCAAGGCCGCCCACGCCCAGGACGAGCCGGCCCGCAGATCCCCGTTGGGGGCGACGAAGCTGTAGCGGCTGTCGGCATCGCGGACCCCGGACATCATCGTCTCGAAAGCCTGTCGGCCGAGGTCGGCGTACTTCTTCTCCCCGGTCAGCTGATAGAGCAGTCCGTAGCCTGCGGCGTGGCCGATGGTGAACACGCCCGGCTTGTCGAGTTCCACGAACTGTTCGCCGTTGCCTCCCAGCGTGGTTCGCAGCCGCTGCAGAATCGCCTTGCCCTCGGGTGTTTCGGCCTTCTTTTTCAAGGCCGGAAGGTCCGCCTTGCGGAACAGCAATCGCGGATGCTCGCCCGGCTCCGGCTTCACATAGCCGGGCACATCGGTCGGCCACTTGGTTTCCGCGGCCAGGCCAGCGCCACCGACTCCGAGCAGCACGACCGCCACGATGCCGTTGATCCAGTTGGCTGTCTGCATGGTGTTTGCCTGTCCTCTCCGAGCGATATCGGGTTTCGTACGGCGGTTTTGCCTGATGATAGGACGGCCAGCGTCGCTGCCGCAAACTTCGGCAGGTCCGCGAGCGGTCGCCCGAGCTCGCCTGCCGGCTCACCGGCAGCAGGCCGGGAAGCAGTCGTCGAGTTCGGCGGGCTCGGTGAACACCGTCATGAAGCCGACGGGGAGCCGGCGGGCGATGCGGTCGAGCCAGGCCCGCTGCCGGCGCAGCGACAGCCGACCCTCGACCTGTCGGATCGCGATCCCGGTCACCTGCTCCGGCCGGCGGCGGGCGACCTCCGCGTAGACCTCCGGATCGCGTTCCCCCGAGTCGCCCACGAGGAGGAAGCGGCGGTCGGGAAAGTCGTCCATCACCTGTTCGATCGCCCGCCGCTTCGACCGCTTTCGTGACGGCAGCCGGCCCAGCGGCGTCGAGTCTTTGAGCCGGAACAGCTTGAGGTGCATCGAGCCCGCCGGCAGGCCCGCGGCCTGGATGAACTCGCCGAGGCAATTGGCGAGCTGCCAGGGGCTCGCCGACACGTAGTGAAACGCCGTGCCCTGCCCTTCCCAGCGGCGATACACGGCAGCCATGCCCGGGATCGCCGCGAACTCCCGGAGCAGCGTGTTGCGGAGGAGCTCTTTCTTGTCGGCCACGTTGGTGAGCTTGACCGTGTCGTCGATGTCGGAGATCACCGACAGGCCGGCGGGCTCGACCAGGTCGATCATGCCCGCCGCCGCGGCGCCCGCGTGCGAATCGTCCATGTCGTCGAGGAGGGCTCGGCAGGCGAGCCGCGGCCGACCGCCGTGGCGAGTCGCGTCGCGTTCCACGACGTCGGCCGGCAGGTCGATCTCGGCTCGAAAGTGGCCGGCGCGGTCCGACAGCGCCGCGGCACCGGTTCCGGAGCCGAGATCGACCTGGACCCGAGCCCCGGCGACCCGCTGGAAGAGGAAAGCCTCGGCGCGGCGGCGGAAGACGTCGGTGTCGAGGTCGGAATCATCGAGCTCCAGGAGCCGCTTGAGCACCGCCACGGCGAGCGACCGTCGGTGGCTCCGGGCCGGGAGGGGCCTGGTGACCATACCGGCCACGGTGGCCCGCCAACCGCCGGTGTCGGCGTGGCGGCGGGCGTAGGTGGGAAACAGGACGATCATGCGGTGCCACTGCCGCGAGGCGCTTGAAACGACCGGGCGGCCATTCTACAACCTGACGCCGAGATGAATCGGGCGGATTTCGCCCCTCACGTGGAGACCAGCATGGGCGTCAAGAAAACGGGCAAGGGCCGCCGGAAACTCGGCCAGAAGAAGCGACGGATGCGGGCCCGAATCCGGCATCGCAAGGGCTGATCGGCCGTGTCGGTGCCGCGAGGGCGGCACGACCCGCACAGGTTTCCAACGCTTCCCGACGGGGCGGCACGCGGCCGCCCCATTTCGTTTGCCGCGCCTCCCGCATGGGGTAGGGTTGCCAGGCCTCGGATCGCGGCCCCTCCGCCGCGAGCTGACCGAAGCCGCAACGCAAGTCGGGAGATGAAGCGATGGCTTCCTGGGGATGGAAGGCGCGGGTGGTTGCGAGCCTGCCGCTGCTCGGAGTACTGGCCGCCGGCAGCGGCTGCAAGTCGCTGAACGAGCGATACATCGCGCTCGAGGTCTGGAAGTACGAGAAGTGCTTCGGGCACCTGCCGCCCGGCTTCGTGCCACCCGGCGCCGCCGCCGCCCCGGCCGCGCCGCCGCGGATCTGCGGCCAGGGTGCGCCGTGTCCGGACGCATGCCCGCCGGCGACCGCTGGCTGCGACGGCTGTCAGGGCGGCACCGTGGAGGGGGGCATGCCTGTGCCGCCGAGCATGGGCGTGCCCGCCGGGCCCGGTGGCTCGCCCGGTCCAGGGGCCAGGGCCGCCTTGCCGCCGCCCGCCGGCGTCACGGCCGGGAAGCCGGTCGTCATTTCCGACGAAGTCGTGCTGCCGTAAAGAGCGCGGACGCCGCCCTCCTGGCCGGCGTCCGCTTCTGCCGCCCTCCGGCGGCGACGGGTCCGCCATCCGGGCGGACGGTCGTTTGGCGTTCGGCCTTTGACGGCGCTCGGGCGCGCCGCCGTTGCCGATGCAACACCCCAGCGCCGTTGCCGGGAAGCCCGAAGCGCGAGCTGAGGGAATACGCGTCGCTTCACCGGAAACCCGTCATACGGCTCATACCCGATCCGCGCGTGTTCTTCCCGGAAGCCCCTCGCGGAAGCGAGGGGGTGACGCCGTCCACTCCGTGGACTTGTGAATCGCCTTCCCGCGTTCTCCCAAAACCCGCGGGACAGCCCTTGATCGCGGGACAGCCCGTCACCCCCCGGCTCCCGCCGGGGGCTGTGCGATTGCAAGTGTACTGAACCAGCAGGGTGCGAGTCCCTGTCGGTGGCCGGCCTGGCTGCCGTAACCGAGCGAAACTGCGTCCCCGCGAGG
>JBIJCJ010000305.1:0-9040 GCA_044344765.1 Pirellulales bacterium | reverse complement strand
TGGAAGGGCTCTCCCCGGCACTCGGCGGTACCGTGGTCGCGGACGCGAAGGCCAAGCCGGCCCGCTGCGTGTTCATCCACATTCCCTTCGGCGTCAACATGTGGCGCTGGTTTCCCAAGGCGTTCGGGCCAGGGGCCGATCTCGGTCCTACGCTCGCGCCGCTCCAGCACCTCGTCGATCGGGTGACCGTGTTCTCCGGGCTGCGGCAGAAGAACTCCGGCGGCCACGGCGAATCCGGCCTGTTCCTCACCGGCAACCCGAACTTCAGCGGCGGCAAGCTGTTGCGCACGGGCAACACCATCTCGGTCGATCAGCACATCGCGGCAGCCCGCGGTCATGAGACCAGCATCCCGTCGCTGGTGCTCTCCGTGGCCGGCGGTCAGGACACGGTCTCGTGGGACGCCCGCGGCACGGCGCTGTACGGCCTGTGCGATCTGCCGCTGATCTACGAGAAACTCTTCGGCTCGCCGGAGATCGTGGCCCGTGGCCATCGGCACCAGAGCATCCTCAACGTGGTCGGCGGCAAGATGCAGCGCGTGGCGCAAGACCGCGGCAAGGAAGACCAGCGGCGGCTGTCGCAATACGCCGACGCCATCGCCAGCGTCGATGCCCAGCTGGTCCGCGACCGGAAGTATTACGAGGGCGAGGCGCAGAAGTTCACCGCCACGGCGCCCGGGCTGGCGCTGAATGCCAACAAGCTCGACAACATCGGCCGCGAGGCCTACATCGATACGCTCTACGACCTGGCGATCCTGGCGCTGCAGAGTGATCGCACGCGGATCATCACGATCGAGAGCCCGTTCAGTCAGGGAAGCTCGTTCTTCAATTACTACCCCGCTCTACTTCCCAAGGGCTCGAAGGGAAACATGATCTGGCATCAAAGCGGCCATAACCTCAGTCCGAAGAACGAGGCCGACACCCCGCTGGATGCCGAATATCTGGCGAACATCGACCGCTATTGGGCGGGCAAGCTGGCCCGCTTCCTCGACCGCCTGGCGGCCATCGATCACGACGGCGGCTCGCTGCTCGATCACACCGTGGTGATGTTCGGCAGCGGCATGTCGTGGGGCAACCACAACCCCGACCAGTTGCCGCTGTTGATCGCGGGGGGCTCGAAGCTGGGCATCAAGCACCTGGGACATGTCGGATACAACGACCATGCGCCGGCCGACGAGCCGCGGCCGAAGACGAACGTCAGCGACCTGCTGCGGACGATCAGCGAGGTCTGCGGCGTCCCCGCCCCGGGCTTCGGCGACAGCACCCGGGTGATCGACGAACTGCTCGCCTGAACCGCGTCACGGCGCCCACGGTCCGCAAGGGGACTGGCTCGTGTTCCGCACACAAGGGGACTGGCTCGTGTTCCGCAGGAACAGGTGCCTGTCCCCTGTCCCCCCTGCCGGTGCCTGTCCCCTGTCCCCCCTGCCTGCCTGCCCCTGTCCCCGCCCTGTCCCCGTCACCGCCCGTCCGTCCCCGTCTTTTCCAGCCACTTTCCGCGGTCCGCAACCCGTTTGCCAGCAAGGACTTCCGTCAGTTCGCGGCAGGTTGTGGTCAAATTTTGTGTAACTGCGCGCCGGTTTTCGTCAATAATTGATGGCGGCGTCTCGCCGACAACACCAAGAGACTCCGATGGGACCACGGTTGCGGCCCGGCGGACAGCAGCCGCAAGGTTGGGCCAGCGAATTGGAATCGATTTCTCGGAAGGACAATGCCATGAGGAAGGCGGAACTGATCGGCGGCCGAGCCGTTCGGGAGCGTACTCTTCGTTCGCGTACTCCACGTCCTCTTGGATTCGCCGGCCCGCTCCCTCACTCCACGGCCTGGTCGGCTGTTCTGCGATGGAGCCTGGGGGGACTGCTCGCGTTCTTCCTCGGCGGTGTCCCCGCCTCCGGAGCCGATTTGAAGTTCACCTCCGCCGACGAGAGTCGGGCCGAGTACGACCGAACGGTCAAGCCGTTCCTCGCCAGGCACTGCGTCGAGTGCCACGGCGAAAAAAACTCCGAGGGCGAGCTCGATCTGACCAAGCTGAACCCCGACATGAAGGCCAGCGCCGATGGGGCGCGGTGGGCGCTGGTGATCGAAAAAATGGAGAACGGGGAGATGCCGCCCCGGGAGAAGCCGCAGCCCGCGCCCGAGAGCATCGAGTCGATGATTCGCTGGGCGCGAGCCGAGATCAAGCGGGCCAACAAGCACTTCGCCAAGCGGGAGGCGTATGAAAACGGCAACCTTGTGCCGCACGCTGCGTTGTTCAATCCACAGCAGGTGCCGCCGTTCGACGCCGGCGTTCGTGTCCGCCCGGTCAGTCCGGAAATCTATGCTTCGTTCCTCAAGCAGTCCGCGAAGGACAAGCCGACGAATCAGCCCTTTTCGCCATCCGCCGGCACGACGTTCCGGGACATGGGCGACGCCAAGATCGACGAGCCCATCTCGGTCGTGCTTCTGAACAACGCCCTGGCGATCGTGGAACGCATGACCGCGCACGTCGTCGAAGACGGGAAGATCGTCAAGGCGACGGGCGACCGCGACCTGGTGGCGTTGTTCGATCCCGCGGCGCCGCCGACCGACGCCCAGGTGAAAACGGCCATCACGTTCATGTTCCAGCGGTTCCTCAGGCGTCCGCCGACCGCCGCGGAGCTCGAGAATTTCGTCGCCCTGATGAAGCGAAACACGGCCCAAGCGGGGCAGGCGGTCGGCGCGCGGTACACGCTCGCCGGCGTGGTGCTGTTGCCGGAGGTCATTTTCCGCATGGAGCTTGGCGGAGGTCAGCCGGACGCCAAGGGGCGGCGGCGTCTGACTCCCCGCGAGATCGCCTTCGCGTTGGCGTACGCCTTGACCGATTCCGGGCCGGATCCCCAGCTGCTCGCCGCCGCGGCCAGCGGCGGCCTCGACACCGACGAGGGGGTGGCGGAGCAGGTGCGCCGCATGCTGGCTGATGCGAAGTTCGACAAGCCGCGGATCCTGCGATTCTTCCGCGAGTATTTCGGATACGACAAGGCGCCCGAGGTCTTCAAGGAGCAAGATGCCAGCGGCACCGCCCTTGATTATCGGTATCACTCTCCGCAGACGTACGTGCAGGACACCGATCGGCTCGTGGAACACATCCTCGAGCGGGACCAGAACGTCCTCCGCGAGTTGCTGACCACGAACAAGAGTTTTGTCGCTTACAAGAACGCGGCCGAATCAAAGCAACGAGTCATCAAGGAGCGGGCCCAATTCCAGGCGGAAGCGGAGAAGAATCCCGAGAAATACAAGACCAAGGTGTTCAAGCCGAGCGTGATGTTGGTGTACGAGTCGTACGGCCTCGACGATTTTCCGGACGAACAGCCGGCCGATTTGCCGGGCGATCAGCGAGCCGGCATTCTGACCCAGCCTTCATGGCTGGTGGCGAACTCGACGACGCTGGAAAACCACGCGATCCACCGTGGCAAATGGATTCGCGAGCGGCTGCTGGGAGGCGTGGTGCCCGATGTTCCGATCACGGTCGACGCACAGCTGCCGATCGCTCCGGAGAAGACGCTCCGCGAGCGAATGGCGGTCACGGAGCAGGCGTATTGTTGGCAATGCCATCAGCTGATGAATGACCTGGCGTATCCCTTCGAGCAATACGACCATTTCGGCCGCTTCCGCCGCGGGGAGCAGGTGCTCGATCTCGAGGCGACGGCCAAGAACGCCGAAAAGGTGGACCCGAAGGGCCGGAAGCTCGACCTCGGCCCGGTGATGCGGGATGCGCCGCTCCGGACCGACGGGCTCGTGGCCCATGTGGGCGACCCGGCATTGGATGGGCCGGTGACCGGTGCGGTCGAACTGATGAAGCGGCTGGCAGCGTCCGAGCGGGTGGAGCAGGTGTTCGTGCGGCACGCCTTCCGATATTGGCTGGGCCGCAACGAGTCGCTCGGCGATGCGGCGAGCCTGCAGGCGGCCTTCAAGGCATACAAGGAGGGCGGCGGCAGCATGCGGGCCTTGATCACGGCGCTTTTGAGCAGCGAGTCGTTCTTGTACCGCGTACCGGCCGTGCCCGAGGCGAATGCCTCGGCCCAGGCGGGAGCGCAGAAGTCCGGGTCCTGAGTTCGATCCTTTCTCGGCTGGTTCGCGTAGATTCAAGAAGTCTTTACCCTTCGATGGAGTTCGAGCCATGTGGTTCCACCGGCGTGACGCACTGAAGACCCTCGGCCTCTCGGCCGGTGCGACCTTCCTGCATCCGATCGCGACGCAGTTGCAGGCCCGGGCTTCTGGCCAGCCGGTGACGGCGAAGCGGTTCGTCTTCGTGCTCGAGAGCAACGGCGTGAAGCCCCAGCAGATGGCCCCCGAGGGCATCATGCGTAGCCAGCGCCCCGATAAGCCGCTCAACGGTCCGCCGGAGTTCGTGGACGTGCCACTGGCCGGGCGGAGGCTGCCGATGTCGCTCCAGCCGGTCGCTCCCTGGCAGGACAGGGTGACGATCGTGCAGGGGCTTTCCGGCCGCGTCTGCGGTGGCGGTCATTCCAACGACCACGGCGCCCTCGGGGCAGTGCCGGGGGGTCGAAAGGGGCCGGCGACCGTCCGTGAGACCATTGATGCGGCGCTCGCCAAGGCGGTGCCCGGCATCTTTCCGTTCGTCGGTCTGGGCGTCTCGAAGCACTTGGACGTCAACATTCGCTACAGCATCTCGGCCTGGGACACCGGCAAGTTGCTCCCCATCGTGTGCCAGCCGCAGCAGGCCTACAACACGCTGTTCGGCAGCGTGGCCGAGGGGTCGGCCAAGGAGGAGTTCGTCGCCAAGAACAACCTCTTGGACTTTCTCAAGGACGATGTGAAGCGGATCGAGGCCGGCCTGGCCGGTCCGGAGCGGGAGCAGTTTGGGGCCTATCTGGAGTCGTTCGAGACGCTCCGCAATCGGCAAAGCAGGCTGAACGAAGTGGAGCACACGCTCCGCGAGAAGGGCCCCGTCGCCAGCGACAAGTACCGCAGCAAGGTCGAGACCGACAAGCTCGATGCCCAGTTCGATCTGGCGGCCGCGGCCCTGATCTGCGGGCTCACGAACGTCGTCACGCTCTCTTCGGCGGCCGGTGAATTGGACTTCGACATCACGTTCACGGGGCTGGGCATCAAGCGGGACAGGCACCAGATCGGCCACGGTGGGAGCGACGGCGGCCGCACGTATCTCGAGTTGTACGACATCATGCGGAGATGGCATTTCGAGCGGATCGCCGAACTGATGGCGAAACTCGAACGCGTCCCCGAGGGGGACGGCACGATGCTCGACAACACGGTCATCGTCTATCTCAGCGACAACGCCGAGGGCCATCACAGCCGGTGTTGGGAGTGGCCGATGGTCGTGCTCGGCGACATGGGCGGGAAATTGAAGGCCGGTCGCTACATCGACTACCCCGGCTACGGGCAGCCTCGTCACCGTACGACTGCGAACATGTTCGTCACGCTCCTCCACCTGGCCGGTGCGCCGCGGGAGAGCTTCGGGCTGGCCGATCCGACGCTCAAGGATCTCGATCAACACGGACCGCTGGAAGAACTGCTCGCGTGATGCTTCCCGGGGCGAAGACGAACGAGATCAAGACGCTGACGGTCGAGCAGGCCAAGGCCGTGCCGGCGGACACGAAACCTGGCCGCCGCACCGTGGTCGCGCTCAACGGCCTGACCGCGCTCCCAGCCGACGTCGCTGCGGCGTTGATCAGAGACCGTGATGGCTGTGTCTTGGAGCTGGGCGGATTGACCACGCTCTCCGACGAGACGGCCCAGGCGCTGGCCAGGCACAATGGCAGCCTGGTGCTCGACGGCCTGACGACACTCTCGGACGAGGCGGCCAAGGCGTTGGGACAGCTCGCCGGCGACCTGCATCTCAACGGCCTCACCATGCTGTCCGACCAGGCGGCCAAGGCCTTCGGGCCGCGGAAGGGCGGGCTGTATGTCAACGGCCTGACGACGCTGTCGAACGACGCGGCCAAGGCGTTCGTGCAGAACAGGAGCAGCCCGCTGGGGCTCAACGGCCTGACGACGCTCTCGGGCGAGGCGGCCAAGACACTGACGACGCACCAGGGCTGGCTGTACCTCGACGGCCTGACCACGCTCTCGGATGAGCAGGCCCAGGCACTCGCGAGTCACGACGGCTGGCTGTGCCTCGGCGGCCTGAAGACGCTGTCGGACGAAACCGCCGCCTTGCTGGGCCAGCAGAACAAGAAAAGCAGCCTTGCTCAGGGGCACGTGGAGGGCGGCCTCGCGCTGCCCAACCTGACCACGCTCTCCGCGAAGGCAGCCCAGGGATTGTTGCAGCGCAAGGGCAGGCTGGTGCTCGGCCTGAAGACGCTTCCCGACGAGACGGCCAAGGCGCTGGCGCCGCACACGGGCGCGGTGTCCATCGACGGCCTGACGACGCTGTCGGACGAGTCGGCCAAGGCACTGGCACAGTATGCGGGCGCGCTCTCGCTCCACGGCCTGACCACGCTCTCCGACGAAGCGGCCAAGGCCCTGCGGTCCAATCCCAGAATCTCCCTACCCGCGAAGTTCAACCGCTAGCCGCGGCCACGTTGGTCCAACGGCCGGGCCCGCCGCGCCGCCGACCCGCGGCGCGGCGGACTCCGGCGGATCAGTCGGCGCAGTCATCCACGGCCTTGTAGAGCAGGCCGCCCACGATGCCGCCCACCAGCGGCGCCACCCAGAACATCCACAGCTGCGTCAGGGCCCAGCCGCCGGCGAACACGGCCGTGGCCGTGCTCCGTGCCGGGTTCACCGACGTGTTGGTGACGGGAATGCTCACCAGGTGGATCAGGGTCAGGCACAGGCCGATCGCGATCGGGGCGATCACGCTGCCGGCCTTGCGGTCGGTGGCCCCGTGGATCACGAACAGGAACACGGCCGTGAGCACGACCTCGATGATGAAGCAGCTCTGCCAGGAGTAGCCGCCGGGCGAATGCGGGCCGTAGCCGTTCGAGGCGAAGCCGCCGGCCGCGGCGTCGAAGCCGGGCAGCCCCGAGGCGACCAGATGGAGCACGACCGCCCCGAGGATGCCCCCCACGACCTGGGCCACGACGTAG
This sequence comes from Pirellulales bacterium, assembly GCA_044344765.1. Lineage (GTDB taxonomy): Bacteria > Planctomycetota > Planctomycetia > Pirellulales > UBA1268 > QWPN01. The sequence goes on along the minus strand of JBIJCJ010000305.1, from coordinate 2,018 downwards.
CCGGGCAGGTCCTTGGCCGGAAACCGGCCGCTGGCCACGAGCCCGGCGGTGACGGCCGGATTGAGGTGGCATCCCGAGATGTGGCCGATGGCGACGGCCATCGTGAGCACGGTCAGCCCGAAGGCCAGCGACACGCCCACGAAGCCGATGCCGAGGTGCGGGTCGGCGGTCCAGGCGGCCGCCAGCACGGCGCTGCCGCAGCCGCCGAGCACGAGCCAGAAGGTGCCGATCGCCTCGGCGAACAGTTTGCCGATATTGCCCATGAAACTTCTCCGCAAGGATGCACGAAACGGGGCTTCCTCGACGGCCGCCCCCTGAACGCAGCACCGTACGCCGCCCCCCGCGCACGGGTCAACGGCAGCCGGCGGGCCGCCGCCTGGGGCTCAGGAAACCAGCGCCAGCAGCCGCGGGACGAAGAGCACGAGCCCGACGACGATCGCCGTGCCGACCGTCACGAGCACCGCCCCGCTGGCCATGTCGAGGGCGTCGCGAATCCGCTCGTCGGGGCCGCGGTCGAGCGCCTTGGCGAGCATCTCGATCGACGAGTTGATGGTCTCGGCCGCGAGCACGGCGCCGATCGCCAGAGCGACGAGGCACCACTCGCCGGCCGAGAGGCCGAAGAACCAGCCTGCGGCCACGGCCGCCGCCGCGGCCGGCAGATGGGCCGCGAAGCTCGACTCGGTGACGACCGCGCGGAACAGCCCGCGAAACGAGTCGCCGAACTTGCCCGCCCAGGTCCGCTTCGCCGCGTTCACGGGGTGCTCCACGGCGGCGCGGCGGTCAGCCCACCTTCACGTACGGATCGCCCTTCTTCCAGTTGCAGGGGCAGAGCTCGTCGCTCTGCAGGGCGTCGAGCACCCGCAGCACCTCGGCCACGTTGCGGCCCACGCGGCCCTGGTTGACGTCCACCCACTGGATGATGCCGTGCGGATCGACGATGAACGTCGCCCGCAGGCAGTAGCCTTCCGACTTCTCCAGGATGCCCAGCTCGGCGGAGAGCTTCTGGGCGGCAATCAGGGGGTAGCCGAGATTCGTCAGGTCGGGATGCGACCGCCGCCAGGCGAGATGGGAATACTCGTTGTCGGTGCTGCCGCCGACGACGGCCGTGTCACGGTCGGCGAACGCCTTGAGCTGCTTGTTGAACTCGGCCAGTTCGGTCGGGCAGACGAACGTGAAATCCTTCGGATAGAAGAAGTACACGACCCACTTGCCGGCGAAGTCGGCGTTGGTGAGGAGCCTGGTGGCGTCCTTCTCGGTGCCGACGCAGGCCTGACAGGCGAACTGGGGAAACGAATCGCCGACGGTGAGCATGCTGCTTTCTCCGCTGGATGGGGGCCACCGAGTGTACGGCCGCCACCGAAGCCGTTCAACACGGCCGGCCCGCCGCGGTGCATACTGTCTTTCCTTGGAAAAAGCCCTCCATGGCCTTTGTCCATTTGATCGACCGCAGAAAACGCCGCGGGTTTCCTGGGTCGATGGCCCGAGCATCCAGTTCGGGCGGAGCTCCACGGTCTGTCAGCGGTTCCCATGGATCAGCGCCCCCCGCCGCCCGAGGACGTCGCCCACAGGCCACGGCTCCACCACGACCCGCTCGCGGCGCGGCACGTGTTCGTGGCCCCGCATCGCGGCCAGCGGCCCGATGACGCCGACCTGATGGCGGCCGGCGGCGACCCCCGGGCCTGGTGTCCGTTCTGCGCGGGCAACGAGTCCCGCACGCCGCCCGACATCCTCCGCGTGCCCGCCGACCCCGCCCTGCCCTGGCGGGCGCGGATCGTGGCCAACGGCTATCCCGTCGTCATGCACCAGGCGGACACGGCCGCGGCGGCGGCCGCCCGCGCCGCCCACGGCGTCCACGACGTGGTCATCGAGTCGGCGGCCCACGAGCGGTCGATCCTGGCCCTCGACGCGGCGGCCTGGCGGGACGTATGGCGCATGTGCCAGCGGCGGCTGGCCGATCTGGCCTGCCGCGACGACCTCGCCTGGGCCACGGTGTTCAAAAACTCAGGCCCGCGGGCGGG
>JBIJCJ010000150.1:0-9042 GCA_044344765.1 Pirellulales bacterium | reverse complement strand
CGTGGCCGTGCGCAGCGGCGAGCTCCCGCAGACGCCCCTCAAGAGCGTGGCGGCCGTCGAAGACCCGCGGCCTCTGCTCTCGCGGCGGATGCTCGATCTCACGAAGTGGATGGCCGATCGCTGGATGGCCCGGTGGGGCGAGGTGCTCGAGGCCGTTCTGCCGGCCGGCGTGCGGGCCCGCACCCGGGTGCGGATGGATCCGCTGCTCGCGATCACCGGCGCGGCGCCGGCCCGCACGCCCACGCCGCCGCAGGCCCGCGTGCTCGCCGCCGCGGCCGCCGGCCCGCAGACGGCCGCGGCGCTCGCGCAGGCCTCGGGCGCCAGCCGCGCCGTGATCAGTCGCCTCGTGAAGCTCGGCCTGCTCGCCGAGACCGGGGCGGTGGAGCGACCGCGAGGCCGGGGCGACGCGGACCGCGCGACGATTCGCCACGACAAGCCTGCCGATCTGTCGCCCGCCCAGGCGGCGGCCTTGGAGGCGATCCGTCGTCCGATGCAGGAGTCGCGGCACGAGACGATCGTGCTCTTCGGCGTCACCGGCAGCGGCAAGACGGAGGTCTACCTGCAGGCGGTCGAGGAGACGATCGCCTACGGCCGGCAGGCGATCGTGCTCGTGCCGGAGATCAGCCTCACGCCGCAGACCTGCGACCGATTCCGGGCCCGGTTCGGCACGGTGGCGGTGCTCCACAGCCACCTCACGCCCGCGGAACGGCACGCCCAGTGGCGGGAGATCGCGGCCGGCCGCGTGAACGTGATCGTCGGGGCCCGCAGCGCCGTCTTCGCCCCCGCCCCGCGGCTCGGCCTGATCGTCATCGACGAGGAGCATGAAAGCTCCTTCAAGCAGGGGACGGCGCCGCGTTACCACGCCCGCGACGTGGCCGAGTGGATCGCGCGGGAGGAGAAGGTGCCGCTCGTGCTCGGCTCGGCGACGCCGGCGCTCGAGACCTTCGCCCGCTGCCTGGCGGGCGAGTGGACGATGTGCCGGCTGCCGGCGCGGGTTGGCGGCTCCCAGCTGCCCGCCGTGATCACGGTCGATCTGCGCGACAAGACCGGCCGGCCGCGGGGCGCGATGACGGCCCGGCTCACGGCCGGCATCCGCTGGGCGATCGACGCCGGCGGCCAGGTGATGCTGCTCCTCAACCGCCGTGGCTTCGCCACCCATGTGCAATGCGGCGCCTGCGGCTATACGGCCCGCTGCCCGCAGTGCGACCTCGCGGTCACGCTCCATCAGCCCGGCAGCCGCGGCATCTGCCACGGATGCGGCCTGGTGAACCGCCTGCCGGCCGACTGCCCCGAGTGCCACGCCCCGGGCCTGGTGCAGCGCGGCACGGGCACCCAGCGGCTCGAGGAGCAGGTCCGCCGTGTGTTTCCCGACGCCGCGGTGGCCCGCATGGACACCGACACGATGCGGGCCCGTGGCAGCCACGAGAAGACGCTCGACGCCTTCCGCGCCAAGCAGATCGACATCCTCGTGGGCACGCAGATGATCGCCAAGGGGCTCGACTTCCCGAGCGTGATGCTCGTGGGCGTGGTCAACGCCGACGCGGCGCTGCACCTCGCCGACTTCCGGGCCGCGGAGCGGACCTGCCAGCTCGTCACGCAGGTGGCCGGCCGCAGCGGCCGCGGCCCGCTCGGCGGACGCGTCGTCGTGCAGACGAGCACGCCCGACCACCCCGCGATCCGCGCGGCGGCGATGCACGACTACGAGGCCTTCGTCCGCAGCGAGCTGCCGATCCGTGAGGCGCTCCTCTATCCGCCGTTCGGGCATGTGATACGGTTCGTCGTCCGCAGCCTGGACGACAAGGCGGCCGCCGACTGGGCCGGGGGGATCGCCGACCGGCTGCGGCGGGCCGCCGACGCTGCGGCCGGCATCCGCGTGCTCGGCCCCGCCCCGGCGCCGATCGCCCGGCTCCGCGACCGCTTCCGCTGGCACGTGCAGCTGCACGGCCCCGACGGCCCGGCCCTCCGCGACCTCGTCCGCCGCGCGACGGCCGACCTGAAGACGCCCGACACCGTGGCCTGGATCGTGGACGTCGATCCCGTCGAGATGCTGTGACAGACCGTGGACGAACCTGGCAGCGCCACGCCGTCTGCCCGCGTCACATGCCGATCACCTCGACAGCCACGCGGATGCCGGGCACGTCGGCGAGGCGGCGGTCGCACGTGACCAGCACCGCGTCGAGCGCTTCTGCCAGGGCGATGTAGGCCGCATCGTAGGCAGTGCAGTTGGCGCGGAGCTCCCAGATGCGATCGAGCAGCCCGTCGTGGGGATACCGGGCGATACCCATGGCGAGATGGTCCTCGATCGCCTCTCGGGCACGGGCCGCCGTCAGTTCCCCAGCGGTCACGAACCGGCGCAGCACCTGGGCGATCTCGAGGTCGAGAAGATGCGGGGCGGCGATCGATTCGCCGCCCCGCAGGATCCGCGTCACGAGACCGGGACGATCCGCGGCCCGCAGCAGGAGTTCCAGGGCGGCGGAGGCGTCGAGAACGATCATCGTCGATCCCGCTCTGCCCGCACCGCCTTGGCAGGCGAAGTCGTCAGGCGGACACCGGAACGACGCACCAGCCGCGCGGCGAGTTCCTCCGCGGAGGGCCGCTCGGCGACGCGGCGGATTTCAGCGAGCAAAAACTCGGTGAGGGGCTGGCCGGCGAGCGCGGCCCGGGCCTTGAGCGTGGCATGCACGCCGTCCGGCACGTTTCGAATCTGGATCATCTTGCTCATGCTTAAAGCATAGTTGCATGTGCTCCACATGAAAAGTCGAAGTCTGGCCTGCACGGGGAAGACCGGGTAACGAGCACGCGCTGCCACGCGGGACACCCCTACGACCCGCGCCAGCGGTGCGACCGGATGCTGAAGGCTGCGGACACGACCGGGCACGAGCGAATCTGGCGGTGGAAAAAGTCATCCCTGAGAACAGTGTTCGGCGAGAATTCTTGTTGGCGTGCGTCGGAGCTTCGCCATCTCGCCTCTCCCTCTGGGAGAGGCAGGCCGGGTGAGGGTGCCTGCGGTGGTGCGCCGATGCCCTGCACCCTCACCCCAGCCCTCTCCCAGAGGGAGGGGGAGATAGTGAATGCAGATTCCGGCAGCGAGCACGGTCGTGTGACACGCAACCTAGTGAACGCCTCGTCCTTCACCCCTGCCGCCTGGTCGCGACCCGCCCGCTGGGTGGCGTCGCTCGCGATCGCCGGCTACCTCGCGGCGGTGATCGTGCCGCCCTTGGCCGGGCCGCCGCCGGCGAGCGAGCTCGCGGGCACCCTGCGGCGGCCGCTGCGACCGCTCATCGGCGCGCTCTATCTCGATCATGGCTACCGGTTCTTCGCCCCCGACCCCGGGCCCGGCCACACGATCCGCTGGACCGTCACGCTCCCCGACGGCGCGACCCGCACTGGAAAAATCCCCGACCGCGAGACCGACTGGCCGCGGCTGCTCTACCACCGCCGGTTCATGATCGCGGAGAAGATCGCCGCGCAGGTGCCCACCGTGGAGGCGCCTCCGGAGGTACGGGCCCGGGCCAAGCCCGAGTGGCTGCCGCTGGTGAAGGGCGTCGCCGGCAACCTGCTCCGGCAGACCGGCGGCACGAGCGTGCGGCTCGAAATGGTCGAGCACTACCTGCCGGGGCCGGAGGAGGTGGTCGCGGGCGCGGCGGGTACCGACATCATCACGCCGTTGGGCACCTTCGCCTGGCCGCAGGAGGCCGCGCGATGAGCCACTCGCGGATCGTGACCGTGAAGCCGCGGATGCAGGCCGCCGCGGAGCAGGGCAGGGGAGGGGAGTCGTGGGCCGGCGGCTGGACCCGCGCATGGAACAGCTTCTGGTTCACGCCGGCCGACCCGCTGCCGCTGGCGGTGGTGCGGATCGCCACGGGGCTGATCCTCGCCTGGTCGAGCTGCGTGTGGCTCGCCGACGTCGATGGCTTCTTCGGCGCCGGCGGCTGGATGCCGCCGGAGCACGTGTGGCGGATGAACGATCAGCCCTGGCAGTGGAGCGGCTACTTCGCCGCCCCGGGCCCGAACGGCATCCGCGTGATCGCGGGCCTGACGCTCATCGCCGCGATCCTGCTCACGATCGGCCTGGCCACGCCGCTGGCCGCCGTGACGGCGCTCGTCGGCTTTTTGTGCGCGGCCAATCGGGCGCCGCTCAACACCTTCGGCCTCGACGACACGCTCGGCATGCTGCTCATTCCCTTGGCGATCGGCCCCGCCGGCGCGCGGCTCTCGGTTGATCGGCTGCTCGGGGCAGGGGGGGGCGTCCCGTCCGTGGCCGCGAACATCGCCCTGCGGCTGATCCAGGTTCACCTCTGCGTCGTCTACTTTTTTTCCGGGTGCGGAAAAATGCTGGGGCCGAGCTGGTGGGAGGGCACGGCTCTGTGGGGAGCTGCCGCGAACGTCCAGTACCGCACGCTCGATCTCACCTGGCTCGCCCGCCACCCGCTTGTGATCAACGCGCTCACGCTGGGCACGCTCTTCTGGGAGGTCGCCTACCCGGCGCTCATCTGGCCCCGGCTCACCCGCCGGCTGTGGATCGCGATGGCCGTGGCGGTGCACTTGGGCATCGGCCTGGCGATGGGGATGATGGAGTTCGGCCTGGCGATGATCACGGCAAACCTGGCGTTCGTCCCGGCCGCCTCCTGGCAGCCGCTGCTGGCCGCGGTCTCCGCCCGGTGCTTCAAACCCGCTGGCCGAATCAAAAGCTCATCATGATCCCGTCTCCGCGCCGCATCGGACTGCGGCTGGCCTACGAGGGCACCCGCTACTCCGGCTGGCAGGTGCAGCCGGGGCGAACGACGGTGCAGGGGGTGGTGACCGCGGCCATCCGCGAGGTGTCGGGGGAGGAGGTGCTCGTGCGCGGATCGAGCCGCACCGACGCCGGCGTCCACGCGGTCGACCAGATCGCCGCGTTCACGACCCACGGACCGCTCCCGGCCGAGGTCTGGATGCGGGCGCTGAACGCGAAGCTGCCGCCCGACGTGACCGTCGTCGCCGCCCGCGAACTGGCCGCCGACTTCGATCCCGTGGCCGCGGCGGTCTCCAAGCGGTATCGCTACCGGATCCACGACGCCGGCTGGCGGCCCGTGCTCGCCCGGCATCTCGTGTGGCGATGGCGCGGCCGCCTCGACGTCCCGGCGATGGATGCCGCCGCCGCGGCCCTCGTCGGCGAGCACGATTTCACCAGTTTCGAAACCACCCCCTCCACACGCCTCTCGAAAGTGCGCACAATCCTGTCGCTCTCGGTCCACCGCCACACCGGGCCGGACGACGTCGCCGACGGCGAGGTGTGGATCGAGGTCGAGGGCACCGGGTTCCTGCACAACATGGTGCGGATCATCGCCGGCACACTGGTGATGGTCGGGGCCGCACGCCGAGCGGTGGACTGGCCGGCCGCGGCGCTCGCGGCCCGCAGCCGGGCCGCCGCCGGTCCGACCGCACCGCCGCAGGGCCTGATGCTCGTCTCCACCCGACTGGACCCGCTCGCATGGCCCGCCCCTCCGACAAGCTCGGTCCCCTGACGCTCGTGCAGCAGATCGGCGTCGGCCGTCACTGCCAGATCTGGGAGGCCGTGGAGGCGCCGGCCGGCCGGAGGGTCGCCGTGAAACTGGTCGTGGCGAGCATGGCCGAAGACCCGGCCCAGCGCAAATTGCTGGAGCACGAACTGAAGGTCGCCAAGTCGCTCGACCATCCCACGATCATCAAGATCGACCGGCTCGTCACCGCGGAGGGCCCGCCGCATCTGGTGATGGAGCTCTATCCGCACCCGAACCTCAAGAAGCAGATCGCGGCCGGCGTCGATGCCCTGGCGCCGCGGCTGCAGCGGATCGTGACGGAGATCGCCCTGGCGGTCGATCACATGCACGCCCGCGGCTGGGTGCACCGCGACCTCAAGCCCGACAATGTCCTCGCGGCCCCCGACGGCCAGGTGAAGCTCATCGACTTCGCGATCGCCGCGAAGGCGTCGGGCTTTCTCGGGAAACTCCTGGGCGGCAAGACCACCGCCCAGGGCTCGCCGAGCTACATGTCGCCCGAGCAGATCCGGGGCGCGGCCCTCGACGCCCGGTCCGACATCTATTCCTTCGGCTGCGTGCTCTTCGAGCTGCTCGCCGGCAAGCCGCCGTTCACGGCCGCCAACCCCAACGACCTGCTCAACAAGCACGTCTCGACGCCGGCCCCCGCCGTGGACCAGTTCAATCGCAACGCGACGACGGGCGGGTCGGCCTTCGTGCGAAAACTGCTCGCCAAAAAGCCCGCCGACCGGCCGGCCTCGATGCAGGAGGTGCTCCAGCAGCTGCGGAGCGTCCGCCTCCTGGAGCGGTCCGGGGCCTGACGCGGCCGCCGGAACCGGAATTGACTCGCGCCGCGTCACGCGGGGACAATCCGCCGCGACAGACCCCGCCCTCCGTGAGACGCCCCGATGGCCGCCGGCCTGCACCGACTCCCGCTGGAAAAGCCGATCTACGAGATCGAGGACCGGATCGCGGCCCTCGAAGCCGCCCCGCTGGGGGCGCACCAGCAGGAAGAGCTGCGGCGGCTCAAGCGGGAGCTCGTCGAGGTGCAGAAGCAGGTCTTCGGCGGCCTCGACCCGTGGCAGACGATCGAGATCGCCCGGCACCCCGATCGGCCGAAGACGAGCGACTACCTCGGACTCGTGTTCGACGAGTTCGTGGAGCTCCACGGCGACAAGGCCTTCGGTGACGACCCGGCCATGCTCACGGGTTTCGCCAAGCTCGACCAGCACAAGGTGCTCGTGATCGGCCACCAGAAGGGCAAGACGCTCGCCGAACGGCAGGCCTGCCACTTCGGCTGCGCCCATCCCGAGGGCTACCGCAAGGCGATGGGCAAGATGCGGCTGGCGGCCAAGTACGGCCTGCCGGTGATCTGCCTGATCGACACGCCCGGCGCCTATCCGGGCGTCGGTGCCGAGGAGCGAGGCCAGGCCCAGGTGATCGCCGAGAGCATGTTCCTCATGGCTACGCTGCCGGTGCCGATCGTGTGCGTCGTGATCGGCGAGGGGGGCTCGGGCGGGGCGCTCGGCATCGGCGTGGGCGACCGGGTGGCGGTGCTCGAGCACGCCTACTACAGCGTGATCAGCCCGGAGGGCTGCGCCGGCATCCTGTGGAAGAGCGTGGAATACAAGGCCGACGCCGCCCGGGCGCTGCGAATCCGCTCCCGCGACCTGAAGGATTTCGGCGTCATCGACGCGGTGATCGAGGAGCCGGCCGGCGGCGCCCATCGGCATCCGCGGCAGATGGCGACGCGGCTCAAGACCTACCTCGTGCGCACGCTGCGCGAACTCGTGTCGAAGCCCGGCGACGAACTGGTGACGGCCCGCTACGAGAAGTTCCGCGCCATGGGCAAGTTCATCGAGGCCGGCGCCGCGGGCTGACGTCCGCACCGCCCTTCGGTTGAGCATCCCTCGGGCGGGCGGGTAGGCTGCTGCCCATGAGCAGCGAACACCAGGGCACGGCAGCGACGGAGCAGGGCGGGGCGGGCGACGCGGCCGTGCTCGAAGCCTTCATCGCCCGCTGGGGCACGAGCGCCGGGGCGGAGCGGGCCAACTACCAGATCTTCCTGGCCGAGCTGTGCGACGTGCTCGGCCTGCCGCGGCCCGACCCGAGCGTGGCCGACGAGGCGGCCAACACCTAAGTCTTCGACAAGGCCGTGTCGTTTCCGCTGCCCGACGGCAAGACGACCACGAAGTACATCGACCTCTACCGCAAGGCCGCGTTCGTCTGCGAGACGAAGCAGTCGGTCGCCCGGCCGGAGAAGGATCCGCTCTCGGTGGCCGACCCCGCCGCGCCGAAGGCCCGCCGCAAGAGTGGCACGAGCGTCCGCGGCACGGCCGGCTGGAACGACTCGATGATCGCCGCCCGCGGCCAGGCGGAAAACTACTTCCGCGGACTCGCCGACGACAACCCGCCGTTCCTGCTCGTCATCGACATCGGCCATTCGTTCGAGCTGTATGCCGACTTCTCCCGGCTGGGGAAGGTGTACACGGCGTTTCCCGACGCCCGCAGCCACCGGTTTTCACTCGCCGAACTCCGCGACGAGGGGCTCCGCCAGCGGCTCCGGGCGTTGTGGCTCGATCCGCTGTCGCTCGATCCGGCCCGCCATGCGGCCAAGGTGACCCGCGAGATCGCCGCGCGGATCGCCGTGCTCGCGCGGCGGCTGGAGGCGAAGCGGTACGACCCGGAGCAGGTGGCCTGGTTCCTGATCCGCTGCCTGTTCACGTTTTTCTCGGAGGACGTCTGCCTCACGCCCCGCGGCGGCTTCACGAGTCTGCTCGAGAGCCTCAAGGATTCCCCCGAGCAGTTCGTGCCGCTGGTGTCGGAGGTCTGGAAGATGATGGGGGCAGGGGGCTTCTCGACGGCGCTCCGCTCGCGGATCAAGCAGTTCAAGGGATCGATCTTCCGCGAGCACGAGCCGCTGCCGCTCGACGCGGAAGAGATTCAGCTGCTCATCGACGCGGGAAAATCCGACTGGAAGGACGTGGAGCGGGCGATCTTCGGCACGCTCCTGGAGCGGGCCCTCGACTCCCGCGAGCGGCACAAGCTCGGCGCCCACTTCACGCCGCGGGCCTATGTGGAGCGGCTGGTCGTGCCCACGATCATCGAGCCGGTCCGCGACGACTGGGAGGCGGCCCGGGCGGCGAGCCTGGCGGAGGCCAACGCCGGCCGGCTCGACCGGGCCAGGGCGGAGGCGCGAAAGTTTCTCGACGGTCTCACGGCCACGAAGGTGCTCGACCCGGCATGCGGCACGGGCAACTTCCTCTATGTGTCGATGGTGAAGCTCAAGGAGATCGAGGCGGAGGCCCGCGACTGGCTCGCCCAGCTCGGCGAAACGCAGGCCGACCTCGAGCACATGGAGCGGACGGTCGATCCGCAGCAGTTTCTCGGCATCGAGATCAATCCCCGGGCGGTGGCGATCGCGGAGGTGGTGCTCTGGATCGGCTGGCTCCAGTGGCATCTCCGCGACCGCAAGACCCCGGAGAGTTTTTCGGAGCCGATCCTGCAGGCTTACGGCAACATCGAATGCCGTGACGCGCTTTTG
>JBIJCJ010000149.1:0-9089 GCA_044344765.1 Pirellulales bacterium | reverse complement strand
CATCGTTGAGGGAGCGAGACCGGGGTATTCTCGTGTCGGAGGCCACTGCCGTGTACCCGCTTGTCCGGCTGCTCGTCCTGTGCACGATCGCTTTCGCGGCCTGCGGGACTGGTCCCGTCTCCGCGGGCGAGCCGCTGCGGGCGCTACTCGTCGACGGCCAGAACAATCACAGCGACTGGCCGCAGACCAGCCGCATGATGAAGAAATATCTGCAAGACACCGGGCTGTTTCGCGTCGACGCCAGGACACACGCCCCGCAGGGCGAGGATCCGACCTTCGCTCCCCGCTTCGCCGACTACGCCGTCGTGGTCAGCAATTTCGGTCACAAGGCGGCCTCGTGGCCGGCCGCGACCCGCACCGCCCTCGAGGAGTTCGTCCGCGGAGGCGGCGGGCTGGTGGTCGTCCACGCCGCCGACAATTCGTTTCCCGACTGGCCCGCCTGGAACGAGATGATCGGGCTCGGCGGCTGGGGCGGCCGCGACGAGCGGAGCGGGCCCTACGTCTACTACACCGACGAGGGCAGACTCGTCCGCGACGAGCGGCCCGGCCCCGGCGGCGGCCACGGCCCGCAGGCGGAGTTCCCGATCGTGGTCCGCGACGGCTCGCACCCCATCACCCAGGACATGCCGGCCCGGTGGATGCATGCCAAGGACGAGCTCTACGACAGCCTCCGCGGCCCAGCCGTCAACATGCGGGTGTTGGCGACGGCCCACAGCCCGAAGAGCGGGCGGCACGAGCCGATGATCATGACGATCGAGTACGGCAAGGGCCGCGTCTTCCACACGCCGCTGGGCCACGCCCCGTACTCGCAGGAGTGCGTCGGCTTCATCACGACCTTCCAGCGGGGCAGCGAGTGGGCTGCGACGGGCACGGTGACGCTGCCGATACCCGACGACTTCCCACGGGACGAAAGCCGGAGCCGCAAATTCGCCGAGTGAGCGGCGGCGATTGGCAGGGTCGGGCGCGGGGAGTACATTCCCGCGATCCAGCTTCGCCTTCTCGGACCGTCATGCTCATGGCTGGCAAGGTCACGGACGACCGCCTTCTCCGCCCGCAGCAGCCCAGCGGTGGCTCGGCGTCCCAAGCACTCCCCGTCGCGGACGAGCTCGCGGGGCTGCCGGGCGTCCACAGGCTGCATTCCGCCGCGATGATGGCCGAGTTACTCGGCGTGCCGGCGGCGGCCTTGCGGCACTGGGTGCGCGGCGGCCTGCTCGCGCCCGTGCGTCGCTCCGGCGCGCTCGAGTGGTTCGACTTCCCGCAGCTCGTGGTGGGCCGCCATCTCGCCCGGCTCCTCGCCGGCGGCCTGTCGCTGCGCGAGATCGACGCGAAACTGGCCGGCCTCGCGCCGGGGGGCGCGACCGAGGCGGCCCGCGTCGCCGAGCGGATCGTGACCGACGGCCGGCGGTTGAGCATCCGCGACGGCGAGCGGCTGCTGGGCGCCGGCGGGCAGACGCAGTTCTCCTTCTATACCGACCAACTGGCGGGCGACGGCCTGCCGCGGCGAGCCTTGGCGGCGATCCTGCCCGGCTGGCCGCCGGAGCCCGACCATGAGGCGGCAGCGATCGGCGTCGCGTGCCAGCCCGACGACGATACGGCCGAGATCCTCGACCTCGCCGACGACCTGGAGGCCGCCGGGGAGTTCGCCGAGGCCGCCGAGGCGTTGCGGGCGGTGCTCCAGGCCCAGGGCCCGACGGCGCCGGTGATGTTCATGCTCGCCGAGCTGCTCTATCGAGCCGGCGACCTGACCGCGGCGCGGGAGCGGTATTACGCCACGATCGAGATCGACGGCGACCACCTTCGGGCGCGGTCGAGCCTCGGCTGCGTCCTCACGGAGCTCGGTGAATACGAACTGGCGCTTGCGGCGCTGGAGGGCGTGCTCCGTCAGGAGCCCGACTATGCCGACGCCCACTGGCACGTGGCCGCCGTGCTCACCGCGCTCGGCCGTGAGCCCGAGGCGCGGCACCATCTGCGCAGGTTCCTGGACCTGACGCCGGAGAGCCCGTGGGCGGAGTCGGCCCGCGCGCAGCTCCGCTGAATCGATCCGACCGAGGAGGGCCGCGCATGGCCGGCGACACCGACGACATCGACGGGCTGGTCGCGCAGTTGAGCGCCGGCGACGCCACCGTGCGGGCGGACGCCGCCGAACGGCTGTGCCGCGCCGGACCGGCGGCCGTCGTGGCCGCGGTCGCTCTCGTAGGGGCGTGTGGCGACGCCGACGACCAGGTCCGCGAATGGTCGGCGGCGGCGCTCGAGGAACTGGGTCCGCCGCCGCCGGGCTCGATCCCGCAGCTCATCGAACTCGCAGCCGGCCCTGATCCGCTGACGGCGTACTGGGCGGTCACGCTGCTGGGGCGATCTGGGCAGCATGCGGCAGCGGCGGTGCCGGCGCTGGCGGCATGCCTCGGGGCGGATGATCCGGCGGTCGCCGAGCGGGCCGCCTGGGCGCTGGGCAAGGTGGGCGCCGCCGCGGCCGCAGCCCGCGGGCCGCTCGAGCAGGCCGCGCAGTCCTCCAATCCCCGACTCGCCCGCCTGGCCCGGGAGGCCCTCGCGGCCAGCGGCTGACGGGTCGGCCGGGCGGCGGCGAACCCGGCACGCTGAACCTGGCAGGCTCCTCCCGGGCACTCTGGCCGATCGTGGCCCACCGATTCGGTCGATACCAGGAGCGTGGCAGCCCCTTGCTCCAACGCGTTCCGGCCCCGGTTCGCCCGCCCGCGCCTCGCCTGGGTGGCGGTGGCCTTGCTGTGCGGCTCGGCCCCGGCTGCCCACGGCCAGCCGCCGGGCGGCGCGGTGCCGAAGCCGTGGAACGCGATCCTCGTCGCCAGCTTCAACATCCAGGTGTTCGGCGAATCGAAGATGTCGAAGCCGGCGGTCGTCGAGGTGCTCGCCCGCGTTGTCCGCAACTTCGACATCGTGGCGATCCAGGAGGTGCGGGCCAAGTCGGACGAGATCCTGCCGGCGTTCGTGCGGGCGGTGAATGCCGACGGCAGCCGCTACCAGCACGTCATCGGTCCCCGGCAGGGCCGCACCTCCAGCAAGGAGCAGTACGCCTTCGTCTACGACACCAACCGCATCGAGGTCGATCCGACGTCGCTGGGCATCGTTCCCGACCCGCAAGGTCGGCTCCACCGCCCGCCAATGCACGCCCGCTTCCGCACGCGGGTCAACCCGGCCGCGATGGCGTTCACGTTCTGGCTGGTGAACATCCACACCGATCCCGACGAGGTGCCGCAGGAGCTCGACGCGCTCACCGGCGTGTTCCAGGCGCTGCAGGCCGCGCGGCCCGACGAGGACGACGTGATCCTGCTCGGGGATCTCAACGCCGGGCCGCCCCAGTTCAGCGCCTTCCGGCGGATTCCGGGCATCGGCTGGGCGATCAGCGGCATGACGACGAACACACGACGCACGAAGACCTACGACAACCTCGTCTTCGCCCAGCCGATGACCGGCGAATACCTGGGCCACGCCGGCGTGCTCGACCTGCAGAACTCCTACCGCCTCTCGCCGGAGCAGGCCCTCGAAGTCTCGGACCACTGCCCCGTGTGGGGTGCCTTCTATCCGGCGGAGGCCCGGCCCCAGGGACTGCCGGCAATGGCCGGCCAGCCGCCGCTGGTCCGCTGACCGCACCGCCGGGCGGGCAGACGGGATGGGGATCGACCGTTCCTTCTTCAGCTGGGCGAAGGACTCGCCAGTGCGAATCCGCAGTCCCCGCTCGGCGTCAGCCGCGTGCCGCGTGCCGCGCGACGTCTGCGGCGGCGCCACGCCGTGCCGCCGAGCGCCACGCCAGCCACGGCGAAAAGGGCCACGGTCGAGGGCTCGGGGACGGCCACGATGGCCTCGTTGAGGGTCACGAGCAGCGATCCGCCGGGATTCAACGCGAAGGTGTTACCGAATTCGCCGGTGTAGGGAGAGCCGAACCGATCGTCATAGGGACTGCCGTAGACGCCGCCGTAGGCAATCGAACCGGACGACGTCACCTGGTACGAGTTATTCCAGATCACCGCACCGAACGTGTTCTGCGCCCCGGTACCGGTATTCTGATACGCGAACTGGGGATTTTGGTACCACACGGAGCTGGGCAACACACCGACCGTGCCCGTCGTGGAGAGTGGTGAAGCACCATTGCTGAAGAGATAGTAGGTATACGAGCCGCTCGCGGTGTTGGCATACAGCCCCGCGTTCAGACCCTCCTGGAAGTCGCCGAGCACCTTTTGGACGACCTGTCCATACTCCGGGCTGGTCGAGGAATTCGCGCCGCCCGCCACCGCCGCGGTCGGTGCGCCCGCCGCCGCATTGGCGGTGCCCGAGCCCAGGGAGAAGTCGGCGGAGTACTGCGCCCAGCCCGTGCCGGAAAGCGTGATGTTTGTCACCGCGGTCGGGCCACCGGACTGCAGAAAACTGTTGATCGCGGCGCCGTCCGTGCCCGTGCTCACGTTGATAGTGAGGCCGTCGTACCACTTGGTGGGTGTCGTCGTGCCGGCGAATGCAGTCGGCACGCAGACGCTCACGCTGCCGGTGAATTGCAACCCGTAGAAGGTGCCCGACGACGTCACGTTCTGCGTGACCGTGGGCGTGAAGAAGTAGCCGGTATTGTAGTTCGAACCCGACACGACCCCGGTGGCGGTGCTGCTCGACGTGAAGCCGATGGCACCGGACCAGTTGAGGGCTCCGACCGCCGTGCCCGACCGGGCTCCGGCCGTGGGCTGCGGCGCGTAGGGATCACGCATGAGCGTCATCGTCGGGCTCTGCAGATCCCCAGCCCCGGCCGCAAAGACGTTCGCCAGGTAGGGCTGGAAGTCCGTGAATGGCGAGGGCACGTTCGCCACGTTCGATGGGCCGGTCACCCGCACGATCGTGCCGCCCGGGCCGGTCGGCACCCACGTCGGGCCAGCCGCGGTGCCGCCTGCCGTCTGGACCAGCGTCGACAGCAGTTGCTGCGTGGACAGCGTGTTGCCGGTCTCGTAGGTGACCGTGCTGTTCGACGTGAGCGACTTCAGGCCGATCGATCCGCCGAACTGCTCGATGTTCGACAGGTCGACGCCGTTGCCGCCGGTCTTGTAATTGAGCTCGACGTAGCTGTAACGCGTGGAATCGGTGAAGGCGGGCTGGTTCGACTGGCTGTAGGCGTTGGTGCCGTACGAGATGTACATCCGCGAGGAATCCGCATAGGCGAGGAAGGCGGTCCCGCTCTTGAGCTGCGCGATCGAAAACCCCTGGCTCATGGTCGAACTGTAGGTGCTCGTGCCGCCGGCCAGCACGTACGTCCAGTTGCCGTTGCCCCCCGTGAGCGTCCCGCTGCCGACCGTGACAGTCAACTGTTTGCCGCCCAGAAACGACACGAACACGTTCGAGTCGGAGAGCATGGTCACGCCGCCGTTCCACGGCGTAACGCCCGAGGCGGGCGTGTTGCCGCTGGTGGCGAAGCTGGTAGTATCGAAGTCGAGACGCACCGGCGCCCCTTGGCCGTAGGCCTTGGTCGCTCCACACAGGGCCGCCGCGACCACTCCCAACGCCATGAACCGTCGCCGGGCCCGGCACCCCATCGCCGTGTTCGCTGATGAAATCACGGATTCCTGTGTCCTTTCCCACCGGTGGTGGACGTGTCGATCCGCCGAAGATCCAACTGCCAGCGGCATCAAACAGCGACTGCTGGACGGTGTCAAGCAAGATCTTCGCCAAGGCCTGCCAATGATGGCCGGCCAGCCCGCGGTCCGCCGCTGATCTCAAGCCCGCATCACGCTCCGCCGCAACAGCGCCAATTCGGCGGTCAGGCCCGGCCCGAAGGCCATCGCCAGGCACGGCCCCGGCGCCGTCGGCAGCATGCGGTCGAGGATGAACAGAATCGTGGCGCTCGACATGTTGCCGTGCGCGGCGAGCACCTCGTGCGACGCGGCGAGTGCCGCTTCGTCGAGGCCGAGCGCGTCGCGGACGTTGGCGAGCACCCGCGGGCCGCCCGGATGCACGGCCCAGGCGGGAATCGCGGCGGCATTCAGCCCGGCGTCGGCCAGTGCCGCCGACACCAAGGCTCCGATTTCGCGGCGGATGATCCCCGGCACCCGCGGCGAGAGGCTCATCTCGAACCCGTGATCGCCGATCACCCAGCCCATCTCGGCCGTCGATTCGGGGAGCAGCCGCGACCACTGACGGTCGAGATGCCACCCGGCGGCGCCGGCCAGCGGATGGCCAACGCCGACGCCCACGAGGGCCGCCGCCCCGTCGGCGAAGATGCTGTTGGCCACGACGGCGTCGCTGCGGCTGCCGTATTGAAAGTGCAGGCTGCACAGTTCGACGCACACCACGAGCACCACCGCGGAGGCGTGGGCGGTGGCGAAAGCCTCGGCCACCCGCAGGGCATTGAAGGCCCCGTGGCAGCCCATGAATCCCACGTGGGTCCGGCTTACTTCCGCCGCCAGCCCGAGCCCGCGGACGATGTCGAGATCGACGCCCGGATTGGCGAACCCCGTGCATGAGCAGGTGACCAGATGCGTGACGTCGGCGGCTGCCACGCCACTTCCGGCCAGGGCGTTTCCGGCGGCAGTCCGCGCGAGCGGGCCGGCCTCCGCGGCATAGCGGGCCATGCGGAGGGCCGTCGAGGGGCCGCCGCCGGCGACCGAGGCGGCCGGTGGAAAGAAGCTCTGGGCGAAGGTCTTCCCCGCCGGGTCCTCGAGCAAGACCGAACCGCGGGCGCGAATGCGGGTCTGACGGTAGATCGCGGACAGCGTCCGCTCGCGACCGGGCTCCGCATTGGCGAAGCTCGCGGCGAGTTCGGCCGCGGCGGCCTGCGGGATCTCCCGCGCCGGGGTCGCCGTGCCGATGCCGAGAATCGCCAGGCTCACGCGGCGCCTCCCACTGCGGAGCGACCGCCGGCGTGACCACCCGTCACCACCGGCACGGCGAGCCGCGCGGCCCACGGCGCGAGCTGCGCGGCCCGCACGGCGAGATCCATGATCCGGGGCCGTCGCACCACGGCCGCCACCCGGCGACAGCGGGCATGGCGCGGGCGGAAGTATCCGGCGTGCGCGGTGGCATACCGTCCGGCCGCGACGGAGGCGGGCTCGAGTTCGCCCCGGCCCGCGGCGCACAGCGCATCCGCGGCCAGCCGCGCGGCGACGAGGGCCCAGCCCATGCCTTCGCCGGTGAACGGCTCCACGTAGCCGGCGGCATCACCGACCCGCCAGACGCTTCGCGCCGCCCCGACGACGAGCGGCGCAGAGCGAGTCAGCGCCGGCGTGGCTCGCATGGCGACCGTGTCGAGGTCGCCGAGACTCGCCCAGCTTCCGGCCGGGCCGCAGGCCTCGCCCACGATCCGGCGGAGCGTTGCGCTCGGTCCGATCGCCGCCAGGGCCTGCCGATCGACCGCGGCGGCCACGTCGATCCGACCGTCCTCGAGCCGGACGATGCCGCAATAGCCGCAGTCCGCGACGGCCATCAGCAGTTCACCGGGCGGCAGCGGGGCCGCAGCGGCGGGAAGCACGGCCCCGATCCCGATGCGACTGCGCGGCGCCACGGCCGCCGGCAGCTCGAGCGCCGCACCGCCGGGAATCCGCACATTACCGCCCAGGCCCGTGGCGAGCAGAAGTCGCCGACACTCCAGACGCGTGGTGCGGCCGTCGGCCGCGCACGCTTCACGGACCGTCACGCGGACCAGCGGCTCATCGGCGTCATGCTCATCGATCGCCAGGGCGGCGGTCTCCGGCAGCCACTGGCCGCCCGCGGCGACGGCGGCCGTGGCGAGGGTCGCATCGAGCGTCTCCCGCGAGAGTGTCGCACCGCCCTGCACGTCGATGCCTGCCTGGCGTCCTCCGGTGGCCACGTGGATGCGGTGCAACGGCACGGCCCGCGCGAGCGGCCCGCCCGCGCCGATCGCGAGGCGGCGGAGTTCCGTGATCGCCGCGGGCGCGAGGCAGCAGCCGCACAACTTGCCGCGCGGCAGCGAGCCACGATCGATGAGCAGCACCTGCAGCCCATGCCGCGCGAGCCGGAGAGCCGACGCTCCGCCGGCCGGTCCGGCGCCGATGACCACGACATCCCACCGGATTCCCGCGGCTGCGTCGATGGTCGTCGTGGCCGGCAGCGTTTTCATCGTGCTCCCTCGGCCGCGGCGGCACGTCGCCAGGTGATGAGCACCCGTTCGGGCCAGGTGCGACGCACCACGGCAGCCGACATTCCCGCCCGCGCGAGCAGCCCACGATACTCGGGGATCGTGCGGGCGGCCCGCACCGAGAGCGGTCCATCGACCCGGGCCACCCGCGATGACGTGAGCACGGTCGTGCCGATCACGGCCAGCGCCAGCCCGAGGCGACTGCGGATCAGGTCGGAGATCACGACGCCGACACGGGCGGCCTGCGCCATACTGCGGAGCAGCCCGACCGCCGCCGTGTCGTCGAGGTGATGGAGAAACAACGAACTCACGGCGACATCGCATGGCGGACAGCCCGCCTGCAGCACGTCGTGGACGTGGAACGCCGCCCCGCTGCGGCTCTGCTGGGCCAAGCGTGCAGCACGCTCGATCGCCCGGGGGCTGATGTCGATGCCGACGACCTGCGGCTGCGATCCGGCCGCGGCCCGGATCAGCCGCCGTTCCAGGGCGACCGTGACGTCGCCGCCGCCGCAGGCCACGTCCACGACCGTGAACGGGGCACCCTGCGGCGGCCGCATGGCGGCGACCGACCTGGTCAGGCACGCGGCCGTTCGCGAAACGGCGTTGATGGTGGCCAGGGCCCCCAGGGCCGCCACATGATCGCCTGCCGCGAGGGCCGGGTCGTCCATGAGTTCCGGCGCACGGGACAAGGGCAGCGACCAAGACAGCATCGGCACGCTCGTCGCTGACGGGGGACGGATGAACTAGAACCGCGGCATTATACGGCGCTAACGGACGACAAAGGACGGGCATGACAACGACCCTCGCGAGGATGGCGTGTGCATCCCATCAACGCCTCGCGCTTGATCCTCGCCCGTGCCCTCGGGAATAGGGGTAGGGAGGCCCGGTTGGCCCGGGCCCCCCTCCCTCCGAACCGTGCTGGCGGGTCTCCCGCACACGGCTCTCCGGTTGATGGTTACCTGAGACAGGATTGAACGGCCGCAGCGCGGGC
>JBIJCJ010000153.1:0-8760 GCA_044344765.1 Pirellulales bacterium | reverse complement strand
GAAGGCACCCTCACCCCGACCCTCTCCCAGAGGGAGAGGGAGGGAATCGAGTTTTCCGAGGGCGCGCCGAAAAGGGCCATCGTGATCGGTGGTGGCCTGCAGCCGTGCTTGCCCTCGCCCTCGCGGCCGTGGGACGGGCGGAGGTGGAGGTTCTCCATACCGATCCGGCCAGCGGGATCAAGGTCGAGGTCGAGGGCTGGACGGGCCTCGGCACGCCGGCGAACGGCCGCGAAGTGGGGCTGATTCCCGTCACGGTCACGATCACCAACGGCAGTCCCGCCGACCATGCGTGGACGGTGACTCCCGACAGGATGCGGTCATACGGCGGCTATGCAGCGGCGCCGACGCCGTCGGCGCGGATCGCCGTGCCCGCGGGGGCGACCGGCAGGGCGACGCTCTTCATCGGCTCGCCGATCGGCTTTGCGGGTCACGAGATGTTCCAGGTTTCGGGCCCCGGCGTTTCGTCGTCGTTTCACGTCGATCGCAGCCACAGCAAGGCTCGGCACGGCGGCGGTTTGGCATGGACGATGCTCGAATCCGGAATCTCCAAGGAAGTGCAGGCCGCACAGGGGAACCCGTTCGCGAAGTACACCATCACGGGCAATCCGCTCGACATGACCCGGGCCCCGGAAGACTGGCGCGGCTGGTCGGCGTTTCGCAATCTCCTGCTTACCGAGGCCGAGTGGCGGGCGCTCGCCGGCGGGGCCCGCAAGGCGCTGCAGGACTGGGTCGCGACCGGCGGCCGGGCCGGCGTGCTCGTCGCCGACCGGGCCGTGGAGCGGCTCGATGGCATGGGGCTTCCCAAGGCGGGGCCCGATGGCCGGCGGCGGATCGGGGCTGGAGAGGTCGTGGTCGTTCCCTGGGATGGCCAAGTGCTGCAAGCGGCCGAGGTCGGGAAGTTTCTCGGCGGCGGCCGCCGGTCTACCCAGGAGCTGCTGGAGGCCTATCATCCGGCCTCGTCGGGCAACATCGGCAACATGTCGGGCGTAGTCGCCGGCGGCTGGGAACCCGGCTTCGGCAGGCTCTTCGACCGCTTTGGCGTGCGGTCGCTGCCGGTGGTACCGATCCTCGCCTTCCTGGCGGTCTTCGGCCTCGTCGCCGGGCCGCTCAACGTCATGGTGCTGGCCGGCAAGGGACGGCGGTCGCGGATCTTTTGGACCACGCCGTTGATCTCGCTCGCCGCCACGGGCTTCCTGCTCGCGCTGATGTTCCTCCGCGACGGCGTCGGCGGCGTGGGGGCGCGGCGCGTGCTCGGCCTGCTCGCCCCGGAGCAGACATCGATGGCGGTCATCCAGGAGGAGTTCAGCCGCACGGGCGTGCTCCTCGGCACCGCTTTCCCGATCGTCGAGCCGGCCTGGCTCCAGCCGCTCGAGCACCGTGACTCCCAGACGGAACTGCTCGAGATCGAGGGCCGGACGCGGCAGGGGGACTGGTTCCGCAGCCGCTCTGACCAGGCGTTTCTGGCCGCGGCCGTGCGCCCCTCGCGGGCCCGGATCGAGGTCCGGGGCGGGGCGGAGGGGCGGCCGGCGGAGGTGATCTCCAGCATCGAGGTGCCGCTCGAGCGGGTGTTCATCATCGACGAGGATGGTAACTACTGGACGGCCGAGGACGTCGGCACCGGCGAGAAGAAGACGCTCGCGGCCAGCGACGCCGCCGCCTACGCCACATGGTGCGACACGCTCGCGGCCGACGCCGGCCCGGTTCGCCGCGCGGCGTTCGACGCCGTCAGGAACCTCCGTGGTCACGCCTACGCCACGAGCCGCCAGGCGCAGAAGGTGGCCGTGGCCACGCTGGGGTCGATCCGTTGGGCCGACGAGCGGGCCGACTTCGCCGGCCCGTTCACGCGGAGCCGCACGCCATGACCGCCCCGCCGGCCGAGCCCGCCGCGACGCTCGTCGAGGTTCGCGGCCTGAACCGCGTCTTCGACATGGTGCATGCCGTGCAGGACCTGTCGTTCTCGATCCGCCGCGGGGCGGTGGTCGGGTTCATCGGCGCCAACGGCGCGGGCAAGACGACGACGATGCGGATCATGGCCACGCTCGACGAGCCGACCTCGGGAGAGGTGGTCGTGGACGGCCTCGACGTCGTCGAGGAGCCGGCCCTCGTCCGCCGGCTCGTCGGCTGGATGCCCGACGCGTTCGGCACCTATCCGAACATGACCGTCTTCGAGTACCTCGACTTCTTCGCCCGCTCCTACGGCTTTTCTCGCACGCAGCGGCGAGCCCGCGTCGAGGAGGTGATGGACTTCGCCGATCTCACGCCCCTGGCCGACCGGCAGATGGGGAAGCTGAGCAAGGGCATGGGGCAGCGGCTGTGCTTCGGGCGGATGCTGATCCCCGATCCCGAGTTCATGATCCTCGACGAACCCGCGGCGGGCCTCGATCCGAAGGCCCGGCTGGAGTTCAAGAACCTCGTCCGCCTGCTCGCCACCCGCGGCAAGACGCTCTTCATTTCCAGCCATATCCTCAGCGAGCTCGGCGAGATGTGCGACTCGCTGCTCTTCATCGACGGCGGCCGGCTCGTCTACCACGGCGACGCCGAAGCGCTCAAGCACGGCCACCCGGCCGGCGACGGCGGCTCCGCCACGATGGCCGTGCTGGTGAACGTGGCGGGCGACCCGCGGCCGCTCGTGGAGTGGGCCCAGACGAACCCGGGCTGGAGCGTGCTCGAGGAGCGGCGCGACGGGGCCCGGCTGGCCCGCGAGGGGAGCGACCCGGCCCTCCTCGCCGACGGCCTGCGGCGGATCGTGGCCGCTGGCATCCCGGTCGTCGAGTTCCACCGCGAGCAGCGGCGGCTCGAGGAGGCGTTCGTGGACATGGTGAGGGAGCGGCGCTAGCGGCCAACTCATGAGCACGGCTGCGATCGATGGGCGGGGCGGCCGCGATGCCGGGTGGCGGGGGGATGATTTTCCCGCGTGGCTGCCGCCGATGCTCGTCAAGGAGCTGCGGCAGGGGGTGCAGGCGGGCGTCTTCTTGTGGACGTTCGTCTGTTTCCAGGCGGCGCTGTTCCTCGTGTTCTCGCTGCAGGTGCTGGTCGAGGGGACGGATTCGGGAGCGTTCGCGTTTTTCTTCTGGCTCGCGGCCGTGGCAGCGATCGCCGTCCTCATACCGCTGCGGGGGCTGGGCGGGATCGGCGGCGAGCGGGCCGGCAACGGGCTCGACCTCCTGCAGCTCACCCGGCTCTCCGCCACGCGGATCGTGCTCGGCAAGTGGGCGTCGCTCGTTACCCAGGCGGCGGTCGTGGCCGTCACGCTCCTGCCCTATCTCGTGCTCCGCTATTTTTTCGGCGGTGTGGACGTGCTCGCCGAGCTCGCGTGGCTGGGCTGGATCCTCGCGGCGGCGGCGGTCGTGGCCGCGGCGGCGCTCGCCCTCTCGACGCTCCCCATGTGGCTGCGGATCGGGACCGGCGCGGCCGCGTGCGGCGGTGGTTTTCTCCTGTTGGCGATCCTCATGGACCGTTCGCTGGTGCTCGTGTTCGGCCGGCCCGACGCGGCCGTCCGCATCGGCCTGCTCGCCGTGCTGGCCGTGCATGCGGTCGCGTTTCTCGAGTTCGCGGCGGCCCGGATCGCGCCTGCCGCCGAGAACCACGCCGCCCGCAAGCGGCTGCTCGCGCTGACGCTGGCCGCGGCCTGGCCCGTCGCCGGCTGGCTGGGCCCGCTCCCGGCGGCGGCCGCCACGTTCATGGCCACCGCGCCGCTGCTCGTCTGCTACGCCGTCGGCGCGATGGTCGAACGGCCGAGCCGCGTGGGCACGCTGTTCGCCGGCTTTCGCCGGGCGGGCTTTCTCGGCCGCCTCGCCGCGAACGTCTTCACGCCGGGCTGGGCCACGGGCCTGGTGTTTCTCGCGGCCATGCTGGCCACGTGCCTGGCCGGCTGGCTGGGGTTCGTCGCCCGGTTCGTGCCGGCGGATTGGCGGCCCGTCGCGATCGCCTTCGCGAGCCTCGCCGCCGCGGCGCTCGTCTGTCCGGCGCCCTTCGTGGCGCTGCTGCCGCGGGTCCGTCATCCGCTGCTGCTCTACGGTCTCGTGCAGATCCTCTGCTTCACGGCGTTCGTGTTCGCCAACGCCTTCCGGCCATGGAGCCTGCCGTGGTGGGAGTACGAGGCCGGACGGATCGTCACGCTCCCGTTTCCGGTCGGGGCGATCGCGGCGCTCGCCGCAACCGCGGTGCAGGCCAATTGGATCCGTGTGGGAACGCCCGCGGCGACGATCAACGTGGCCCAGCAGGTCGCCCCCCGGTTCACGATCGCCGGCCTGGCCGTGATCGCCGTCGCGCTGGCCGCGGTGATCCGACCGTGGCTCCGCGAGCTCGCCGCAATCGGCCGGCTCGTCCGCGGCGACCTGCCCGCGGCGGCTGAGTCCATGCCGCGGGTGGCCGCCGGTCGGCAGGCGACCGTCCGGCCTTGGGTCTGGCAGGGTGACGATTTTCCCGCGTGGCTGCCGGCGATGGTCGTCCGCGAACTGCGGCAGGGGGTGCAGTCGGGGGTGTTCGCCTGGACGTTCATCGGCATCCAGGGGGCGATGTTCGCCATCCTGACCTGGGCCCTGGGCACGTTCGGCGGCGCACCGGAGGGGGCCTACGGCCGCGACTTCCGGGCATTGTTCTGGGCGGCGATCGCCGCGGCGCTCGTGTTCGTGATTCCGCTCCGGGGCCTGGCGGCCGTCAGTGGCGAGCGGGCGGGCAACAACCTCGACCTCGTCCGCCTGACGCGGCTCTCGGCCACGCGGATCGTCCTCGGCAAGTGGCTGGCGATCATCGGCCAGGGCCTGCTCGTGGCCGCGGCGCTCGCCCCCTACCTCGTCCTCCGCTACTTCTTCGGCGGCGTGAACGTCGTCGTCGATCTGGAGATCTTCGCCTGGCTGGCGGCGGGGGCGATGGCCGTCGCCGCCGCCGCGCTCGCGCTCTCCACGCTGCCGCTGTGGCTGCGGATCGGCGTCGTCGTGGCGGTGCCGATGGTCGCCTTCGTGCCGGCGGTCGAACTGGCGGAGGAGCTGTTTCGCGGCCGCTTGTCGTTCACGCGGCTGGGCTTCGGCGGGCGGGTCGGCATCCTCGCCGGCCTCGGGCTGTACACCGTCGCGCTCCTCGAATACGCCGCCGCCCGGATCGCCCCCTCGGCCGAGAACCACGCCGGCCGCAAGCGGCTGCTGGCCGTCGCGATCGCCGTCGCCTGGGTCGTGGTGGCGGTGTTCGGAACGCAGAACGCGGGCATCGGCACGATCCTGGTGACGCTGCCGCTCGTGTTCTGTTACTGCGTCGAGTCGCTCCTCGAAGACCCGACGCCGATCGGTTCGATCTACCGGCCGTTCTGCCGCTGGGGCGGTGCCGGCCGGCTGGCCGCGGCGGTGTTCTCGCCCGGCTGGGCGACGGCCGTGCCGTTCGTGGCGGTCGTCGCCACGCTGTGCCTGACGGGATGGACGGTGTTCTGCGTTCGGCAACGGTGGGAACCGATCTGGGTTTTCCTTACGATTGGCTGCCAGCTTGTCGCGGCGGTCTTCTTCCCGCTCCCGCTGCTCGTGCGCGTGCCGCGGGCGCGGCCGCGGCTCCTGTTCTACGCCCTCGTGCAGATCGCCTGCTTCATCGTGTTCGTGTACGTTGCGGTGGCCAAGCCCCGCGGACTCACGTTCATGGCTTGGAACGGCTGGGCCTTCACGCTGCCGTTTCCGCTCGCGGCGCTGACGGTGTTCACCGGCATTCGCAACAACAAACCGGAGGTCGCCGCCCTCTTCATCGCCGCAGCGGCGGTGACGACGCTCGTCGTGTTCGGCCTCGTGGCCGGGCCATGGCGGGCCGCGATGCGGCAGGTGATGCGGCTCGTCACCGACCGGAGGCCCGTGAACGGCCGTCAAGGTTTCTCGGCCACAACCTTGCCGTCCCGCCAGATGTAGATCGGCGTGCCATGCATCCGGGCAAGTTTGCGGGCCGCCCGGGCCGAGCGACGGAGCGCACGGCCGACGGCGGCGGCAAAATCCTCCGCTGAACGCGGCTTCTTGCCCGGCGATAGGTTTCCGGTTTGTATGATTTGGCGGTCCCGTTCCTTGAAGCCCGAGGCGCGAGCCGAGGGAATGTGGAGTGGTTTTCGGTGAAACGACGCGTATTCCCTCAGCTCGCGCTTCGGGCTTCCCGGCAGCGGCGCTGGGGTGGCCGCATCGACACCGGCGCCGCTTCTCTGGTGCCGAGAGGATCGGACACGGCTTCACAGCATGCTGGCTGGGCCGGTGATGCTGGAAAAGCGGGACATCGCGACAGCCGTGCTGACGGCGTTTCGCGAGATTTGTGAGTTACGCCCTATTCTTCTCCAATCATGGCAGACGCTGCGACCACCGACGCGGTTCGAGCCTCGGGTCGAGCGGCCGGCCGGCCGTGGCGGGGCGACGACTTTTTCGACTGGCTGCCGCCGATGCTCGTCCGCGAGCTGCGGCAGGGCATCCAGTCGGGGGCGTTCGTGTGGACGTTTCTGCTCATCCAGTTGGCCCTCGTGCTGCACGGCGGCTTCACGGTGCTGGCCACGGCCGAGCGGTTCGACGGCAACCTGCTCCGCGCGAGCGGCGGATTCTTCTGGACAATTCTCGTGATCACCGTGGGATTCGTGATCCCGCTCCGCGGCGTGAACTCGATCGCCACGGAGCGGACGGGCAACAGCCTCGACCTCGTGCGGCTGACCCGGCTCTCCGCCACGCGGATCGTCGTCGGGAAGTGGGCGGCGGTCGTGGCCCAGGCGGCGCTCGTGGTGGCGTCGGTCCTCCCCTACCTCGTGCTCCGCTACTTCCTCGGCGGCGTGAACGTGGTCCATGATCTCAGGGCGCTGGGCTGGCTGCTGGTGGGCTCCGCCGTCGTCGCCGCGCTGGCTATCCAGGCCTCGACCCGGCCGCAGCGCGAGCGGGTGGGGCTGATGACGCTCGTGGGCTTCGGCGGGTGGGGCCTGCTGATGCGGTCGATGGCCGGTGGCCCGCCGTTCTTCTCCGGCAGCCCCGGGTGGTTCGGGCTCGCCGTCGCCGCGCTGTATGCAACGCTCTTCCTCGAGGCCGCCGCCGCGAGCATCGCGCCCGCCGCGGAGAACCACGCCCTCCGCAAGCGGCTGCTCGGGCTGGGATGTGCGGCCGTCGTGGCCGGAGCCGGCATGTTCGGATACGCCTGGGACTTCGCCGCCGTGGCGTTCCTGTTTGGCCTGCCGGTGCTGTTCGCCGCCGTGGGGGCGCTGTGCGAGTGGCCGGTGCGGTTTCGACGGATGCACGCCGCTTTCGCCCGATATGGCGTCGCCGGTCGGGCCGCCGCGGCGGTGTTGACGCCCGGCTGGGCGACCGGCCTCGTGTTCATCGCCCTGGCCGGCGGCTTCGTGGCCGCGGGTTGTCTTGCGGTGGCCGCGCCGAGCGGCACGCCACCGCGGATGTTCTTTGCGGCACCGGATCGGACGCTCATGGCGGCGCGCATCAGCCTCACGGCCGCAGCGATCGTCTTCCCGCTGCCGCTGCTGCTGTTTCTGCCGCGGCTCAAGGAACGCGCGACCGCCTACGTGGCAGTGCAAGCCATTTGCCTCGTGGTCTTAGGGATCGACGCGGCGATGATCACAACGCCTTACGGGCGGGGTTCCGGGTCGGCTCTCCTGGCCCCGTTCCCGCTGGCCGGCCTACTGAGACTGTTCAGCGATGCAGGTTCCGCCACCGTCTCCATGCTCGGACTCGCCGGCCTGGTCGTGCTGGCCAGCATCCTCGCCATCGTGGCCCGCCCGTGGCTCCGTGAAATGCGGCACACGCAGCGGCTCGTCGCCGACCGGAGGGCCGCATCGTGAACCTCCGCGACATCCACGCCCGAGCGAAGGCGGTGGCGGCTGTGGCCCGGCTGCCGCTGCGGAGCGGCCAGTGGTCCGGCACGGCGGGCAACGTGCTCGGCCGGGGCGCCGGCAGCTCGATCGACTTCCATGATCATCGGCAGTACGTGCCCGGCGACGACCCGCGGCACATGAACTGGCAGGCCTACGCCCGCACCGGCCACTACACGATGAAGCTCTACCGCGAGGAGGTGACGCCGCGGATCGACCTCGTCTACGACGGCAGCGGCTCGATGTTCCTCGACGCCGCCAAGGCGGAGCGGGTGTTCGAGCTGTTTTATTTCTGCATCGAGAGCGGCCTGCGGATCGGCGGCCACATGAAGCTCTTCGTGCTCGGCCGCGCGGCGGGCGACCCGCCCGAGGAGCTTCCTGTGGAGCGGGCCTTGGCCGACGGCTGGCCCGCGGCGATCGTGGCGGCGGCCGGCGACGGCGGCCTGCGGCCCGACGCCGTGGCCGAGCCGGCCGGCCTCGCCGACCAGCTCGACCGCGTGCCGCTGCGGGCCGGATCGCTCCGCGTGCTCGTCAGCGACCTGCTCGACGAGTCGCCGCCGGCCCGCGTGGCCTCCCGGCTGGCGGCGGCCCGCAGCCGGGGCATCGTGCTCGCCCCCTGCGCTCGGGCCGAGAGCGACCCCGATTGGGACGGCAACGTCGACTTCGAGGATGTGGAACGGGCGACGCGATCCCGGCAGCGGGTCGATCCGGGCATGCTCGACCGCTACCGCCAGGCCTACAAGCGACACTTCGCGGCCTGGCGGGAGGAGTGTGCTCGCCGGGCCCTGGGGTTCGCCCGCGTGGGCGACGCGGGCGACCTGATCGCGGCGCTCCGCGGCGAGGCCGTGCCCGCCGGTGTCATCGAGATGTAGGGGGCTCTGCCATGCAAAGGGAAGTTCCAGTCGGGGGTGGCGCGGGCCCCCACGCGGGGCCGGGGCGGCGCCCCC
>JBIJCJ010000046.1:0-20424 GCA_044344765.1 Pirellulales bacterium | reverse complement strand
CGCTTGCTCCCACAGCCCGCTCGAGGGCATGGGCAACCCCTCCTTCGATCACAGACAGACCAGCAGTGAGCCGGAGATCTGGATCCCATTCGGCGTTCGTTTCAAGTGGAGCATGAAGCGCCGATGATGGGCATCTTCTTCGCCAATCCCTGGGGCCTGCTGGCGCTTGCGGCGCTTCCCGCGATCGTCGCCATCCACTTTCTGCAGGAGCAGTCGCGCCGCGTGCGGTCGAGCACGCTGTTCCTGCTGGAGCGGGCCGCGGCCCTGCCCGCCGGCGGCATCCGCTTCGAAACGTTCCGCAACTCGCTTCCGTTCTGGATGCAGATCCTCGCGGCCTTGGCCCTGGCCTGGCTGCTCGCCGATCCTCGCTGGGTGCGAAACGACTCGCGGCAGACCGTGGCCGTGGTGCTCGACAGCTCGGCCTCGATGCAGGCCGCCCGAGGGCCGACGCTCGACCTGCTCGCCAGGCGGCTCGCGTCCTGGGAGGCCGTCGCCGCCCGCACCGACTGGCACCTCCTCGAAACCGGTCCCGGCCGGCCGCCGCTCTATGCCGGCCGCAGCCTCGCCGACCTGCTCGCCGCCGCCGCCACCTGGCGGCCGACGCTCGGCACGCACGATCCCGCGGCGGCCCTCGCGGTCGCGGCGGCCCTCGTGCCGGGCGACGCCGGGGCCGTGGTCCTCGTCACCGACCGGCCCGTGAGCGTGCCCGGCGGCGTCGCCGTGCTCTCGGCGGGCGCGGCCTTCGACAACGTCGGCTTCTCCGGCGGCAGCGTGCGCCGCGTCGGCGACCGGTTCACGTGGCGGACGCTCGTCACCAACCACGGCCAGACTCCGCAGACCCGGGAGATCACGGCCCGGATCGTGACGGCGGCGAACGGCGCCGAGCCGGGCCCCGGCGGTGACGCCGTGCTGCCGCCGCAGACCGTACTGCTCGCGCCAGGGCAGAGCCGCACGCTCGAAGGGGCGTGGCCCGAGGGATGCGGCCGCCTCGTGCTCGCGCTCGCTCCCGATCGCTTTCCGCTCGACGACACGCTGCCGCTCGTGCGGCCCGTGCCGCGGATCGTGAAGCTCGCGGTGTCGGTCGGCGGGCCCGCAGCGGATCTGGTGGCGAAGATGGCCGAGGCGGCCGCGGGCGTGGAGATCGTCTCCGACCCGGCCACGGCCGACCTGGTCATCGGCCGCTTCGATCCTGCGCCGATCCGCGACACCATCGGCCTGATGCTCGGATCCGACGAGCTCATGATGGATGGGAGCGCCGGCAAGCCCGCGGGCGATGCAGCGCAGTCCGCGCCGCCCAAGCCCGCGGTCTACGATCCCGCCTGGGTGGCCGCCGAGGACCATCCGCTCACCCGCGACCTGGGCTGGGGTGGGCTGTTGTCGGGGCCGGCCGGGAATCTTGGCCTCACCGCGGCCGACGAGCCGCTGCTCTGGAAGGGTGGCCGGCCGCTGGCCTGCGTGCGGTCGCACGTCCTGTCGGGCGGCCGCCGCGTTGAGAGCCTCGTGCTCAACTTCGACCTCACGGCCTCGACCGCGGCCCGCTCACCGGCGGTCGTGGTGCTCGTGCAGCGGTTCGTGGAGCGGATTCGCGGCCGCATCGCCCGCCCCTGGGCCGACAACTTCGACACCGCCCAGGTCATCGACCTGCCGCCCGGGTTCGCCACGGGATCGCAGGGGCGGGCGACGATCGCGTTCACCGACCTCGCAAGAAAGCCGACGCCGACGACCGCGCCGTTCCGCGGACGAGCGCCGGCTACGCCCGGTTTTTTCACCGTCTCGTCCGCGCCGGCCGCGGGGACGACGGGGGTCGGGACCGCAACGCCCGTCGCGATCGTAAGCGGCGCCGCGCAGTTCGCCGACTCGCGGGAGAGCGACTTCCGGACCGCCGCGCCGCTCGACACCCTGGAGTCGCTGCGGTTCGAGCAGGCGAAAAAGCAGTCGATCGAGGATCCGTGGACGCCGCTGTGGCTGGGGCTCGCGATCGGCGGGCTGCTCGTGGCCTGGGGGTGGAGGAGGCGGACGTGAGTGTGAAGCCTAGGGAGCAGGAGGGGAGGGGTTGCCCGTGCCCTGAGAGCCGGCGTAGTTGGCCAGCGAAGCCACGGGCACCGATCCGCCGCGAGGCGGATTGGTCGGCGGAGCGCAGCCAACTCCGAGTGAGTGGAGGCCTGGAAGGCCGGAGCGAACGTCCGGTGACGGGGCACGGGCAATCCCTCCCCGGTGACGGTAGCGGAGAGATAAATGAAAAACACGGAGTCGCTTCGCCATGTCGCTGACCTGGATCCGGTTTCTCGCGCCGCAGTGGTTCCTGCTCCTGCCGGCGCTCGCGGTGGCGGGCTGGTTTTGGCGCGGGCTGCATCTCGAGCGGCCGCTGCGGGCGGCGTGCCTGCTGCTCGCCGTGCTGCTGCTCGCCGTGCCGCGGGTGCGGCGGCAGGGAGACGGGCTCGACCTGTGGGTGCTCGTCGATCGGTCCGAGTCCGGCTGGGAGGAGCTGGCGCCGCGGCTGCCGGAGATGGAGACGATCCTGGAGAAGTCGCGGGGCGTGGACGACCGGATCTTCTTCGTGGACTTCGCCGCCGAGGCCCAGACCCGCGGGGCGCTGGTCCGCAGCGGGCCCGGTGCCACCGACTACGCGGGCCGGCGCACCGCCACGCGGCTGGCCTCGGCCGTCTCCCATGCGCTCGGCCAGATGCCGGCCGACCGTTCGGCCCGGATCCTCGCCATCACCGACGGCTACTCGACCGAACCGCTCGACCGCGTGGCCGACAAGCTGCTCCAGAAGGAGGTGGCGCTCGACCTGCGGCTCCCGCCCCGGCGGGAGGTGGACGACTTCGCGCTGGCCGCCTTCCGCGGGCCGCGGCGGGTGCAGGCCCGCGAGGGACTGCTCGCCGAGGTGGTGGTCCGCGGCCGCCGCGATGCCCTGGTGCCGCTCGAGATCCTCCGCGACGGCAGGCCGATCGGCAAGCGTGAGGTGGAGGTCAGGGAGGGCATGGGCCGGGTGCGGTTCACCGACCGGCTCGCCGGCAGCGGCGCCCACCGCTACAGCGTGCGGATCCTTCCCGACGCGGATGCGATCGCGGGCAACAACGTCGCCGAGCAGTGGGTCGAGGTGCAGGGGGGCGGCCGCGTGGTGCTCGTCACCGCCTACACCGATCCGCCGCTCGCGGCGGCCCTGCGGTCCCAGGGCCTGGAGGTGGAGGTGATCGACGACCTGTCCGCGGCCCACGTCGGCCTGCTCTCCGGCGCGGAGGCCGTGATCCTCGACAACGTGCCGGCGTACAAGCTCGATTCGGGCTTCGTGAAGGGGCTCGACTTCTTCGTCCGCGAGCAGGGGGGCGGGCTGGCGATGATCGGCGGCCGGTTCTCGTTCGCCTCCGGCGGCTGGTTCGGCTCGCCGCTCGATCCACTCCTGCCGGTGAGCATGGAGCTCAAGCAGGAGCATCGCAAGCTGGCCGTGGCGATGGCGATCGTGATGGACCGCTCGGGCAGCATGTCGATGACCGCCCCCGGCACGAACGAGACGAAGATGGCGCTCGCCGACGAAGGGGCGGCGCGGGCCATCGAACTGCTCGGCGACAACGACATGGCCGTCCTCATTCCCGTCGACAGCGAGGCCCATCCGCTCAGCGACGCGGCCGTGGCCGTGGGGCCGAATCGGGCCAAGCTCGTGGCCGCGGCCCGCAGCGTGGTCAGCACCGGCGGCGGCATCTTCTGCTACACGGGCCTGAAGAAGGCCTGGGACCTCCTCCAGAAGACGCCGGTCGGCCAGCGGCACGTGATCCTCTTCGCCGACGCGGCCGACGCCGAGGAGCCGGGAGACTATGAAAACCTGCTCGCCGAGATGGTCAAGGAGAAGTGCACGGTGAGCGTGATCGGACTCGGGGCCGACACCGACGTCGACGCCGAGTTTCTCAAGGACATCGCCAAGCGGGGCAACGGGCGGATCTTCTTCAATGCCGACGCCCAGGAGCTGCCCGCGCTGTTCGAGATGGAGACGGCCACGATCGCCCGCTCGGCGTTCCTCGACGAGCCCGTGGCGTTGAAGGGCACGCCCGGCTGGGCGGAGATCGCGGCCGCGCCGCTGGAATGGCTGCCGCAGGTGGACGGCTACAACCTCACCTACCTGCGGCCCAAGGCATCGCAGGCGGCGGTGTCGGGTGACGAATACGCGGCGCCGCTGGTGGCCTTCTGGCAGCGGGGCACGGGACGGGTGGCGGCGGTGACGTTTCCGCTCGGCGGCGAGCATTCGCGATTGACCCGCGACTGGGACGGCTACGGCGACATGGCGCAGAGCCTCGCCCGCTGGCTCGCGGGCCCGCCGCTGCCGCCGGGCGTGGGGCTCGCCGCGCGGGTGGACGGCACGCAGGTGCGGCTCGACCTCGTCTACGACGACACATGGACCGATCGCGTGGCGGCCGACCCGCCGGAGTTGACGGTGTCGCGCGGGGCGGGTGGCGAAGCGACGACGGTGCCGTGGGAGCGGCTCTCGCCGGGGCGTTACTCGGCGGCCATCGACGCGGCCGACGTGGAGTATGTCCGGGGGGCGATCCGGCTCGGCGACGGGGCGTTGGCGGTGGGGCCGATCAACGTGCCCTCGAATCCGGAATGGTCGTTCGACCGCGGCCGGGTGGAAGAATTGCTCGCGGTCAGCGGCCGCTCCGGCGGCGTGGAGCGGGTCGATCTTTCCGACGTCTGGCAGGCGCCGCGGCCGGCGGCCTGGCAGGGGCTGCGGCGCTGGCTGCTGCCGGCGCTGCTGGTGACGATCCTGCTCGAGGCCCTGGCGACCCAGGTGGGCTGGCCCTTGCGGCGGGCCTGCGGTCTGCCGAAAACCGATGGCCGGCATGCGGCTCCAGGAACCGCGTGAGGGCAACGCGGTCAAAGCCGACGATCCGCGAACATCAAGTGCGAGCCGTTTCTGGCCTCCGGCCACGGCCATTAACGGCCAAAGTTCCTGGATCGATGTATGCTCGAGCCCATGCGTTTTCGGATCATGGGTTCATGCGTCGTCGGCCTGCTGCTCGCGACCGCGATCGCGTGGGGGGGCGAGCCGTTTCCGGCGGAGCTCGTGGAGTTCGGGCCGCCGTCCGCGCAGCCGCTGTTCGCCGGGGCCGGACCAGAGGCCTGGGATCGCGATCTCCGCGAGCGGGGCTGGATCATGCGGGAGGGGAAGTGCTGGTCGCTCTGGTACACCGGCTCGAACCCCGCTCGCGATCCGGTGCGGCGGATGGGCCTGGCCACGAGCACCGACGGCCTCAACTGGACCCGCTGCGGGCGCAATCCGCTCGTGCGGGATGCGTGGGTCGAGGATGTGTGCGTGGTGCGCCACGCCGGCCGGTATCTCATGTTCGCCGAGGGGGAGCATGACATCGCCCACCTGCTCACGTCGGTCGACCGCGTCCGCTGGAAACAGTGCGGGCCGCTGGAGATCCGCCGGGCCGCGGGCGGGCCGATCCCCGACGGGCCGCGGGGCACGCCGGCCGTCTGGTTCGAGCGGGGCGTCTGGCATCTGTTCTACGAGCGGATGGACGACGGCGTGTGGCTGGCGACGTCCCGCGACGGCCGCCTGTTCACCAACGTCACCGACGAGCCCGTACTGGCCTGCGGTCCCGAGCCCTACGACCGCCACGCAATCGCCGTCGATCAGATCGTGCGGCACGCGGGCCGGTACTACGCCTACTATCACTCGAGCCCGCGGGCGGACCGGGCGACGTGGCAGACCTGCCTCGCCACGAGCACCGATCTCGTGCGCTGGACGAAGTATGCGGGCAACCCGCTCCTGCCGGTCGATCCCGATGCGCCCAAGCGATCGAGCGCCACGCTCGTGCACGACGGCGAGCGGTTCCGCCTCTACACCACGCACCCCGATGTCCGCGTGCGGTTCGGGGTGACCGTTCAGCCGGCGGCCGGCTATTGAGCTCCGGCCGGCTGCGCCGGGAGATCGAAGTCGCCCGTCTTGTCCCGCCAGACGCAGTGGATGTGGTTGGCGGGCGTGCCCTCGGCGTCGGGCTGCACGTTCACGAACTCGATCAGGAACGTCGGCCCCTCCACCCGGTAGGCATGGCCGACGCCCGGTTCGAGGCCGCCCGCCCAGGCGAACCGCACGTCGTCCCAGCCGCCCGGCGCCGCCGCGATGAGCCGCAGCCGCTCTGCGGCCACCTCGGCGGTCATCCAGCTGCAGTACGCCTCGACGAGGCGGCGCAGAATGCCTTGCTGTTCGGGCGTGAGCCGCGGCCAGGCGATGCCGGTGGCTGGCTCCGCGGGGGGCTGCGGCGTGCCCGCCGCGCGAATCTCTTGCGGTGGCTCGGGGGTCACGGCCGTCGCCCGCTGGCCGGCGTCGAGGGATCGCACCAGCTCGAAGGCCAGCGTCTCCTCGTCGCGGAGCACGCGGCGGCCCGACTCCGGCAGGCCGGCAAAGGTGGTCTTCACTTCGGCCGGATTGGCACCCATGAACTGCGGTGTCGAGTCGACGACCGCCCCGTCGCGCACGGTGAAGTTGAACGACAGGTGATGTCCCTCGATCGACAGCCCCCACGTGCCCGTGTCGGCCGGCGTGCCGAAGATCGTGAAGAAGTACCGCTTCGTGTCGCGGATGTTCTTGGCCCGGTCTCCCTCGAGACGCCGCAGAATCTCCTCCAGGCTCATGATCAGGAGCGACTTGTCGTAGCCCGCCTGCGAGAGGGCCGACCGCAGGAGGGCGAGGGCGGCCTGCTCCTGCGCCGGCGTCATGTCGCGGAGCTGCACGCCCTTGCGGGAGGCCTTCGGCACGAAGTGCCAGTCAGTGCGTGCCGCCGCGGAGAACGGCTGCAGCCCGCGGGCCCGCTGCGCGTCGTCGAGCGAGTCGATCCAGGCGACGGCGGAACGCGTCAGCGACTCGGCGGCCACACGGCGGAAGGCTGCGGCCCGCGATGTCGCGACGGCGCCGGCGGTGAACGCGAGCATGGTGAGTCCCACCAGCAGCCAACGGAATCGGATTGACGAGGGCATGGAATCGCTCCGGAAGAAAGCCGTCTCAGGGGTGATCGCGGCCGGGGTCGCGGTCGTGGTGGGCCTGATCGACGTGCACGTGCACCCGCGGATGCGCCCCAAAATACCTAGCCCACGACTCGTCCGAAACCCCGGCTCCATCGAGGTAGAGGTTTCTCAGCTGCGGCAGCCGGGCGATGGCCTCGAGTCCGTCGTCTCCCAGTGGCACGTCGATGAGGTGCAGCGACCGCAGCTGCGGCAGATCGGCCACGGCCCGCCCCACCTCGGCGCCGGCGGTTGCGAGCGGCCCGCCCCCGAGCCGCAGGCTCCGGAGCTCCGGCAAAGCCGCGAGGGCCCGGATGCCCGCCGGCGTGCACGCGGCCTGGGGCACGTTGAGATCCCGCAGCGTGGTGCAGCGGGCCAAGGCGCGGAAGCCGGCGTCGGAGAGCGGCGAATCCCGCAACACGAGCCGCTCGACGTGGGGCAGCGTGGCGAGCAGCTCAGCCCGTGAATCGTCGGCCACGCCGCCGTTGAGGACCAGCTCGCGGAGGCCGGCGAGGCCGCGGAGGGATTCCCACTCCGCGTCGCTGAGCGGCTCCGCCAAGGCGATCCGCGTCGCTCTGCCGGCCACGACGGCAGTCACCTGCGCGGCGAGCGGTGTGGCCGCGGGTATCTGCGGGCCAGCACCGCTGCCGGATGGAGGCGTCGGCCGGCAGCCGGCGGCGCAAAGAACCAGGAGCATGACAATCGTCAGCGAGGCCAAACGCCACGGTGCAATCATGCCGGAATTGTGTCGGCCACCGCCCCGCCTTTGCAAGGCAGGCCCCGACGCGGCGGTGCGATGGGCGGCCTGCGGCGGGCCGGGTTCATGGTCTGCTACGCGACCAGCTGGTAGTGTCGGGAGATCAGGTCGTTTTGGATCCACAGCAATTTGCCGAAGGCCAGCAGCGTCTTTGATTCCGTCTGCCGGTCCAGGTTGAATGACAGGATCGTTGCCGTCACCGCGGTGGCCACGAAGCCCAGCAGCGCGTTCATCTGCACGAGCGGCACTTCGAGGTCGGCGCTGCCGGCCTCGGGCGTGTGAATCTTTCCGACCATGTCGAGGTACTGCACCATGCCGGCGTCGTACGAGCCGGTGACGAGTCGCGTCAGGTAGCGGCCGAGATGCTGCTTGCGGAAGGCGATCATGGGGTGATCGGGCGTCAGTGCATCGATGCCCTCGGGTACAGGCCCGTCATAGCCGCTCTGCCGCGGCACGAAGTGCCGCTTCGTGGCATCGTAGGAAAAAAGCTTGTCGTAGACGGCATCCACCAGCGTGGGCACCAGCGGCCCGAGCAGGGGAGCCGTGGCGTGGATCGCTTCGATGTCTTCCTGGCCGAAGCCGATGAACTCGCAGAGGTAGCCGAACCGGTATGCCGTGTCGGCCTCGAGCCGCGTCTCGTCGATGTGGGTGATCGTCATGGTTCCGCCTTTCATGACAGGGAATGTGGCCACCCGGCCGTCGTGGATCGGGTGGCTGGTTCGTCCATCAAAAACGGACGTGAATGTCCGGTTAAGGCAGGATCCTACCGGCGGCAAAAGACGACGTCAATATCCGGAATTGGGGTGTGCCGCCCGGTTCGAGGCCGCCCGGAGCCGATTCGCCGCAGGAAGTACTCCTTGCGAGGCACCCCACCCCTAATTAGCCTTCGAGGGCCGAGTGAACGGCACATGAAAAATGGAGCCTTGACGAAGGATTCGATTGCGTGCGACTTAAGGACCGGGCTGCCCCAAGGAAGTGGCAGGCTGCGAACAGGCAAGGAAGCACCCGTCGATTTCTGTGTTTTGCGGCCCTGGCGGTGATCGCCGAAGCCACGGCGGCCGGTTCTTCAACTCGGGCCGGCGTCGTCATCCTCACGGGGTCGAGCTACGTCCAGACCTTCGACGTGCTCGGCACCGGCACCGGTGCCGCCACGCTCCCGGCCGGCTGGGACGTGCGGACTGCCGCCACCGGCACGTCGCTCGGGGCGCCGGTCGCCACCGTCGCGAAGCAGACCTGGGCGACAAACACGAAAGGCTTTCTCAACGTGGCGTCGGCGACGCTGCTCTCATCGACGGCGAGCAGTACGGCACAGAACAGTGCGTCGAATCGGGCGCTGGGCGTGCTGCAGGCATCGGATTTTGGTGATCCCGGGGCCGCGTTCAACTTCCAGTTCGACTCGCGGGGCCTGTCGCTTTCGTCCGCCTCGTTCAAGCTGATGATGCTCGACGCGGAGTCACGATCCACCACCTGGTCGGTCCAGTACGGCCTGGGCGCCACACCGACCGCGTTCACGACGATCGGCACCTGGTCCGACCCGGGTGCATGGGGCCCGACGGACTTCACCATCGGCGCAGACCCGCTCGCCGCAATGTCAGGCCAGGAGAGCGTCTGGTTTCGCGTTGCGGCACTCACCGCCGCGTCAGGCACCGGCGCCCGCGACACGATCGCGATCGATGATTTCCAGATCACGCTGGTTCCCGAGCCGGCCGCGATGATCCTCCTGGCGAGCGGGCTGGCGGTGTTTTTTCAAGTCGTGCGCCGCATCGGGCACCGCCCCCCGCCTGCGGCCGCCGGCCGATGCCGTCGCCAGGGATTCAGCCTCGTGGAACTCCTCGTCGTGATCGCGATCCTCGGGCTGATCGTGGCGCTGCTGCTGCCGGCCGTCCAGTCGGCCCGTGAGTCGGCGCGGCGGGTGCACTGCGGCAACAACCTCAAGCAGATCGGCCTCGGCTGCCTGGCCTACGAATCGTCGCACGGCCATCTGCCGGCCGCGACGAAAACGACCGACCGCAAGCCCGGCTGTCAGGGCTGCTACGACCCGTGGAACGAGGCCCGCCGCACCGGCGTGGCACCCGGCGACAACCGGCACGGCACGAGCTGGATGCTCGAGATCCTGGCGAACCTCGATCAGGCCGCGGTCTTGTCGGCATGGAACCGCGACACGAACGTGATCGGCAACGCGTCGCTCGCGCAGACCGAGATCTCGTTTTTTTACTGCCCGACCCGCCGCGGCGGCATCCGCACCGGCCGCAATGACCACAAGAGCCTGCCGAGCGACACCTGGCGCGGAGGGGGCACCGACTACGGCGGCTGCATCGGCCGCGTGGACGGCTTCGTGAACGACGCCGGCAACAAGTCCGATTGGAGCGGCCGCCATCGGTTCTGCGAGCACAACGACCCCGCCGACCCCGCCCCGCCCGCGGCCTGGTCGATCGGCGGGCTGCCCAACGGCCACCCGACCGTGGACGGCCTGTTCCGTACGATCCACCCGCGCCGAATCGCGGCCGTGCGGGACGGCGCGTCGCACACGATCCTCGTGGGCGAGCTGCAGCGGTTGCGTCCGAACGGCCTCTCGGGGGCGGCCAACAACGACAACCGCACGAGCTTCGACGGCTGGGCCGTGGGCGGCGCCGCGACGCTCTTCGTCACGGCCACCGACCCCGGCCGCGGCAACCCCGGCGGCCTCAACAACGGCTTCTTCGAGTCGCCGGGCAGCGACCACGCCGGCGGCGCCTTTTTCGGCATGGCGGACGGGTCGGTGCACTTCGTGAGCGAGTTCATCGACGCCGCCGATAACGACGCGGTATTCCCGCTGCTCGGCTCGATGCGCGACGGCGCGGTCGCCTCGCTCGCCGGCGCGCCGTGACGGACCATGAATGGAGCTGACGGAATGCGATCGCACCCGACCTGCGGCAAGCAGGCACATGCGGCCCTTCGGCGATCCGCGAGCCGCCGAGCCGCGGCGGCTCGCACGGTCGGCGGCTCGTGGCTGATCGTCCTCGCGGCAGCGACCGGCTGCTCGGGGCCTAAACCGCCGCCCCTCGGCATGGTCGAAGGGATCGTGACCCTCGACGGCAGCCCGCTCGCTGCGGCCGCGGTCTTCTTCACGCCGGACGGGCCCGGCCGCACGTCGATCGGGATCACCGACGCCGACGGACGCTATGCGGTCACCTACCTGCGTGACATTCAGGGCGCCGACCTTGGCCGCCACAGGGTGCGAATCACGACCGCGACCGAAGACAACGGCGGGCGGGAGCGGCTGCCGCAGCGGTATCACGCAAAGTCGGAACTGACGGCGACCGTCGAGCCCGGCTCGAACCGACACGACTTCGCCCTGACGTCGAAGCCCTGAAGCGGCCGGCCCGGACGAGACTCTTCCGGGAGCATGCGCATCGAGCCTGACGCCCGCCCAGGCCGGTCCTCATCACGCGGCGGCGATTCAATAGGGAATGCGCTGCGTGTACCGGACCTGCAAGGCGTTGCCGCTCTGGACCAGCGAAAAATCGCCGTTCGTCGCCAATCCGGCCAGGCCGACGTCGCCGGGTGCGACGCGGACGACGAACTTGTCGGCCGAGAAACCGTTGATTCCGCCATCGGACTCCACGATCGTCCAGGCGTGATCGACGGCAGGATCGAGAACGGCGTTGGATACGGTGCGAAGCAGAATCTCGAAGGGCTGGGCCGACGTGGCGGTGATGTCGAGGGGACCCCGCACCTGGAGCAGGCTCCAGTCCGTGCCCGCCACACCCGGTGGGGAAGCGGCGCCGATGCGAACCTCGGAGAAGCCTGCGTTGCCCAGCGTGCAGCCCGCCGTAGCGACGAGCGTGCGGCTGCCAGGGCCATCGACACACAATCCCGATCCCGTCAGAATCAGCGGTCGATCGAATGTTCCCGACGCGAGCAGCATCGGCTTGAAGGACGTGCCAGGGCCGATCAGGCTCAAACTTCCGCTGGGGATGAACGAGAGGCCAGACGTCACTCCGCCGATCGTCGTGCCGCTTGCCGGGATCGTGGGAGCGACGGTCGTGGGTGGCGGCGTCAGGACCGTTCCGCCCGTCCAAGACGCGCCATCCTGTGTGCTGCCGACCGCCCCGGTCCCACTCGGGGCAGAGATGCTGCCACTCGGCAAAAAGAAGCTGCCACTCGGCAAAAGTAAGCTGCCGCTCGGCAGGTAACCGGAGCCAGCCCCGTCGCTCTGGTACGAGCCGATGGCATAGCCGATCCGGATGGGAGCCACTTCCTTCCATCCGGCCGTTTGCGGCAGCCGGCCGTGGAGGGCGGGCGGCGCGAAGCCCGTGCCGGTACTGGCCAGCATTCGCCAGACGCCCGTTTTCGGATTGCCGGCGAGGATGTCGGTTTTGCCGTCGAAGTTGAAGTCGCCCGCGGAGAACGTCAGCCCTGGCGTCGGTCCGCCGAAGCCGGCGTGTAGGGTCGTGCCAAACTTCGAGCCTCGGCTCCGGGACACGATCCATTGACCTGTCTGCGGCGCCCGGGCGGCGAGGTCCGTGCGCCCGTCGGCGTCGAAGTCGCCGACGAGTATATCCCGCCAGCGGACGGCGGCCGACCAACCGCCGAACACCACCTGCTCGCCGAAAAGGCTGCCCTGGCTCACGAGCACGCCCCATTGTCCGGATCGAGGGTTTCGCGCCGCCAGGTCTGCTCGTCCATCGCCGTTGAAGTCGCCGACGGTGACCGATTCGCGGAAGCCGTCGGCAAACCGCCCGGACGCGACGCTGACGAACCGGTTGCCCAGGCTGTGGGAGACCCACCACTGTCCCGTTGCGGGGTGCCGGGCCGCGATGTCAGCCTCGCCGTTGCCGTCGAAGTCGCCGGCGACGATCTCCTGCCACCCAACGCGGGGCGACCAGTTGCCGAACAGCACGGGGCCGGTGAAACGTCCGCCGGTGCTGACGAGAACCCGCCAGTTCCCCGTCGCCGTGTTCCGGGCTGCGATGTCGGACAGGCCGTCCCCGGTGAAGTCGGCCACGATGAACGGCTGCCACCGCTGCCCCGCCGGCAGGCTGCCCCAACGCGTGACCGACTGAAATCGCGTGCCATCCGTCGTGAGCGTCACCCAGACTCGGCCGCGGCCATCGATCCAGGCGACGTCGTCGGCGTGATCGCCGTTGAAGTCACCGGCGAGCGTGGACAGCGGGCCTGGCACCGGGGGCCGCGGCACGCCCACCGGCCGCTCGAAGCGGGGACCGCTTGCAGCCGACGAGAGTGCCGTCGGGATGACCATCACCGCACCCTGCGACTTCCCGATCAGGGCGTTTCCCAGCCGCACCGGGGTGGACTGGGTCACATTGAAGCCCAGTTCTCGGTAGTCGTGCGAATCGTTTTTGGAAGTTGCGCGAACCACGATCTGGTCGATGGCCTTGACGAAGCCGTCCGGCACGGTGGGGGCCCGATGAATCGTGAGCGTGCCCGTGGCATCGACCACCGTGGACACGTAACCGAACCGATTCGAAACGGTGTACTGGAGTTCCCCGCCGCCGTCGAAATGATCCGGCAGGCGAATCACCGCCGGAGTCACCGCGGAGC
Organism: Pirellulales bacterium; assembly: GCA_044344765.1. GTDB lineage: Bacteria > Planctomycetota > Planctomycetia > Pirellulales > UBA1268 > QWPN01. The sequence continues at coordinate 7,121 of JBIJCJ010000046.1, read as the reverse complement.
CGAGCGACATCACGACGTCGTCGATGGGGGCCGTGACGGTGACCGCCAGGAGGCGGCGGGCTTCGAGGCACTCCGCGCCCCGCCCCATGCACGGACCGCGGTGACGGATGCGGGCGGCCTGGGGCCTGGCAGGCATGGATGGCGCCTCAGATGGGCTTCGAGGGGTATTGCGACGGGCTATCCCCGCAACAGGGGTGCATCCCTTAAAATATGGCACGCGAAGTTTCCGGCGTCCATCAGCCCTCGAGCACGAAGTTCACGAGCCGGCCGGGCACGGCCACGACCTTCGCCACCCGCTTCCCGGCGAGCTGCTCGGCGATCTTCGGGTCGGCCGCCGCGGCCGCCTTCATCGCCTCGGCGTCGGCGCCGGCGGGCACGACCACCCGACCGCGGAGCTTGCCCTGGATCTGCACCGGAATCTCCACCGTGTCGTCCACCAGCCACCGCGGCTCGACCGCCGGCCAGGCGGCCAGCGACACCGGGGCCGGCCGGCCGAGGATCTCCCACAGTTCCTCGGCGAGATGCGGCGCGAACGGGGCGAGGATCGTCACGAACGGCTCGAGAATCGCCCGCGGCCGGCGGTCCAGCGGCGTGCAGAAGTTGACGAACTCCATCATCCGCGCGATCGCCGTGTTGAAGGAGAGGGCCTCGATGTCCTTCGTCACCTTGTCGATGCAGCGGTGAAGCTCGCGGAGCTGGGCGTCGGTCGGCGGGTCGGCGCAGACCTGCGGGGCGAGGGCGACGGCGTCGGCCCGCTCGTCCACGACCAGCCGCCAGCAGCGGTCGAGAAACCCGCGGACGCCGCTCACGCCCGTCGTGCTCCAGGGCTTCGTCGCCTCCAGCGGACCCATGAACATCTCGTAGAGCCGCAGCGAGTCGGCGCCGAACTCGCGGACCACCTGGTCGGGATTGACGACGTTGCCGCGGCTCTTCGACATCTTGTAGGCCCGGCTCTCGACGCGGATCTGCGGCGCGTCGCGGAGCACGAAATGCTCCCCCTGCTTCTCCACCTGCTCGGCCGGGATCTTCGCGGCGACGTCGTCCGCCTGCCGCTTCTCCGCCGACACCCAGCCCCCCTTGCCGCTGCGGTAGCCGGTGAACTCCATCTCGCCGAGGATCATGCCCTGATTGACGAGTCTGCCGAACGGCTCGGGGCAGGAGACATGGCCGCGGTCGTAGAGCACCTTGTGCCAGAACCGTGAGTAGAGGAGATGGAGCACGGCGTGCTCGGCGCCGCCGATGTAGAGGTCGACCGGCATCCAGGCCCGCTCGATCGCGGGATCGACGAAGCGGGCGTCGTTGCCGGCGTCGAGGAACCGCAGGTAGTACCAGCAGGAGCCGGCCCACTGCGGCATCGTGTTCGTCTCGCGCCTGTACCGCCGGCCGTCGCGATCCACGTACAGCCAGTCGGCCGGCGCCCGGGACAGCGGCGGGTCGGGCGTGTCGCCGGGCTTGAAGTCGGTGAGGTGCGGGAGGTGCACCGGCAGCTCGGCTTCCGGCACCGCGCGGATCGCTCCCGTCGGGTTGCCGGCGGCGTCGAGCTCGTGGAGGATCGGGAACGGCTCGCCCCAGAACCGCTGCCGGCTGAACAGCCAGTCGCGGAGCTTGTAGTTCACGGCCGGGCGGCCGAGACCGGCGGCGGCGAGATCCGCGCCGACCCGGGCGATGAACTCGCGGGTGCCGAGGCCGGTGTAGGGGCCCGAGTTGACGGCCGTGCCGTCGCCCGTGAAGAGCGTGCCGTCGGCCGGCGCGGCGCCCGCGGGCGGCTCGACCACCGGCACCACGTCGAGGCCGAAAGCCTGCGCGAACTCGAAGTCGCGGTCGTCGTGGGCCGGCACGGCCATGATCGCGCCGGTGCCGTAGCTGGCGAGCACGTAGTCGGCGACCCACACCGGCACGGGCTGCCCCGTGAGCGGATGGATCACGTGCGAGCCGGTGAATACGCCCGTTTTCTCGCGGGCCAGGTCGGTGCGGTCGAGGTCGCTCTTGCGGGATGCGGCCTCGCGGTAGGCGGCGATCGCCGCCCGCTGACCGGCCGCGGTGAGCCGGTCGAGCAGCGGATGCTCGGGGGCGACCACCATGTAGGTCACGCCGTAGAGCGTGTCGGGGCGGGTGGTGTAGATCCGCAGCACGTCGGCGGCGGGCTTCTCGGGGAAGCCCGCGAACGCCCGGGCCGCCTGCCAGGCCGCGAAGGCGGCGGCGTCGCCGGCGGCCGGCGGGATGAAGAAGTCGACCTCCGCGCCCGTGCTGCGGCCGATCCAGTCGCACTGCAGCTTCTTGATGCTCGCCGGCCAGTCGAGGCCCTCGAGCTCCTTTTCCAGCCGGTCGGCGTAGGCGGTGATCCGCAGCATCCACTGCCGCAGCGGGAGCCGGACGACGGGGTGGCCGCCCCGCTCGCTCACGCCGCCCACTACCTCTTCGTTGGCGAGCACGGTGCCGAGGGCCGGGCACCAGTTCACCGGGGCCTCCGATTGGTAGGCGAGGCGGTGATCGTCGCGATACCGGGCGACGGCAGCGGCGCCCTGGGCGGCGACCTCCGCCGGGATCGGCAGCTCGGCGATCGGCCGGCCCTTCTGAGCCTGCGGGTCGAACCATGTGTCGAAGAGGACGAGGAAAATCCACTGCGTCCAGCGGACGTAGCCGGGATCCGTCGTCGCCAGGACGCGGTTCCAGTCGTAGCTGAAGCCGAGCATCTTCAGCTGCCGCGTGAAGGTGGCGATGTTCCGCTCGGTGCTCTCGCGGGGGGGCGTGCCGGTGCGGATGGCGTGCTCCTCGGCGGGCAGGCCGAAGGCGTCGAAGCCCATGGGGTGCATCACGCTCGTGCCCCGCATCCGCTCGAACCGCGACACGATGTCGGTGGCGGTGTAGCCCTCGGGATGGCCGACGTGCAGGCCGTCGCCGCTCGGGTAGGGAAACATGTCGAGCACGTACCGCTTGCGGGCGGCGGGCAGCCGCGGCGTGGCGAAGGTGTCGTGCTCCTCCCACCATGCCTGCCATTTCGGTTCGATGCGCGAAGGTTGGTAGCGGGGCATGGCGAAGTCCGGGGCGGGGCTGGAGGGATCGGCGGGCGCCAGGGATGCGGGGAAATGCAGGCCGCCGGGTATGCAGGCCGCGAGCGGCCGATTCTAATGTTCAGTCCCGAACCGGCAACGCGAGCCGGTTTCCGCCGTCCCGGGAGAATGCCCATACCGATGTCGCGCCCCGCCGCTTCCACCCCGCCGATCCTGCAGCGGCTCATGCTCCGCAACTGCCGGTCCGCCGGCCGCCGCATGAAGATGGCCGACTCGCTCGGCACGCGGCTCTCGGGCCGCGACCTGCTCGTCCGCATCCTCGTCGCCCGCCGCGTGCTCGAGCGGGTGCTGGATCCCGACGAGAAGATGGTGGGCGTGATGCTGCCGCCCACGGCCGGCGCCGCGATCGTCAACGCGGCCCTCGCACTCATGGGCCGCGTCGCCGTCAACCTCAACTACACCGCGTCGCAGTCGATCCTCGATCTGTGCATCGAACGGGCCCGACTGCGGCACGTGATCTCGAGCCCCGTGTTCCTCGCCCGCGTGAAGCTCGACCTCGGAGACCGGCTGCTCGACGCCGGAACGCTGAAAACGCAGGCCACCGGCGTCGACAAGGCCGTCGGATTCCTGCATGCCACCGTCACCCCGCTGCCGCTGCTCGAGCGGCTCCTCGGCCTCGACCGCATCGGCCCCGACGACGTGCTCACGGTGATCTTCACCTCGGGCTCCACCGGCGACCCGAAGGGCGTGGTACTCACGCAGGAGAACGTCGGCTCCAACGTGCGGGCGATCGACAACCTGCTGCATCTCTCGGCCCACGACGTGGCCCTCGGCGTGCTGCCGTTCTTCCACTCCTACGGCTACACGACCACGCTCTGGACGCCGCTGACGCTCGAGCCCGCGGTCGTGTATCACACCGACCCGCGGGACGCACAGACCGTAGGAAGGCTCGCCCGCGAGCATCATGCCACGATCCTCATGGCCACGCCCACGTTCCTGCGGATCTATGTCCGTCGCACGCCGGCCGAAGACTTCTCCACGCTCGAATGCGTGTTCGGGGCCGCGGAGAAGCTGCCGCAGGAAGTCTGCGACGGCTTCGAGAAGAAGTTCGGCGCGCGGCCGAGCGAGGCCTACGGGGCCACGGAGCTCGCGCCGCTGGTGGCCGCCAACGTGCCGCCGAGCCGGCACGTGCCGGGCCGTCCCGACGACGCCCGCGAGGGAACCGTGGGCAAGCCGATCCTCGGCTGTCGGGCGCGGATCACCGACCGCGAGGGCAACGGGGAACTGCCCGTCGGCGCGGACGGCCTGCTCTGGATCGCGGGCCCGAACGTGATGCAGGGCTACCTCGACCGGCCCGATCTCACGGCCAAGGTGGTGAAGGACGGCTGGTACTGCACCGGTGACATCGCCCGGCTGGACCGCGAGGGCTTCATCACCATCACCGGCCGCGAGAGCCGATTCTCCAAGATCGGCGGCGAGATGGTGCCGCACCTCACGATCGAGGAGGCGGTGAACGCGGAGCTGGGCGCGGCCGACGGCGAACTGCTGGCCGTCGTGACCGCGGTGCCCGACCGGGCCAAGGGCGAGCGGCTGATCGTGTTCCATCTGCCGACCGACCACGAACCGCGCGAGATCGTGCGGAAACTCGCCGCCCGTGGCCTGCCGAACCTGTGGATTCCCGGGGCCGACGCCTTCGCCGTGATCGACGAACTGCCGATGCTCGGCTCCGGGAAGCTCGACCTGCGATTGCTCGCCACCATGGCCCGCGAGCGGTTCGCCGAGGCGGCCGACGCGTGAACGCTCCTCCGGGCATCGTCGTCACACTCGGGCCTTGCGACGACATGCGGGCCGAGGTGTTCGTCCGCGTGCCGCGGGCGGCGGTCGCCGATGCAGGCCGGGGCCCGTTGCGGCTGGAGGGAACGCTCACGGGACCGCAGTGCCGGCGGGCGACCACCCTGCCGATGGCCGCGCGGCTCGTCGATCTCGGCCCACCGGCGGGCGTGGAGGACGGGCGGGCGGATGTCGCGGTCGCCCGGGCGGTGGTCACGGAGCCCGCGTTTTGGACGCCCGACCTGCCCAATCTGTATCGGCTCGAGGCGCGGTGTCGCGTGGGGAACGAGACGGTGGCTGTCATCGAGACCCGCGTCGGCCTGCGCCGGCTGGGGACGCGGGGGCGGTCGTTGTGGCTCGACGGCCGTCGCTGGGTGCCGCGCGGCGTGCGCACGGACGCCGGCTTCGCCGCCGAGACGTTCCGTGAGCGGGCGACGACGGCGGTGATGGTCAATCCCGATGATGCGATCTGCAGCCGCGCGGACGCCGACGGCGTGGCGCTGATCGCGCTGGCGGAGGGGCTCGAAGCCGCCGCGCCATCGGCTGCCGCGTTCACCGCCCGGATCGCGGACTGGGCCCTCCACCCGGCGGTGGTGATGACGCTCCTGCCACGCGGCACGACGGCCGCCGAGGCGGAGGCGATCGGGACGGCCGTGCGGAAGCTGAAAGGCACGCTGCTCGTGGGCTGGCATGTCGATGGCGGTGAGCCGCCGCCACACGTGGTGCCACCCGGCATCGATTGGCTGGCCGTCGCCGTGGGGCCGGACCGCAGCCCGCACGCGGCCTGGCGGGATGCGGCGCCGCTGCTGCCGCTGGTCGCCTGCGGAGCCGATGGCGGTGGCCGCGCCGCCTGCGACTCCCTGCAGGCCGCGCTCGCCGCCTGGGGGCTCGCCGCCGGTGGTGATCAGGTGCCATGGGACTGGGCGGGCTACGTCGTCTGGTAGCATGGATCGCATGTCCCAGTTCGACGTCGAACGCTTTTCCCGCCAGACGCGTTTCGCACCGCTGGGCAGCGCCGGCCAGGAGCGGCTCGCGGCCGCGCGGATCGTGATCGTGGGCTGCGGGGCGCTCGGCGGGGCGGCGGCGCTCGCGCTGGTTCGCGCGGGCGTGGGCCACGTGCGGCTCATCGACCGCGACGTGCCCGAAGTCTCGAACCTGCCGCGGCAGGTGCTGTTCGACGAGGCCGACGTGGCCGCCGGCCTGCCCAAGGCCGTGGCGGCGGCGCGGCATCTGGAGCGGATGAACTCCGCGGCCCGCATCGAGCCGGTCGTCGCCGACCTCACGGCCGCGAACGTCGCCGACCTGCTGGCCGGTCACGACCTGGTCGTGGACGGCACCGACAACTTTGAGGCCCGGTTTCTCGTCAACGAACTCTGCTGCCGCGCGCGGATCCCGTGGGTGCACGGCGGCGCGATTGGCGCGGAAGGCCGAGTGCTGGCCGTGGTGCCCGGCGTGTCCGCATGCCTGCGGTGTCTGGTTCCCGAGCCACCGGCTCCGGGCTCGCTGCCGACCTGCGAGACCGCCGGGGTCCTCGGGCCGGCGGTGCTCGTCGTCGGCGCGGTGCAGGCCATGGAGGCGATCCGCCTCCTCGTCGGCGGGCCCGCGGCCGGCAACCGCCTGCTCGTCTGCGACCTGTGGGATCAGGCGTGGCGGACGGTCGATCTGGCGCCGCTCGCCGCGGCGGGCTGCCCGACCTGCCGGGGCGGCGACTACCCGTGGCTCGAGGGGCGGATCGGCAGCCGACCGGCCGTGCTCTGCGGGCGGGACGCCGTGCAGGTGCCGGCGGCCGGCGGCCGCGTCGATCTGGCGGTCGTGGCCGAGCGGCTCGCCGCCGTGGCGCCGGTCACGGCGAATCCCTGGATCGTGCGTGCGGAGGTCGAGCCGGGCATCGAGCTGGCGGTCTTCGCCGACGGCCGCGCGCTGGTGTCGGGCACCCGCGAGGAAGCCCGGGCCCGCGCGATCGTGGCGCGATATCTCGGGGCGTGAGGGTGCCTGGGGCGGTGCGACGATTCCCTGCACCCTCACCCCGGCCCTCTCCCAGAGGGAGAGGGAGCAGTGTTGATCGCGGTGCCCTCTTTCTTTCGCCTCTCCTTTTGGGAGAGGCCGGCCGCAGGCCGGGTGAGGGTGCCTGAGATCGTGCGCCGATTCAGCTTACCCGCCCGTCGCGGCGTGCATGATCTTCTGCTCGGTCGCCTCGGCCCGCAAGAACTCGGCCGTCAGCCGGCCCTCCGCCAGCACGATGATCCGGTCGGCGAGCGTGAGCAGTTCGGGCAGTTCGCT
>JBIJCJ010000148.1:0-9122 GCA_044344765.1 Pirellulales bacterium | reverse complement strand
CTCGACCGGCTGGCGAACGTGCGCGAGGGCGAAGAGCGGATGCTCGACAACACGGTCTGCCTGTACGGCAGCGGCACGAGCACGGTGCACAACGCGCGGAACTATCCGCTGGTGCTGGCGGGCGGGCGGTCGTTCGGCCTGAAGCACGGCCGCTTCCTGCGGCAGCCGGACGAACGGCCACTGGGCGACCTGTTTCTGACGCTGCTCCATCGGTTCGACATTCCCGCGGTGACGTTCGCCCACAACGCCGGCGAGTTCACCGAGATCCTGGGCTGATCCATCGATTCGCGTCAGGCCGCTGGGCGTGCCGTGGGCGTGGATGGCACGGCACGCCGCGCAGCGAATGACACGCCCGCTGTTGCCTTCAGCTCGGCGAGGTGCTGGGCCGTGTTCACGAGGCGGTCCCAGTTCTTCTCGACGTATTCCGGCGGGCCGCCGATCTGGGCCACGACCTGGCCCACCTGCTCCGTGGGCACCATCTCGATGGCGTCCCAGGGGCAGACCTTGAGGTCGTAGGGATTCGACTTCTTGCCCGGGATGCGGACGCAGACCTCGCAGCCCACGCACCGCTCGATGTCGATCTCGCACCAGCTCTGCAGGTTGTGGAACTGGTCGTACTGCTGCACCTTGACGATGCAGTCGACGGGACAGACCTCCAGGCAGCTTTCGCAGCCCGTGCAGTTATCGGCGTTGATGACCGCCAGTTCCTTGGGGAGCTTCTTGCGGGGTCCGGCTTTGGCCGTGGCGTTGGAGATCGGTGGGAGGGGCGGGAAACTTCAACACCAGCATGGTAGCCGGCACCCGCAGGCCGGCCCAATCCGCGCCGCCCACGACGGGGAATCAGGCCGCCCGACGCTGCACTCCGCTGCCCACGGCGTCGTCGAAGGTACGTCGAAGAGGAGTTCCGCGGGGATCTCACGTGCGGGATACTCTGCTTCGGGTTCGCCCGTGCGCTCTGCACAACGTACCGCAGAGGTTACTCATCGCGTTCTCGTGCAAGCGGCGGGGCGTGTGCCCCTCCTGCAGTGGCAGGCACATGGCGCAGACTGCGGCGCACGTCGTCGATCACGTGATCCCGTCGGTTCCCGTGCGGCAGTGGGTCATCTCCCTGCCGAAGCGGCTCCGGGGAGTGCTCGGCGACCGCCCAAGGCGGCAGGCGCCAGGGATGGCCCTGCCGCCGGAATGTCAGCTCGGCCGGCTCGCCGATCTCATCCCGCCGCCGCGCAAGCACCGGCATCCCTACCACGGGGTGTTTGCGCCGAACCACCCGCTGCGGTCCGCCGTCCCGGCGCTCGCCGTCGGCAACGTCGGGAAGCATCGCGATGCCGCGAACAGCGCCCACCCAGGGCACGATGCTGAAGATTGCTGCGGCACACGTGCAAATCCCCGCTCCCGCGACACCTCGCGGATCAAGTGGGCCAAGTTGATGGCGCGGGCGGGGGAGGAGTTTCCACTCCAGGGCCCGGCGTGTGGCGGCGACATCCGGCTCATCTCGTTCATCACGGAGCCCGGGCCGATCCGGAAGATTCTCACGCACGTGGGTGAACCGCTCCAACCGCCGCCGCTCTCTCCCGCTCGCGAGCCGCCCACCGACAGGGGCGAGCTCGTGCAGGTCCACGACGACCGCCTCGTCTTCCAATTATCGCCTGACGTGCTGCCTGCGATCGACATCCACTCGCTGTGAGGCGGGCGTCGCCAACCGGCTGATGCCCGGATGCGGAGAAGGTCTGCGCCGAGCGTGAAAACCGACGCTTCCGGAGCGTGCCGGGACCTGGGAATCCCCGCGACGACCGGCTCGGCACGCACCAGTCAGCGACCAGCCTGGGCCCACATCCAACTCACGGACCGGACAGCGGTCGCGGAAGTGCCATTGGCCGGACTATCCTTGGTAGCGGTAGGTCTTGTAGCCCTTCGATATGAGGAGCCAGTACAGTCGCCGCCCGGGATGCGCGTCTGCCAGTCGCAGCGCGAGCACCCCCAGAGCCCGGCCAGGGCCGCATACGTGCCGCCGATGCCCGAGGGAAACGCGGCCGCCAGCGGACAGCCGGCGTCGAGGCCAAGACAACGGGCCAGCGGCAGGGCGCGGGCCAGCCAGGTGGCCAGGCGGTGATAGACAGGTGGTTTTGGTGTGCGCACCCGTGTGGGCGACGGCCGGGGCGGGGCCAACTTCCGGACGCCGGTGGAAGGCCGCGTTGCGTCAGCGCGGGCGGTTCAGCGGACTGTACAGGCGACTACAGTGTTTCCAGTAACGCTCTGGCGAAGTCGGCGCGGGTCACCGGACCCGGTTTGCGGTCGCCGGAGGCGAGCGGGTGCGGCAGCCTGCTCTCGCGGATATCGGTCCAGATGAGAGGAAGGTCGCCGTGGAACCAGTTGCGGTGATCGACGGCCATCCAGCCTTTCTCGACGGCTGATTTGACGGCGTCGTCGCGGTCGAGTTGCTCACCGTACCAGGCGGCAAGGGCCGCGGCGGCTTCGGCTCTCGTGATCGGGGCGTCGGGTGAGGCGTGAAGATCCTGACCGAGCGGGTAGGCTCCCCGGATGGCGGCCAGGTGAATGGCGGCGAAGGCCGGGTGGTCGATGCGGAGATCGTCGAACCACACGAGGGGCACGCCGTTGCGGGCGAGATTGCTCTGGATTTCGGGGGTCTCGGGAAGGCTGCCCTTGGCGATGGCGAGCGAGGCAACCGTGCCGGCTGCTTCGCCGACCATCCACTCGATCGGATGCAGACGGAAGGCTCCGTTGGTCAGATGCGTGACGCCGATGTTCTTGCCGGCGGGCAGGAAGTTGATGGTTTGCTTCGGCAGGAGCGCGGCGAGGGGGATCTGAAATGGCTTCGGCATCATCATGCGGCCGCGCTCGTTCGCGCCACAGGGGTGAATGTCCACCATGTAGAAGCCGATGCCGACAGAATCCGGAAACCAGCGGGCGCGGGGGCCGGGCTGGTGCTGGTCGACAATGTCCTGTTCCACGACGCGGCCGCGGGCGAGGAGACGGCGGGATTCGCGGACGTAGGGATACTTTGACAGGCCGTCGGCGGTGTCCATGATGTCGGGGCGGAGTTTGACTTCCGGGTGGCCGACTTCGGTGTGGATCCAGTGCAGGAACGCCATGGACGTGCGCTTTGCGTCCTGCAGAACGCGGGCGAGGTCCCGCGGGGTACGGTCGAGGATGGACTCGGCTTCGTAGTCCTGGCGGGGCCAGTTCATGAGTGCGATCTCGGGTTTGGCGGCCCGGAGCCTGCGCCACGAGAAGAACGGGCCGGGCGACATGTTGTTGGGGATCGGCGGGGCGTCGCCATAGAAGCTGTATTCGAACGCTCCGCGCCATCCGTGCTCGACGGGGTAGTTCAGGCGCAGCGTGAAGCCCTGCCGTTTGACGATGGATTCGTAGTCAGTCGGCTTGGGGGTGGCGTGGTTCTCCCCATCGCGTCGCTCGATGGCGAACGGGTAGGTCAGGCTCTGCACGCAGGCGGGATTTGGCTGTTCGGCTGCGTGGGGCTCCCCGGTGTCGGCTTGCGATTCGGAACCAACGACATAGGGGAGTTTCGCAAGCGGCAGAAGGTCACCGGTTTCCGTGGCGTCGAGCACGTACTTCGCGCGGAACCGGAGTGCCGTCTTCTTGTCGAACTGCCAGGCCGTGGCGGTCGTGATCTGTCCGTTCGTCTGGTGCAGGTCGACGATTTGCGTGCGAAGAAATGTGCGAATCCGCTTCTCGGGGGCAAGCATGGCTTCGAGGGCCTGCACGCCGATCTTCGGTTCGAAGCAGAGGGCGGATACATAGCCGCCGCCGGGGTTGAACGTGCCATTGTATGCGGCCCGGATGCGGTTCCGGAATTCGTAGTAACGGCGCGTGCCGCCGGAGATCTCGATGAACTTGTTTTCATCGAGCGCGGAAACGCCCCCCGCCGTCGCCTGACCACCGATCCAGTCGGTTTCTTCGGTCAAGCAGACGGAGAGGTTGTGGCGGGCGACGGCGAGCGCGGCTCCGATGCCTCCCATACCGGCTCCGACGACGAGGACGTCGCAGGTAATCTCGGGGACGGAGTCGGGGATGACGGCTTTGACAACGGCGACGGACGGATCGCCGTCGACGGGCACCTTCTGCACGTCGACGGTCGTATACTCGGCCGCCCAGGCGGTGTTCAGCGTGGCAAAGAGCAGGAGAGCGCGAGCGCGGGCAAGATAAATCATGTCCCTAAATATAGTTCGGTCAATCGCACTTCCGCAATCGTTTTTCGGTCGGTGCGTCGCGTGCGGGCCCGGGCTGTTCGCTGACGGGTGACTGCGGGTCCGGTTGTCGCAGGCGGTCTCAGGCCTCGGCACCCCTCTGAATCGCCTGCTTTTCACACTCGGCTCAGCCCCTCTCCTCATTCGGGCATCGGCCGGTTCGTCACGTTGGCTTCACAGCCCGTGGATATCGATCGCGGGCAGATCGTCGGGCGACGCCTGACAGACGTCGCGGTCGTCATGCGCCTGGACGAGCTGGCCCCACTCGGTCGGCGGGCCACGAGCAGGCGCGAGTGGTGGCGGCTCGAGCGGTTCAGCGAGGTGGTGAGAATCTTCCGCCTTCGCCCCGGTTCCTGAGCGCCTCCGCTGCGAAGAGCAGGCCGCGCCGCCATCCCCCGCCCCCGACTCGGTGCCGTCACCTTCCTCCACCGCTTCGGCTCGGGGCTCAACCGCCACGCCCATCTGCACGCGGTCGTCACCGACGGCGTCTTCCTGCTGGAACCGGCCGGCCCCGACGGGCCGGCGGCGTTCCTGCCGACGCGGCCGCTCACCGCCGCAGACTTGGCCGCGCAGCGGGCGGCAGCCAGGCACGATGGTCGGAGACTGCCGCTCCAGAGCGTCGCCGGAAGCGACGGTTGGAGGTCCGGCCCAGACGGCCGCATCAGTCGCATCCGTTACCTGCTCCCCCGACACAAGGTGGCCAACTGGATCGGCCCCGCCCGGCCACCACAGCTTGGACAGGCCTCAATGCCTGTCACTTTTCGGGATTTGACACAGAGTGTACGCGCGTATATCCTGTGGGCCGGAGGCACACCATGACGTCGACTATGGTTCGCGATTTGCTGCGGCAGCAGCCATTCAGGCCGTTCAGGGTCGTGATGTCGAGCGGCGAGGCCTACGAGGTGCGGCATCCGGAAATGGCCTGGGTCACGAAGAACGATCTCTTCGTGGGCATCGACGAGGCCGACGACGGACTACCCGCCGACGCCCGCATCTGCCCGGTTTTTCACGTGGCCACGGTCGAGCCGCTGGCAAACGACGCCCGCCCCGGCTGAGAGGAAAGGGGCAAGCAACTCTTTTCGGCTTTCTGGCTCTCGCGAAAGGGATGCGACGACTTATTCGCTGGCGGTCAAAAGGATCGTCTCAGCGACAGTCTTTCCTCCCAGCACCGGCCGACTCCGCACGCCCGCCGTGATCCCGGTGCAGTGGCCCTCGATGGTGAGCCGAGCGTCTGCTTGTGGGCCTCCGGCTCGTAGCGAAGCATCGTGCCCTTCACCTTGGCATCGCGGCCATGCAGGAGAATCGCGGCCTCATCGGCGCGAACGCCGGCCACGGTGCAGGCAAAGGCGAGCGTCAGCAAAAGGCTCATGATTCCATGCTCCTCGTCTTGGGCGGTCGCTCAACCGCGTTGATCGTGTTCGCAACAAGTCATCTCCCGGGTCCCTGCGGGGGCTGCCAGGTGAGCACCTGCCCGTCGGCGAGCAGCCGCGCCCGGAGCTGGGCATAGTCGACCTGCTGCACGGCCACGCCCGCGGCGATCGCGTGCGTCGCGGCCGTCGCGGCCGTCTGCCCGAGCACCATGAACACCGGCTCCATGCGGATCGAGCCGTAGGCGATGTGCGACGCCGACAGGCAGACCGGCACCAGCAGATTGGAGCACTGCTCGGCCCGCGGCACGATCGATCCGTAGCCGATGGCGTAGGGTGGAAAGCCGCCCACCTGCACGTCCCCCTCGTTCCGCACGTGGCCGGCCGCATCGACATAACGGCGGACGTGGTGCGAATCCATCGTGTAGGCCGCCAGCCCGACCGGGTCGGACACCGTCTGGCGCCCCTCGCAGTGGTGCTGCGTCATGACCATGGCACCGACCATGCGGCGTGCCTCGCGCACGTAGAGCTGCTCCTGCCAGCCGCCCCCCGCCGTGAACTCGTCGCGGCACATGCCCCAGCGCGAGACCTCGGCCCGGACCGCGGCGGGCACCCGCGGGTGATTGGCGAGCGTCCACATCAGGCCCTGCTGGTAGAGCCGATGGCGATCGTCGATCTGGCGGCGGCGGTCGTACGACGCCTCCGCATACTCGTGATTCTGCCCGATGAAGTCGGTCGACACGCCGAGCCGGTTGTTGGTGTCGGTCTTGCGGTTGGGCATGCGCGCATTGATCCAGGGCACCTCCTTCTCCCCCGCCTCGAAGTTGCGCAGCAGCAGTTCGTACCACAGCGGGTCGTAGCCCTCCGGCTTGCGAAACGGGATCCGGTTGTCGGGATGGTCGGTGAGGCACATGCGGAAGGTGTAGGCCTGGATCCGCCGGTCGCCCGTCCCGTCGGGCTCCACCGCCGCCGACTCGATCCCGGGCAGCAGGCCGCTCGCGGGAGCGCCCGGCTTCACGTAGGGATCCACGCCCGCCACGAGCTGGTGGTGTCTCGCCCGCGCCTTCTGCACGCCGTTGAGCGTCTCGTCGTAGGTGGCGTTTGCCTCGCGGCCGACCGTGAAGGCGACGTTCGCGGCGGCCATCAGGTCGCCCTCGTAGGTCGCGTCGATGAACATCCGGCCCGCGAAACTGCGGCCCGACTCCAGGCGGATCGACACGATCCGCCACGGCACCGACCGCGTCCGCGCCACGCCCCCGGTGCGGTCGAGCCGCTCACCGTGCACGACCTCGATGCGGTGCTCGGCGATCCATGCCTCCATGATCTTCAAAGCCACGCTGGGCTCGAACGTCCACATCGCATCTTCGTGCGGGTCGTTGACGGTCTGGCCGCCGGAGCGGTAGGCGGCGCGATCCTGCCACTTCCAGGCCGCCGGATCGGCGTAGTGCCGCTTCACGGCGCGGTAGAACTCCCGGGCGATGCCGCCGATGGCCTGCTTGTTGCCGATGTCGGTCTGGCCGAGGCCGCCGGTCGTAAGGCCGCCGACACGATCCGAGGGCTCGATCACCACGACGGAGCGGCCCATCCGCGCCGCCTGCACCGCGGCCGCGACGCCTGCGGAGGTGGCGCCGTAAATCACGATGTCGCGGGGCGTCTCGTCGGCCCGGCCGGGCCCCGTCGCGAGCAGGCAGACGATCAGGGCCAGTCGACGCATGAGGGAAGCAGGAGCGTTCATCGGTCCTTCATCAGATGCCCGAGCCGCGGCAGTCTACTCCAGCGGCAAAAAAAGGGGACGCAGCTCTTTTCGAAAGGCGACGCAGTTCCTGGGCGGCCGGCAACGGAACGTTCTCATTCGTGGAGAGATTCGCCATCGCGCAGCGCCCATCAGCCCGCCTCGTTCGCCTGAATCTGCCGCTCGATTTCGTCCGGGTGCGCGTGCCAGTAGGCCCAAGCCTCCACCAGATCCTGGGCGCGAAGCGTCGAGTAGGCTCGGAGAAGGTCGGCCTCAATGGCTCCCAGGCGTCGCGTCTGCACCAGCAGCCAGACAGGGATTCTCGTGCGAACGATGCACGGTTCCCCACCGCACACGCCGGGCTGGCTATCGATCCCTGGAAAACTCTCATCCAGTTGCGAAACGATGTCTCTCACCAGCCGGGCTTTCTCGCCCCGCGTCAGGCGACCAAGCAAATCGATCGCCTGTTCGAGCACGGCCATGCCAGCGTCCTTCGAGTCAAGATGGACAATGCGTGCCAGCGACGGATTGTATCGGAGGAAAAAGGTGCCAGCCACGTGCCAGCCACCACATTTGGGTTGAGCAAACGCCCGGATGGTGATGGCCCGCGTCGTCCCCGTCGCTGCCGCGAGGGGCTTTTGGTGCCGGGCGACGGGAACACGCCGCGCACGAGCCGCGCAGCGCCGCGGTGATGGTTGTGGAAGTGCCATTGACCGGGCTATCCTTTTCGCTAGTCGGGCAGCGTGACGCCAACGCCGTCTGCGCCCGGCTGCCGGAGCCGCTCGCCGCCGGCCCGCGGGCCGTTGA
The DNA here is from genome assembly GCA_044344765.1 of Pirellulales bacterium. Lineage (GTDB taxonomy): Bacteria > Planctomycetota > Planctomycetia > Pirellulales > UBA1268 > QWPN01. The sequence goes on along the minus strand of JBIJCJ010000148.1, from coordinate 990 downwards.
TCGCTCTCATCCCGACGGAGGTTTCTCGTGGCCGACACGTCCCCATCGTTCAGCCGCTTCTCGCGCCGCGGCTTTACCGTCACGGCCGCCACTGCCCTCGCGGCCGCCGCCGGGCCGGTCTTCGCCCGGTCGCGCCGCATGTCCGCGGAGACGATCGTCGGCGAGGGGCCGCATCGCTACCGTGTGCGGCATCATTTCCCGCAGCTGCCCGATCGCTTCACCTGGCAGACGACGCACGGCGTGGCCCTCGACGCGGCCGGCAACCTGTACGTGATCCACGAGGGCCGCAACGACCAGAAGGATCATCCCGCGATCTTCGTGTTCGACCCCGCGGGCAAGTTCGTGCGGGCCTTCGGGGCCCAGTTCCAGGGAGGCGGCCACGGCATCGAGGTGCGGCAGGAGGCTGAAGGCGAGTTTCTCTACGTCTGCGGCTACCAGCAGGTGAAGTCGTTCGCCAAGCTCACGCTCACCGGCGAGATCGTTTGGTTTCGCAAGGCCCCGATGGAGGCGGGTGGCTACGCCCCCGGCGAGGACCTCTCGACGACACGGAACTGGAGCCGCCAGGGCTTCCTGCCCACGAACTTCGCCTTCCTCGACGACGGCGGCTTCCTGCTCACGGATGGCTACGGCTCGTACCGGATCCATCGCTTCGACAAGCATGCCAAGTGGCTGGGCTGCTTCGGGGGCGCCGGCGAAGGCCGGGGCACGTTCGCAATGCCGCACGGCCTGTGGATCGATCGCCGGCCGGGCCGCGAGCCAGCGATCGTGGTCACCGACCGGGCTCGCAACACGCTGCAGTTGTTGGCCCTCGACGGCTCCTACAAGGAGACGATTGCGGGCTTCGGCCTGCCGGCCAACATCGACACGCTCGGCGGGTTGATGCTGGTGCCGGAGCTCAAAGCCTGTGTGACGATCCTCGACGAGAAGAACGAGGTCGTGGCCCGGCTCGGCCGGGCGGTGGAGCGGCTCGACGAGATCAAGGACCTGCGG
>JBIJCJ010000020.1:0-29281 GCA_044344765.1 Pirellulales bacterium | reverse complement strand
CGACTGCGTCGCCGCCTCGATCGCCAACAACACGTCGTTCAACTGCATCGCCACGAAGTGCGTCGTCACAGGTCGTGATTGGGATCAGCGCGAGGAGTTTCTCGGGCTCGTGAGGCGGCGGCTCGACGGGCTGCCGCCGCGGCCGGCCTGGTATCCGGGGGCGGCCGCGGCCTGCGAAGCCGTCGCGGGCGCGGCAGTGCACGCCGATGGCACGTTGCCGTGGACGTTTCGTAGCGGCGTCGATCCGGCCCGTGAGCCGCGTTGGCTGGAGCGGGAGTGGTTCGGTCCCGTCGCCGTGGAAGTGCCGCTCGATGCCGAGTCGCTCGACGCGTTCTGTGGCCGGGTCGCGGCCTTCGCCCGCACCTTGCCGGGCAGCCTGGCGGCGAGCGTCACCGCGCCCGCCCGGCTGGCGACGCACGACGAGCGGCGCGTGACCGCGCTGGTCGAACATCTCGAATACGGCGTCGTGGCCCGCAACACCTGGTCGGCGCTCGCCTATTCGTTCTCCAGCGTGCCCTGGGGCGGATATCCGGGCGCGACGCTCGCCGATCCTCGCAGCGGCATCGGCCGCGTTCACGATCCGCTGCTTCTCCCGCTGGTGCACAACACGATCGTGGAGGCGCCGCTCGCCAGCTGGCCGGCGCCCGCGTGGTTTCCCTGGCATCCGCGCGGTGCGCGGCTGGCCCGCGGGCTGGTGGACACCTACGCCGCGATCGCTCGGGGCTGGACCGGAGGCATGCGGCTGGCCGCGATGCTGCCCGACGTGCTGGCGGGCTGACGCCGCGATTCAAACGCCGCTCGTGGTCGATGCCGGTGGTTGTTCGTTCGTACTCCGGCCCGCGACGCTCCAGCATTGTGGCCGCCGGGGCCGCGGGTAGTCTGGTGCCATCTCCCCGAGAAAAGGAACTCTCATGCAGCTGTCAGGCGCGGCGGCCGGCGGGCCGAAGGGCTGGGGCGTGCGGTGGCACGTCTGTGCGATGCTGTTCATCGCCGCGGCCATCAACTACATCGACCGGCAGGTGATCGGCATTCTCAAGCCGACGCTCGCCGGGCAGTTTCAGTTCAGTGAACGCGACTACGCCGCGATCGTGTTCAGCTTTCAGGCCGCCTATGCGATCGGCCTGCTGTTGGCGGGCCGGATCATCGACCGGATCGGCGTGCGGGCCGGATTCACGGTCGCTGTGGTGGTCTGGAGCATCGGGGCGATGGCGCACGCCTTCGCCGACCGGTTTCCGTGGCTGCGGCTGCCGACGGTGTCGATCGACCCGCCGCAGGTGGCGCTGCTCGGCGGGGCCGCGGCCGGGCTCGCCCTTGCGCGGGTGATCCTCGGGCTTGGCGAGGCGGGGAACTTTCCGGCGTCGATCAAGGCGGTGGCGGAGTGGTTTCCGAAGAAGGAGCGGGCTCTCGCGACCGGCATCTTCAACTCGGGCACGAACATCGGCGCCCTCGTCACGCCGCTGGTGGTGCCCTGGATCACGGTGGCCTACGGGTGGCAGTGGGCGTTCCTGCTCACGGGCCTGCTCGGCTTCTTCTGGGTGGCCTGGTGGCTGGCGGGTTACCGGCGGCCCGAGGAGCATCCGGGTGTTTCGCAGGAGGAACTGGCCTACATCCGCTCCGATCCGGCGGAGTCGATCGTGCCGGTGCCGTGGTCGGCGGTGTTTCCGCTGCGGCAGACCTGGGCCTTTGCGCTGGGGAAGTTCCTCACCGATCCGATCTGGTGGCTCTATCTCTTCTGGGTGCCCGACTTTCTCAACAAGAACCACAAGCTCGACCTCAAGTCGATGGGGCTGCCGCTGGTGGTGATCTACCTCGTGGCCGACATCGGCAGCATCGGCGGCGGCTGGCTGTCGTCGCATCTCATGGCCCGAGGCTGGAGCACGAATGCGGCCCGGAAGCTGGCGATGTTCGTCTGCGCCCTGGCGGTGGTGCCGATGCTCTTCGCCGCGCAGGCCAAGAACCTCTGGGTGGCGGTGGGGCTCGTGTCGCTCGCCGCCGCAGCCCACCAGGGCTGGTCGGCGAATCTCTTCACGCTCACGAGCGACATGTTTCCGCGGCGGGCGGTGGGGTCGGTGGTGGGGATCGGAGGTATGGCCGGCTCGATCGGCGGGATGCTGATCGCGCTGGTCGTGGGGGCGATTCTGCAGAAGACGGGCAGCTACGTGCCGATCTTCGTGATCTGCGCGTCGGCGTATCTCGTGGCTCTGGCGCTGATCCATCTCCTCGCCCCGCGGCTGGAGCCGGCGCGGCTGGAATGATCGCCCGCCTTTTTCGTCGCGGTGGCGCGGGCGGCAGTGGCCGATTCCCTGCCGGCCCCGCGGTTCCGCTTGTGCTATTTGGTGCCACTGGCCACCTCCTCCAGATAGTCGCACCGCTGGAGGGCCTCGTTATCGCGGGGGCCGTCTTGGAGATGTGGGGCACTTGACGCCCGTGTCCTGCTGCTCCCGTGCCAACGATGATGCCTGTCCTTTTGTCCTTTGTTTTCCCGGAACCTGTTTTTTTGTTTTGGCTTCCCCAGTAGCGGCGGTCTCCGACCGTCGTGCCCGCTGCCATCCGCATGATTCATCGACGGCCAGAAACGTCGATCCAGCGAGGCACACGGCGGTCGAACGGTGAGGCTCGCCAGGGCGTCGGGTGGTTGTGGCTGAACGGCGGAGCGGGTGCTCGCGTGATTATCCCGCGGCCACCGCGCCGAGGGCGTTGTCCACATGATGGACGCCGCGCGCGTGGGCGATCGACTTCAGTCGCTCGGCGCTCGTCGCACAGTAGCTGCCGAGCCAGCGGGTTTTGCCGAGGAGTTTTTGGAGGTGCGACTGCCAGTACTCGGCGCTCGTGCCCAGTCGGGCCATGATCCCGGCGACTTCTTCAGTGACTCTCGCCTTGCCTTTGCGGCAGAGCCGGGCCGTCCAGTCCACGAGCACGAGGTAGCCAGAGAGAGAAAAGCCGGGCAGCATGCCTTCACGGGCCGCGCCTACGGCGCTGCGATCCTGGAGTGGGCAGAGCCAATGGGATTGCTCGAGTTCGGCCTCGACTCGGGCGGCGGCGACCGATTGGGCCTCCGCGGCGGCTTGGAGCGTTTTCAAGCCGCCGGCCGAGCGGGCGTGGTCAACCCGCTGCTTGATCGACGTGTGTGGGCTGGCTTCGGGAACCTTTGCAATCCCGGCTGCGACGGGGTTGAGGTCGATGTAGGTGCATGTCGCGAGCAGTGCTTCTTCGTCGAGGATGGCGATCGACTTGTAGCGGGCTTCCCAGAACGTGCCTGTGCAGCCGTCTTCCTTGTTGGCCAGCCGCGCGAGTGGCTCCTTGAGCGCCTTCATGAACCAGCCGAGGTCTTGAAGTCGCTGGCGGTAGCGGGCCAGGCGGACGGGATCCTGGCACTCGTAAGCGATCCACGCGTCAAGGGTGGCGGAGTCGGCGGCGTTGAGACATGACGGCGGATAGACGGCTATCCAGCGGCGGACGACGTCCTCGTCGGTCCAGCCATCGGCGACGCCCGAGTCGAGTCGGCAGAGGACGTGGAGGTGGTTGTCGAGGATGGAGAAGCCGCAGACGGAGACGGCGAACTGCTTGGCGAGGACTTCGAGTCGGGCTTCGATCCAGGCCTTGCGGTGCTCAAACCCCTCGCCGCAGAGGAAGGCCCGTCGCACGCAGCGGGAAATGCAGTGGTAGTAGCGGGTGACGGCGACGTCCACCAACTGCCGCCTGGGCATCGTCATCGCGGGGCCTCCTACAGAGAATCGGGGTACTGAACGCCCGTATCCTACTGCCCTCGCGACGGGGTGTCAACGATTAACGATTATGCCTGTCCTTTTGGTTCCACTTTTGGTTCCAACGATTATGCCTGTCCTTTTGGTTTTTATGTCCTTTTGGTTTTGGTTTTTTTTTGGTTTGGTTCTCCTCCCTTTCTCCCTCCTTTCTCTCCCTCCTCTTTCGTTGCCGATGAAAAAGGTCCACCGGCTGAGGCTATCAGGGGGTTCAAGAGTGGTTGTGGTGTGCGCACACTAGCGTGCGTCACTCGAGAACACGGTCTTGTCCCCTTCCACAGACAGCGTCCACGCCGCGCTTATCGCCCCCTGCTGCGGCGGCGAAAACCTGTATGAAAGGATCATGTGGTTGGGGCCGTGAAGCCAGATACGCGGGCCACCCTCCTCGTCGACAAGACTTTCGTACTGCCAATCAGGCGGCAGCCATGCGTGATCGGCTGCTGCTGCTGCGATATTTGAGGGCGGCCAACGTCCATGAGCTTGGAAATAGGTGTACGCATATTCGATCGCACCGCTTGCCTCCAGATGTCTTGCACGGAATTGTCTTTCAGCGCGTTTGAGCTCCCAGCCAACACCGCCGAGAAAAACACAAACCACACATGCTGCAAGAGCCATCGCGCCGACGACCGCGGAGACCTGGGCGCCGAAGGGGTGAATGAATCGGAGTTGCATGTCATCTCCTTGATCGCGGTGACCGGCGACCGTCGTGCCCGCCCATTTGTTTTCGTACCAGGCGGCGTCAGCGGCCGCGTTTGGTGCCGGGGCGGCCGCGGCCGGCGGGGGCGGCTGCGGGCTGTGCCGGCTCCGCGCTGAACTTCTCCGCCTGGCCGGTGAGCTCGTAGAGGAACCGGCTCGGCTTCGAGGGCTTGCTCTTGCCCCACTTCGACCGCGTCAGGCAGAGCGAGAGCACGAGCCGGCGCTTGGCCCGCGTCACGCCCACGTAGCACAGCCGCCGCTCCTCGTCGAGCGCCTGCAGGCCGTCGTCGATCGACCGGCGGTGCGGCAGCAGGCCCTCCTCCATGCCCACCATCCACACGCAGTCGAACTCCAGCCCCTTGGCGGCGTGGAGCGTCATCAGCCGCACCGCCACCGCCTTGGGCTTGTCGTCCTGGAAGCGGTTGTCCTCCTCGACCTGGAGCACGAAGTCGTCGAGAAAGCCGCGGACGACTGCGGCCAGCTCCTTGCCTGCGCCGTGGGCTCGCTCGTGCTGGTCGAGGGCGTTGGCGACCTCCTCGCAGCAGTCCCAGCGCTGGATCGCCTCGTTTGGGTCCTCCTCGTATTCCTTGCCGAGGTGCTGCTGATAGCCGGCCGCTGCGAGCAGGCCACGGAGCACGGCGCCGGCCCGCGTCTGCCCCGGCTCGACCGGCGGTGGCGACTGTCGCAGCGCGATGAGCCGCTCCAATGCCGCCACGCCTCCGGCCGCCGCCGCCGAAAGCTTGCCGGCGTCGCGGGTGGCACGAAGCTCGTGCCACAGGCTGTGGCCCTGCTCCTGGGCCCGGCCACGGGCGGCCTGCACGGCCTGCCCGGAAAGTCCGCGCGGCGGCACGTTGGCGATCCGCGACAGCGCTAGGTCGTCGTCGGGATCGACGAGCACCCGGAGGAAGGCCATCACGTCCTTGACCTCGCGGCGGTCGAAGAAGGAGCGACTGCCGACGAGCTCGTAGGGAATCTGCCGTCGCCGCAGCTCCTGCTCGAAGGCCCGCGTCTGCTCGCCGGTGCGGACGAGGATCACCGCCTCGGTCGGATCGACCCGGCCCTCACGCAGCAGGCTCTCCAGGTCGCCCACCACGCGGCGCGACTCGTCGATCTCGTCCTGCGCCTGGAGCACGGCCGGCGCCGCGCCGGGCGGGAGGTTGGCGACGAGCGTTTTGCCGTGCCGCCGCGAGTTTCGCTCGATGAGCAGGTTGGCCGCGCGGATGATCTCCGGCGTGGAGCGGTAGTTCTCCTCCAGCTTCACGATCCGCGCGCCCGGCCAGCGCCGGGCGAAGTCGAGGATGTGCGACACCTCCGCGCCGCGCCAGGAATAGATCGACTGGTCGTCGTCCCCCACCACGCACAGGCTCTTGTGGTCGCGGGCCAGGGCCGTGAGGATCCGCTCCTGGATGGCGCTGGTGTCCTGATATTCGTCGATCAGCAGGTGGTCGAACCGGCCCGCCTCCTCGCGACGGGCCTGCTCGTCGGTCGAGAACAGCTCGTCCACCAGCAGCAGCAGGTCGTCGAAGTCCACGGCCCCGGCGGTCCGCATCGCGTTCTGGTAGCGGCGGTAGCCGGCGGCGGCGAGCGTCCACGAGTCGTCGGCGTCGCCGGAGACGGTGTCGAGCGCACCGTCGGGGCGGATCGCCCGGCTTTTCCAGCGGCTGATCCGATCGAGCAGGTCGCCGGGGCGGAGGACGGTGTCGGGCACGCGGAGCTCCTTGAGCGCGGCCCGGGCGGCCGCCTCCTGCTCGCCCCGGTCCACGATCGCGAACCGCTCCGGCAGGCCGAGCTTCGCGGCATTCCGCCGCAGGATCCGCACGCACAGCGAATGGATGGTGGAGATCTCGGGCTTCTCGACGAGTTTGCGGCCGAGCTGGGCCGCCGCCCTGGCGAGCATCTCCCGGGCCGCCTTGTTGGTGAATGTGACGGCCAGAATCCGCGACGGCCGCGCGCCCTTCTTCACGAGGTGGGCGATCCGCGTGATCACCACCCGCGTCTTGCCCGTGCCGGCACCGGCGAGCACCAGCAGCGGGCCGGGAGGGGCGAGCACGGCCTCCGCCTGGGCGGCGTTGAGGCCCGGCACGCCCACGCGGGGCGTGGGACGGGACGGGGCGGAAGTCTCGGCGGCAGGCGAGGTCATTGCCGCCGAATGTAGCACACGCGCCATGATGCGGGAGCCTTTGTGGCGCGGATCGCCTTGACGCCCCGCGGGCGGAAGTCTCTATTTTGCGGCTCGCGCACAGGAGGTGGCAGGATGGACACGGAACGGCGGCACGATCTCGCGGAAAACGACCTGGCCGGCACCACGCTGGAGCTCGTCGATCGGATCCGGCCGCACCTGAAGACGATCGTCGCCGGCATCGCTCTGGTGTTCGCGGGCCTCGCCGCTTGGACGGTGATTTCGGCTCAGCAGTCGGCCGCCAAGGCTCGCAGCTGGAAGGAGTGCATCGCCGCCCTCTCCAGCGGTGACGCCGAAGGACTGGCGGCCGTGGCGCGGCAGCAGGCCGACTCCTCGGCGGCGGGTTGGGCCCAGCTCGTGCTCGCCGACTCCGCGCTCGCGCAGGGATGCGACCTGCTCTTCACCGACCGGGCCCGTGGACTGGAGCGGCTCCAAGACGCGGTCGGCCGCTACCGCCAGCTGCTCGCCGCGCGGCCGACCGGCATGCTCGCGGAGCGGACCGTGTTCGGCCTGGCCAAGGCCAACGAGGCACTCGGCAATCTCGACGAGGCCCGCCAGGGCTATGAGGCGGTGATCGCCGACCATCCGGGGAGCGCGGCGGCCAGCCTGGCCGCCTCCCGCGTGGGGGCCGTATCTCGCGAGGCGACGCGGCAGTGGTACGATTGGTTCGCGGCCCAGAAGCCGGCTCCGCCCGCGGCTCCCGCCGGTCAGAGCCCCGCCGCGACTCCTGACGCCAAGCCCGCCGATGCAGCCCCCGCCGCCGATGCCGCCGAGCCCGCCGCCCCCGCGGCCGGAAAGTGATCGGCTCGAGCCCGTTGCCGATGCCGCTCCCGGCACGGAACTCTCCCTCGCCGTCGATGCCGACGCAGCCGGTTCGCGGGTGGACGTGTTCCTCGCCCGCGCGTTTCCCGACCGCAGCCGGTCGTTCCTCGCCCGCGCGATCGAGAAAGGAGCCGTCCGCGTCGACGGTCTCACTGCCCGGGCGGCCGTGAAACTGAAGGCGGGGAGCGTCGTCCGCTTCGTCGTCCCCGAACCGCCGCGGGCCGGGCCCGAGGCGGAGGAGATTCCGCTCGAGTTTCTCCATCTCGACGCCTGGCTCGCGGCCGTGAACAAGCCGGCCGGCATGGTCGTGCACCCGGCCAAGGGCAACTGGAAGGGCACGCTCGCCGGGGCTCTCAAATGGCACCTGGAACGGTCGGGCGGCGGCCTCTCGCAGGCGGGCGGACCCACGCGGCCGGGCATCGTGCATCGCCTCGACCGCGACACCAGCGGCGTGATCGTAGTCGCCCGCTCCGAGGAGGTGCATCACGCGCTCGCCAGGCAGTTCGAGCGGCGCACGGTGGAGAAGACCTACCTGACGATCACGCAGAGTCAGCCGCAGTTCGACCGCGACGAGATCAACCTCCCGATCGGCATCCATCCCTACCAGCGCGAGAAGATGGCGGTCCGCCGCGACCACTCCACGAGCCGCGACGCGGTGACGCGATTCGAGGTGCTGGAGCGGTTTCGGGGGGCGGCGCTCGTGCGGGTGACGCCGCAGACGGGCCGCACCCACCAGATCCGCGTGCACCTCGCGGCGATCGGCTGCCCGGTGCTGTGCGACGGCTTGTACAGCGGCCGCACGGTCATCGAGCCGGCCTTCTTCGGTCTGCCGGCAGGGCATCCGCTGGCGGGCGGGCCGCTGCTCGCGCGGCAGGCGCTGCACGCCGCCCGGCTCGTCCTCGACCACCCGGCCTCCGGGGTGCGGACCGAGTTCGCCGCGGAACTGCCGGCCGACATGGCCCGCACGCTCGCGGCGTTGCGGGCAACCCTGTAGCGGCGGTCTCGGACGGCCGATGTGCCCCCACCATCAAGCCTCGTCGTCGAACAGCAGCAGGGCGCGGGGGAGAGTGGAGTCGACCACCCGGGCGACCGCGATCACGAAGCCCGCGGCGCCATCGCGCCAGCCGCCCGAGCCGAGGTAACTGCCGCAGAAAGCGGCCATGCCCCGGAAAGGCAGAGACCAGATCGCGGGCCGCTGCCCCTTGCGGCGCATCACGTCCGCCTTCAGGGGCGCGTAGCGGAGCGAGCGGGCGATCACGTCCGACAGGCCGGCGTAGCTGTAGTGGAGAATCGATCCCGGCAGCAGGAGCGGTGGCCGCGACGACTCGACCTCCTCGTGCACAGCCAGCGGCTTGAAGGCCGCGGTCGTGCGGTTGAAGAGCCGCAGCACGCGGTCCCGCCCCCACGGGCCGTGATGGATCTCGCGGCGGCCGATGAACGTGCGCCGGGAGAACTGCCAGCAGGCGGCCGGGTCAGTGAAATCGAGGCCCGCGATCGCCCGCCGCGCCGCTTCGTCGAGCACCTCGTCGGCGTCGATCGCCAGGATCCAATCGTGCTGGGCGAGTGCCACGGCCCGGCGCTTCTGCGGACCGTAGCCGAGGAACTCCTGCCGCTCGAACCGGGCGCCAGCCTCCCGGACGATCGTTTCCGTGCCGTCGGTCGAACCAGAGTCGAGCACCAGCCGTTCTGCGCAGAACTCGCAGGCTGCCAGCACGGCCGCCATGTGCCGTTCGGCGTTGCGGGTGATGATCACCGCCGAAATCGGCAGTGGTGCCGGAGTCAGGGGGGGGCCGGTCATGAGGCGGCGTGGCTCGTGGATCCGGCTGCCGCGGATTCCGTCACGCCGAACCGTGCTGGAAACTCCATCACGAACTCACTTCCCTCGCCTTCGCTGCTCGTGGCGCGGATATCGCCGCCGTGCTCGACGAGAATCTTGCGGCTCACAGCCAGCCCCAGGCCGGTGCCCCGCGCGCCCTTCGTCGATACGAAGACGTTGAAGATTCGTGCCAACGTCTCGGGCGACATGCCGGCCCCATTGTCGGCGACTGTGATCCGCACACGGCCGGCCTCCTGGTCGATGCCGACCCCGATCGAGATCGTCGCATCGGGACGGCCCTCGACCGCATCCAGGGCGTTCGTGACCACGTTGAGCACGGCCCGGGAAATCCCCTCGGGGTCGAAGAGGAGAGCCGGCAGCTCGGCGGGCGGCTGCCAGTGGATCACGGCCCCGAGCTCCTCGGCCCGCTGGTGCACGGTCTCCACGATCTCGGCGATCAAGGCCACCAGGTCGCTCGGCACAGGTTCGGGCTCCCGGTCCTTGCCGTAGGAGAGCATGTCCATGACCAGCGACGAGATCTTGTGCTGGTTGCGGTTGACGATGTCCCAGCCCTTGCGGGCCATCGCCAGGTCGTCGCCCTCCAGCCCCATTTCCACGAGATAGCTGCCGCCGCGGATGCCCTGGAGGATGTTCTTGATGTGGTGGGAGAGCGTGGCGATGGTCTGGCCGACCGCCGCCAGCCGCTCCGCCTGGACCATCGCCGAGTAGTAGGTCGTGTCCTCGACGGCCAGAGCCGCCTGATGGGCGATCGCGATCATCAGCTTCAGGTGGTCGTCGCCGAACCGGCGTCGGCCCGACTCGACCGCCGCCGCCAGCGGGGTCGTGGTATCGACGTAGATCACGCCCACGATGTCGTATCGGCCCTGGAGCGGCACGCAGATCGCCTCGCGGACGCCGGTCCGGACCACGCTGTTGCCGGAGGCGAACCGGTCGTCGTCCTGGGCGTCGCTCGTCAGCACGCCCTCGCGGTTGGCGAGCACGTAGTCGAGGATCGTGCGGCTGATCGCCATCGATCCCGTGTCGCCCGCCCGCCGATCGCGGCGGGCCTTGGTCCGCAACTCCTTGGTCTCCGGGTCGACCAGCATGATGCAGCCCCGATCGGCCTCGACCCACTCGAAGACCAGCTGCAGCACCCGGCCCAGCAGCTCGTCGATGTCGAGGGTGTGGCTCACCGCCAGGGACGTGCGGTACATCACCTGGACATTGCTGCGGGCCCGGGCGAGCCACCGGCTCTGTCCGTCTTCGGGAGCGGCGAGGGCGATCGAATCCTCCTCGCGCATGGTGCGGACGATCCGCGATCCATCGGCCGCCCCGGCCAGGATTTCCACGAGGCCGATCGCCTGCTCGTCGTCGTGATCCTTCGCGTAGACGAGCTCCGTGCGGCCGATCCGAATCCGATCGCCGCTGGCGAGCTCGGCCCGCTCCACCCTGCGATCGTTGACGAACGTGCCGTTGGAGCTCTTCAGGTCGCCGAGCACCAGCTTCTCGCCCACCCGCCGGATTTCGGCGTGCCGCCGGGAGACCTCGTGGTCCTCCAGCTGGATGAAGTTGCCGGACTCGCGGCCGATCGTCACCGCCAGCGGCTGGCCCGCCAGGTCGAACCGCGCGCCGGTGTTGCGGCCTTTGGTGACGACGAGCGCGGCCACGATGCGGGGGTTCCTGGGGAAGGGGCTGGGGAAAATTGTCGCACAGACACCGGTCGACTGGAAGTCGATGCCTGCGGGTCTGAAGGAGGCTGGCCGGCCCGACCCGCTCGCCTGCCTCGAAGAGATGGGGCAGGAGACTCCGCGTTCCAGGAGTTGCCCATAGAATGGCGTAAAGTCGTTGGTCGTGGAAGTTGTCGCGTTGCGTCCGTGGTGGCGTCTCAGGAGCTTAGCCGTGATTACCCGTCGAATCTGCACGTGGCCGGTGAGGGTGGTGGGGGGTGGTGTGGCGGCTGCCCTGATCGTGGGCTGGGGCGGGGCGGGGGCGGACGAGGGGACGGCGGCGGCGGGGCGGCGCGAGCGGCTGCGGCAGGCGGTGGAGTGGCTCGCGGCGCCGGAGCGCGAGGGACGCGGGCCGGGCACGCCGGGGATCGACGCGGCTGCCGAATGGGTCGCCGGGCAGTTCACCGCGATCGGCCTGAAGCCGCCGGCGGCGGCCGACAAGGCGTTTCAGCAGTTTGCCATGACGCTCGACGCCAAGCTCGGGCCGGCCGCCGAGAACGTGGCCGAGATCGTGGGGCCGCCGGGCCCCGACGGCCAGCCGGTGACGACGCGGCTCGAACTGGGACGCGACTTCACGCCGCTGGCCGCAGGCGGTTCGGGGGCCTTCGACCTGCCTTTGGCATTCGCCGGCTACGGGATTACGGCGCCGGCCGAGAAGTACGACGATTACGCGCCGCTCGCCGCCACGCCGGGCGGCGTCAAAGGGCAGGCGGCGATCGTCTTGCGACAGGAGCCGCAGAAGGACGATCCCCACAGTGTGTTCGACGGCAACCAGGCCTCGCAGCATGCCGCGCTGTCCCGCAAGGTCGCGAACGCCTCGGAGCACGAGGCCGGCGGTCTGGTGTTCTGCAACGACTCCGACGCCGACGGCGACGCCCTGATGGCCTTCACGCGGGCCGGTGAGGGCACGGAGAAACGCACCATGCCGGTGCTCCAAGTCCGGCGGGCGGTGGTCGACGACGTCGTCCGCCGGTCGCTCGGCCACGGGCTGGGCGACATCCAGAAGGGCATCGACGAGACGCTCCAGCCGGCCAGCAAGCCGCTCGCTGGTTGGCGGATTCGCGGCCGCACGGCCATCGAGCGGGTCGAGACGCAGGGGCGAAACGTGCTGGCGGAATTGCCGGGGCGGGGCGCCCCTGCGGAGGGCGGCCGGCCCGCGATTGCCCCGGCCGAAACCGTCGTTCTCGGCGCGCATTACGACCACTTGGGCTACGGCGGCGCCAACTCCGCCGCCCCCGGCGAGCGGGCCGTGCACCACGGCGCGGACGACAACGCCAGTGGTACGGCCCTGCTCGTCGAGGTTGCCCGGCAGCTGGCCGCCGAGGGGCCGCTGCCGCGGCGGATCCTGTTCGTCGCCTTCTCGGGCGAGGAACGCGGCCTGCTCGGCAGCGGCCACTACGCCGCCAATCCGGTCGTGCCGCTCGGCGACACCGTCGCGATGGTCAACCTCGACATGCTGGGCCGGCTCGACGGCGACAAGCTGATCGTGCACGGCACCGGCACGGGCACCGGCCTCGACGCGTTGGTGGATTTGCTGCTCGGTCGCCACGGCTTCACGGCCGCGAAGGAGCCGGGCGGCTTCGGCCCCAGCGACCACGCCAGCTTCTATGCCAAGAAAGTGCCCGTCCTGCACCTGTTCACCGGCTCGCACGCCGACTACCACCGTCCCAGCGACACTGCCGACAAGATCAACTACGACGGCATGGTGCGGCTGGCCTCCCTCGTCGCCGACATCGTCCGGGAGATCGCCACCGCGCCGGAGCGACCGGCGTACGTCGAGGTGGCGTCGAAGATGTTCGCCCGCGGCGGTGGTGATCGCCCCTACTTCGGCAGCGTCCCCGACTTCGGCAAGCCGGGCGGCGGCTACGCGATCTCGGGCGTGGCGAAGGACTCGCCCGCCGCCCAGGGCGGCCTGCGGGGCGGCGACCTGATCGTCCGCCTCGGGGAGAGCAAGATCACCGGCCTCGAGGACTTCGACAGTGCCCTGCGGAAGCACAAGGGGGGCGAAACGGTGCCGGTCGTGGTGCTCCGCGACGGCAAGGAAGTCACGCTCCCGGTCGTTCTCGGCAAGCCGCGGTAAAGGCACGCCGTCGATGGCCCGCCTGGTGGTGCCCTTGCGACGTCGCCGGACGTTCGCTGCGGCCATCCTTGCCTCCGCTCACTGCATGCCGGCTGCGCTCCGCCATCTCGCCTCTCCCTCTGGGAGAGGCCGGCCGCAGGCCGGGTGAGGGTGCCCGAGGGGCTGAGCCGATTCCCTGCACCCTCACCCCGGCCCTCTCCCAGAGGGAGAGGGAGATTTTGCAACCGTGGTCCCGAGCCGGCTCTCATCGCAAGGCACCACCGGGCTCGCGGTTTGGAGGGGCTACCGTTTCAGGTGCTGTCTTTTCTCGCGTGTAAGGGCGACTTTTTCTCCGAAAAGTTGGGCTTGAGTCGGGGCGAATGGATCGCCATCATCCCCCCGCTTTCGGGTTCGCGGCGGCCACGGACGGCCGTCGACCGTGCGGATCCGTCGCCGTCCCGCCAGCAAGGAGTGCATCCAGTGAAGAGGCAGCTTTCAGCGTTCATCGTCGCGGCCACCGTGGCCATCGTGCACGGGTCCGCGTTCGCGCAGGTTCCGGTGCGTCCGGTACAGCCGGCCGCCGCCCCGGCCGCGGCGGCGCCCGCCCGGTCCGCCACGCCGGCCGCCCATGTGGCCGTCGTGGATATCGGCTACATCTTCAAGAACCATGCCCGGTTCAAGGCCGAGATGGACAGGATGAAGGATCAGGTGATGGCCGCCGAAAACTCCCTCAAGGCGGAGCAGGAGCGGATCAAGGGCCTCATGGATCAGCTCAAGGGCTACAACCCCGGTACGCCGGAGTATCGGAAGTTCGAGGGCGAGGTGGCCAAGGCGCAGGGCGACTTCAGCGTCAACGCCCAGCTGCAGAAGAAGGACTTCATGGACCGCGAGGCCAAGGTCTATCTGCAGGTGTACAACGAAATTGAGCGGGCCGTGAGCCAGTTCGCCCGTGATCACGGCATCGCCGTCGTGCATCGCTTCGACGGCGACCCGGTCGATGCCAGCGATCGCAATCGGATCCTGGGCAGCATCACCAAGCCGATCGTGTATTACGATCCGCAGATCGACATCACGCCGGATGTCCTCAAGATGCTCAACGGTGCGACGGTCGCTGCCCAGCCGCAGGCCGGCCAGCCCCGGCGCTGATTCGCGGTGTCCCTGCTTCGGTGCCCGGTGGCTCCTCCGTGTGAGGAGCACCGGGCCCATTCTCTCTCTTGAAAGTGTCATGCGCCCCAGGTCGCAGCGAACCATCCGCCGTCCAGTGGCCGTCATTGGCCGCGGCTACTGGAGCGGCTGTGAGAACCGCGTCGAACTGCTGCCCGCGACCGCCGGGGCCGGCGTCGTCTTCGTGCGGGGCGACCGGCCCGTGCCGGTGCGGATCGCCGGCCGCGTCGAGAATCGCGTCGACGCCGTAAATCGCACCAACCTCGCGTTCGGCGGCGTGCGGGTGCAGATGGTCGAGCATTGTCTGAGCGCCCTGGCCGGCCTGGGGGTCGACTGCTGTGTCGTCCGCGTGTCGGCGGAGGAGATGCCCGGGCTCGACGGCTCGTCGCTGGCGTTCGTCGAGGCGATCGAAGCGGCCGGGTGCGAGGATCTCGCCGCGCCGGTCGAGCCGCTCGTCGTCGAGGAACCGGTCCGGCTCGCCGAGGGAGACGCGTGGATCGAGGCCGGGCCGCCGCGGTTCGCCGGGCTCTCGGTCGAGTATGAGCTCGACTACGGCGCCGGGCCAATCGGTCGGCAGTCGCTCGCCCTGCGGATCACGCCCGAGGCCTATCGCACTGAACTGGCGGCCGCGCGGACCTTCATCTCGGTCGCCGACGCCGAACGGCTCCACGCGGCGGGCCTGGGGCTGACGGTCACTCGGCAAGACCTGCTCGTGTTCGGGCCCGACGGCCCGATCGACAACGTGCTCCGCTGGCCCGACGAATGCGTGCGGCACAAGGTTCTCGACCTGGTCGGTGATCTGGCCCTCGCGGGCCGGCCGGTCCATGCGCACGTCCGGGCGTCGCGCAGCGGGCATCGACTCAATGCGTCTCTCGCCGCCGCGCTCCTCGCGACCGACGGCGTGCGGGCCGACGGCGGGCCGACCGACGGATGGAGGCGGGCTTCGGCCTGAGGTCGCGTGTCGCACGAGTCCGACCACCATCCGGCTGATTCCGGCACGCTGCCCATCGGGGGCGGGCCGGCCGTCGTGCATCCGACGGCGGTCGTGGAGCCGGGCGCACGGCTCGGGCCGGGCGTGCGAGTGGGGCCGTGGTGCGTGATTTCCGCCGGGGCGGTCGTCGGACGCGACACCGTGCTCGACAACGGCGTTACGATCATGGGCGAGGTCGTGATCGGTGCTCGGAACCGGATCTTTCCCAATTGCGTGATCGGTGGCGAGCCGCAGGACGTGAGCTACCGCGGCACCGCCACGCGGGTGGAGATCGGCGACGACAACGTGATCCGCGAGGGGGTGACGATCAACCGGGCTTCCGAGAAGGAGGACGGCGTGACGTCGATCGGCAACGCAAACTTCCTCATGGCCTGCTGCCACGTGGCCCACGACTGCCGGATCGGCGACCATGTGATCATCGCCAATGGCACGCTGCTCGGCGGCCACGTGCGGGTGCAATCGCGGGCGTCGTTGTCGGGCGCGGTTGCCGTGCATCATTGGGTGACGATCGGCGGCTGGTCGTTCGTGGCCGGCCTCTCCCGGGTGCTGCACGACGTGCCGCCGTTCATGCTCTGCGAGGGCTCGCCGGCCCGGCCGCGGTGCATCAACGTCGTGGCCCTGCGCCGCGGCGGCTTCGGTCGCGAGGCGCTCGACGCGGTGACGGAGGCCCATCGGCTGCTGTTCCGTGCGCGGGTCGGGCTCGAGCCCGCCCGGGAGATTCTCCGCCAGCAGGGAATGCTCGGGCCGGAGGTCGATCAGTTGTTGGAGTTCTTGGTTCTGCAGCAGGGCGGCCGCCACGGCCGCGCCAGGGAACGACGGAGGGCGGCATGAGTCGAAAGCGCGTGGCGGTGGTGGGATGCGGGCATCTGGGCGCGATTCACGCGCGGCTCTTGGCCTCGCGGCACGACGCCGAACTGGTGGCCGTCGTCGATCCGATGGCGGAATCGCGGGAGAAGGTCGCGGCGGCGCACGGCTGCCGGCAGCTCGCCGAGCCGCACGAACTGATCGGCCTCGTGGATGCCGCCGTGGTGGCCGCGCCGACCGGGCTGCACGCTCAGGTTTCGCTGCCGCTGCTCGAGGCCGGCCTCGACCTGCTCGTCGAGAAGCCGATCGCCGCGGACGTCGAGGAGGCCCGGGCGATCTCGATCGCCGCCCGCCGGCACGGCCGGATCGTGGCGGTGGGACATGTCGAGCGTTTCAATCCGGCCTGGCGGACAGCCGTGGCCCGCGTCGGCCGGCCGGTCGTCGTCGAATCGGCGCGGCTGGCGCCCTTCACCTTCCGGTCGCTCGACGTCGGCGTGGTGCACGACCTCATGATCCACGACATCGACCTCGTGCTGTCGCTCGAGCCCGGCCGGCTGGAACGCGTGGAGGCCCAGGGGATCGTGGCCACGGGCGGTCACGAGGACGCCGTCCGGGCGCGGCTCGTCTTCGCCTCCGGCATGGTCGCCGACCTGTCGGCCTCGCGGATCAATCCCGTCCTCCGCCGCTCGCTGACGATGTGGTCGGAGACGGCGATCGCCTCGGTCGACTTCAACGCCAAGACCGTGGACGTCATCGAGCCATCGGCGGGCGTCCGCGACGGCACGTTCGCGGCGCAGACCGTTCCGGCCGCCGACCGCGCCGCCATGAAGGACCGCTTCTTCGCGGACATCTTGCCGTTGGAGAAGGTGGCGGTGGCCGACGCCAACGCCATCGCCTGCGAACACGACGACTTCCTGGCGGCGGTCCGCACCCGGCAGCAGCCGCTCGTGAGTGCGGCGGCCGGCGCGGCGGCGGTGGAGGTCGCTGCGCGGGTGCTCGAGGCGCTGGAAGCGACCCGCTTCGGGAAAACCGCCGGCAGCCCTGCCGCCGGCACGATCCCGCTCTACCCGCGCCGCAAGATCGCCTGACCGTCCCGCCTTGCGCGACCGGCAAGGTCGGGGAAGAGATGGAGGTGGCCGCGGGCCGATACCCCTGCTGAGGGCCCGCGTTCCAGGGTCCGGAGCCGCCGCCATGCACTGCATCCTGAAGGTCGTTCTCGTCGCCGGGGTGTGGTCCGCCGTGGGGCCCGCATCGGCCCAGCCCGATTCCGGCCCGCGTCCGGTCGTGAACTTCACCGACCTCGGCCTCGCCGGCTTCGAGGGTGAAGGGTCGATCGCCGCGGCGCTCCGTCGTGCCGGCGCCGGCGGTGCCGAACCGGCCGAGAACCCGCAGATCCTGCCGGGGCTGGAGCTCCGCGGGCTGTCGATTCAGGGGCCGAGCGGCCGCGACATCCAGTTGCCGATCGCGGCCGAAGTCCGCAGTCGGATCGACCGCTTCGACGTCGCGGCGGGCGTTCGCGCCGAGCCGGATCGGGTCATGGAGGGGCCGTCGCAGTGGGTCGGCCGCATCGGCCTCTCGAACGATCGCCCGGAGGGCAGCGAGCGGCTGGAACTGCGGACGACGCTCGGACGCCGCAGCGACGGCGGCATGCTGGGGGTCGAGGTCGGCCCGCGGCTGGAGCGGCGACTGCGGCGTGGGGCGACGTTCTTCATCGACGGCAAGGCGGAGGCCCAGGCGGCGCGGTCCGTGGACGGCGGCTGGTGGTCGATGCCCGGCACGGCGACCGACGGCGCCAGCATGGTGGGCGTCGGGGCGCGAACCGGCCTCCTGCGGTGAGCCGCTGCGGCGGACGGCGGGCCGCGTCGCCGGCGGTCAGGCGAGGTCGCGGTCCTGGAAGAGGACGAGGGCGACCAGCAGGGCGATGGCCGAATAGAGCCCGGCGTAGGCCGCCGCCCACGCGAGGTAGGCCCACGGCACCGGCACGCCGCCCGCCACCGCTGCGTCGATCGTGAAGTGCTCCAGCACCGGCAGGAGCGTGGCGAACAGTTTGCCCACGAACCGGACGATCGCGAACTTCCCCACGCTCGACTGCACGATCATCGGCACGAGGTGGCCGAGCGCGTAGACGGTGAAGCAGATGATCAGGTTCGGCACCATGCCCAGCCGGGTCGAGACCGCCAGGCTCACGGCCGCCAGGAGGATCGTCTCCAGGAGGGCGAGCACCAGTCCGGGCACGACGGTGATCATTTCCGCGGCACAGTCGCTCCACAGCGGATCGACCTTCGCACCCTCGCGGGCGTCGTACACGACCTTCAGGCTCGTCGTGGCCAGGAGCACGCCGCCGAGAATCATGAACACCAGCAGCGCCACGAGGGCCAGGCCGACGAACTTGCCGACCACGAACTGCCGGCGGGTGAGCGGCTTGGAGAGCACGGTGAGCGCCGTGCGGCCTTCGATCTCGTCCGCCACGGCTACGCTCGCCGTCCACACCACCACCAGCAGGGCCAGGACCTTGATCAGCGTCAGGCCGCTGTCCTTGAGCATCTTCACGTCCTCGCCGAACGTGTTGTAAGGGATGACGATGAAGGCGAAGAGGAGCACGATGCCGGCGAGCAGCGCCACGGTGAACACCGGCTGGCCGATGGCCTCCTTGGTGGTGGCCGCGGCGATCGCCGCCACGCGGCGGGCGCCCAGCCGGAAGGCGGCGTATGCCGCGGCCAGGGCGACCAGGACCGCGGCGGTCCAGGGGAGGATGGCGGCCTGCGGAAACTCCGGCACCAGTCGCCAGCGGATCGTCAGGTCGATCGGCTGATCGGTGGCGTTGCTCGCCTGGAGCGTGGCCCGCTGGCCGAGGAACGGGCTGGTCGCCCCCTCGGCCCGCCTCCATGTCCATGGCGTGCCGGGTTCGAGTTCCACGTCGGGCACCTTGGAGAGCGCGAAGCCCTCGATCGGCTGTTGAGTGCGGACCACGAGCCGGCCGGCGGCAGCGAGGTCGATCCGCTCCAGTTCCTGCGGGCGAACGGCGAGGGCGATCTCCTGCAGGGATGCCCCGGGCTCGATCGTGACCGTCCGCGCGCCGCTGTCGGCCGCGACGAACCGCTGCAGTGAGCGGGCGATCTGGCCCAGCGGCACCAGCGGCGAGAAGGCCAGCGCTACGGCGGAGAACGTGAGCAGCAGCCAGGCCAGTGGGCCGAGGAAACCGTCACGCAGGCTGGCGCGGGCTTCGGCCGCGGCCCGGGGCGCCACGGCGCGGAGCAGGGCATACCCGGCGAGGATCACCACGACCGCCACGAGCGCGCCGGCGCCCAGCAGCCAGATCGGCGGCAGGGCGATGAGCCAGCGGTTCTCAGCGAACAGAACGATCATGCAAGGGAACGCGAGGATGCGGCCGCCAGATGCGGATCCGAGCCAGCATTATGCCGGGGCCTGGCCCATCACGGAAGTTGCGGGGATTCCCGGCACCGCGTCGCCGTCAGGCCGGGCGGGGGCCGGCCAGCACGGTGGCGGCCGGGCCGGTGAGCGGCCAGGTCGCGGCGACGCGGTGCAGGTCGTCGCGGGTGAGCGACTCCACGATCCGCAGCGAATCGGCGACGGACCGGTAGACGCCGGAGTGGGCCCACTCCCCGCCCACCTCGAAGAGCCGGCGCCGGGGCCGCTCGCCCGAGAGCACGACCCGGCTGGCCACCTTGTTACGGGCCTGCTCGAACTCCGCCGCCGCGATGCCGCCGGCCGTGGCATCGGCATAGATCTCCAGGATTTGGTCGAGGAGGTCGTCGGTGTCGTCGGCGTCGCAGGACAGCTGCGTCACGAACAGGCCGGCGTCGAGAAACTCGTGGTGGTGCAGCGACGCCTGCTCGGCCGCGCCCGAATCCACGAAGGCCCAATACAGCCGGCTGCCGGACGAATCACCGAGCACGGTCGCCAGCAGCTTGGCGGCGAACCGATCCGCGCTCCGCTCGTCGGGGCCGGCCGACATCCGCACCGCGTATTCGAGCGCGGCGGCCGGCCGCACGACGTGCTCCCGTGATGCGGCCGCCGGCGATGCTGGCACGAGCCGCTCGGCCGCGGGCAGGGGCTCCCAGCCGCCGCACAGACGGCCGGCGGCGGCGACGAGCGCCGGGAAGTCGACCGCCCCGGTCGCGGCCAGCACCATGTTGCCGGGCGCGTAGCGGCGACGATGGTAGTCGCGCATCGCCTCCACCGGCAGCGCCTGGATCGACTCGACGGTGCCGAGCACGCTGCGGGCCAGCGGATGGCCGCCGAAGAAGGCGGCCCGGCACCGCTCGTCGGCGCCGAACGGGGGCTGATCGTCGTACATCCGGATTTCTTCCAGGATGACGAGTTTCTCGGTGGCGAAATCCTCCGCGCGGAGGGCCGGCCGCATCATCCGCGCCAGCAATTCCACCGCCTCCTGCTGCTGCTCCGGGAGGACGATCGCGTAGTAGACCGTGTCCTCCTCACTCGTGAACGCATTGGCGCTGGCCCCCATGCGATCGAGCCGCCGGTTGATCTCGTCGCCGGACAGGTCGGGCGTGCCCTTGAACACCATGTGCTCGAGGAAGTGGCTCGTGCCCCAGAGGGCGTCGGTCTCGTCCCGCGAGCCCGTCTTTACGAAGAAGCCGACGCTCGTCGAGAGCGCGGCGGGGCTCGTCTCCGCGACGACATCCAGGCCGTTTTCGAGCCGCTCATGCAGAAAGGGCACGGGGCACCTCCAGGGGCTCGCGGCCCAGCGAGACCACCGTCAGGTCGCGAGGTGGAGCGGCCGCCAGCCAGGTTTCGATCGAGTCGACGGTCAGCCTGTCGTAGCGGGCCAGTTCCTCCGCCAGGGTGCGGACGTGGCCGAGGTGATACCACTGCCGGGCGATGGAGCCGGCCCGGGCCGCGCTCGACTCCTGCTGCATCACCAGGCCGCTCTTGGCCCGCGCCTTGACCCGCTCGACCTCGTCGGCGGTGATCGTGCCGGGCAGCCGGTCGATCTCCGCGAGCATCACGTCGAGCGTCTCCTGGGCCCGGGCCGCGGTGGTGCCGGCGTAGCCGAGGGCCATGGCGAAGTCGCGATGGGTCTGATACCCGCTCGACACGCTGTAGCACAGGCCACGTCGCTCACGCACCTCGGTGAACAGCCGCGAACTCGAGCCCCCGCCGAGGATGGCGAGGGCCGCCGTGGCCTCGTAGGACTCGTCGCTGCGATACGGCGGCGCCGACCAGGCGAGGGCCACGTGCGTCTGCTGCGAATCATGGGGCACGTGCCGCAGCCGCGGGCCGCGCGGCCCGGTGGGGACGCGCTCCGGCCCGCCCGAGGTCCAGTCGCCGAACAGTTCCTCGATCCGCCGCACGAAGTCGTCCCACTCGATCCGGCCCGCAATTGCGATGATCATGCCGGCTGGCCGCACGTGGGCGGCGATGAAGCCACGGACAGCGGCGATGTCGAGCCGCTCGACGTCGGCCGTGAGTCCTTCGGAGGGGGCGCCCCAGGGCGCGGGGAAGTGCATCTCGCGCAGGGCGGTCATCACGCGATGGCCCGGGTCGTCCTCGATGCCGGCGAGGTTCTGCAGCACCATCTGCCGGGCCGCCTCCAGCTGATCCTCCGGCAGTCGTGGGCGGCGGACGATGTCGGCGTAGACGGGGAGGGCGGCGGGCAATTGTCGGGCGACCATCGCGCCCGAAAAGCTCGCGTGGCTCGACGATACGGCCTGCGACCACTGGATGCCCGCGGCCTCGAGGGCCTCGACGAGCTGCCGGCCGGTGCGTTCACCCGCGCCGCGCAGGCACATCTCGCCCGACAGCGTCGCCAGGCCGCTGCGGCCCGGACCGTCGTGGACGGCGCCGGCCGGCGCATGGAAGGCGATCGCCACCGATTCGACGCCGGGCAGTTCCTCGCCGAGGAGCGTGATGCCGTTGTCGAGCGTCGCCGAGAAGAGAGTCTGCTTCAATGCGTCTGCCGCCTACGCCTACAGAAGTGCCGGTTCCACCAGCGCCGGATCGGCCGCCGTGGAATCCACCACTTTGTACACGGTCTTCGTCCGTCGGAAACCGAGCCGCTGGTAGAGGCGGACGGCACGCGAGTTTTCGGCGGTGACCTCCAGGCCCGCCCAGCGCAGGCCGTGGCTGCGAAAACCGGCACTAGCCCGGCGGACGAGGGCCGCTCCCAGGCCGATTCCGCGGTGGCCGGGGACGACGCCGATGTTCTGGATCATGCCCACGCCCCCCCGGTCGGCGACCCCCTGGATCGTGCCGCACCACTGGATATCGGTGGCATCGTGCCCGCGGGCGATCAGCCAGGTGGCCTCCGACAGGAATCCGGGCTTGTTGCGGATTTCCCGCATCAGCCGCCGGCAGCCCTCGGCGTCGCCGAGACAGGGAAACACCAGGGCGTCGATCTCGTCGCGAAACGACCGCCATTTCGTGCGGGCGTGGGCGTCGAGCACGGCCTCGTTCCACGGCACGAAGCGGTAGCCCGGCGGCAGGTCCGGCGCAGGCCGAAACGGCCCCAGTTCGGCCTCCATCCGAAACCGCTTGAAGTAGGTGGAATCCACGGCGTGGCTCCCGAATGCCCGACCCGATGCTGCTGACCTTAAGAATGCCTCGTAAAATGGTCAACGCGCCGGTCGGCCACTGCCCCGGTCGTGGGGCGGAAGGTCTCCCGGTCGTGCAGGCTGGCCGGACATTGCGGGCCGCCCGATGAGAGCGTATGATTTTGAGGATTCAAAAAATGTTTTTTGATTTCTCAAAAACCGTCGCTCCACTGCTGCTGGCCGTCCTGCTTGCGACGGTGGGCTGTGGGTCGTCCGACCCGCCGCGGCGGGCCGCGGGTAAGCCGCTTGTGCTCGCCACCACGACCGTGGTGGCGGACCTCGTGCGTCAGGTCGCGGGCGACCGGGTCGAGGTCGATTGCCTGATGGCCCCGGGCATCGACCCGCACTCCTACCGGCCAACGCCCGCCGACGCGGATCGGCTGGCGCGGGCGGACCTGGTCGTGGCGTCCGGGCTACAGCTCGAAGGCCGGCTGGCCGCGCTGCTGGAGCGGCTCGGCACGCGGCGGCCGGTGCTGTCGGTCGGAAATTGGCTGCCTCGCGATCGGCTCCTGGCCGCGACCGACGACCTCTTCGACCCGCACGTCTGGTTCGACGCCGGCCTGTGGAGCCTCTGCCCGCCGCTCGTGGCCGAGGCCCTCGCGACGCTCGATCCGGCGGGGGCGGCGGCGTATCGCGAACGGGCGGCGGCCCATGCGGCGGAACTCGTCGCCCTCGATGCCGCGTGCTGGTCACGGCGCACGACGCGTTTCGCTACTTCGGGCGGGCCTACGGCATCGAGGTGGTAGGCGTGCAGGGCACGAGCACCGAGAGCGAAGCCGGGCTGCACGACGTGAACCGTCTCGTGGAGCTACTCGTGTCGCGCGGCATTCCGGCGGTGTTCGTGGAAACGAGCGTGGCGGACCGCAACGTGGCCGCCCTCATCGAAGGCGCCGCGGCCCGGGGCCAGACAGTCGCCATCGGGGGCCGGTTGTACTCCGATTCCCTGGGGGCGGCCGGCAGCGGCGCCGACACGCTGGCCGCCGCACTGGCCGCGAACGTCGAGACGATCGTCGCGGCGCTGGGCGCCGGGGGCCCGTGACATGGGCTTAGCCCCGCATGCGTCGCCGCCGCTGGTCGAGTTTCACGATCTGACCGTCGCCTACGACGGCAAGCCCGTGCTCTGGAACGTGGACCTCACGATCACGGAGCCCTGCCTGTTCGGTGTCATCGGACCAAACGGTGCCGGCAAGAGCAGCCTCCTCAAGGCGGCGCTCGGCCTGGCGCCAATCGTCGGCGGATCGGTGCGGTTTCACGGCCTGCCGCTGGATCGGGTACGCGGCCGGATCGGCTACGTCCCGCAGCGCGAGTCGGTCGATTGGGAGTTTCCCGTCAACGTCATGGACGTGGTGCTGATGGGTACATACGGCCGGCTCGGCTGGTTTCGGCGGCCGGGCAGGGGGGACCGGGAGTTCGCCCGCGAATGTCTCGACCGTGTGGGCCTGGGAGAGCTCGCGGGGCGGCAGATCGGCCGGCTCTCGGGCGGGCAGCAGCAGCGGGTGTTTCTGGCGCGGGCGCTCGCGCAGCGGGCCGAGATCTACCTGCTCGACGAGCCGATGGCGGGCGTGGACGTGCGGTCGCAGGAGCAGATCTTCCGGGTGCTCGCCGACCTCGAGGCCGCCGGCAGTCTCGTGATCGTCGTGCACCACGACCTGCGGACGGCGGCGGAGTGGTTCGACCGCGTCGCGCTCGTCGATCGGCGGCTCGTGGCCGCGGGACCGACCGCGGCCGTGCTCACGCCCGAGAACCTGCGGCGCACCTACGCGGGCCAGCTCGACGTGCTCGACGAGATCGGCCGCGCCGTCGCGGCGCGGGGCCGCACGCCATGACGACCGGGTGGATGTCGGCCATCACCGCACCCAACACGGTCGTCGCGGCGGCGGGCGTGGCGGCGGTCGGCTTCGCGGCCGGTGTCGTCGGCAGCCTGGCCCTGCTGCGCAAGCGGCCGCTGGTGGGCGACGCGGCCGCGCATGCCACGCTCGCGGGCGTGGCCGGCGGCTTCCTCGTCGCCGGCCGCCGCGAACTGCCCACGCTGCTGGCCGGCGCGTTCGTGGCGGCGCTGGCCGCGCTCGGCACGCTGGTGCTCATCCGCCGTTTCACCCGCACGCGGGACGACGCCGCCACGGGCATCGTGATCGGCGTGTCCTTCGGGCTGGGGATCGTGCTGGTGTCGGGTCTGCCGCGCTGGGGCGTGCCGGGGAGCGCCGGCCTCGAGCAGTTCCTCCTGGGGCATGCGGCCGCGATCACCGCCCGCGACGCGGCCGTCCTGGTGGCCGTGTCGCTGGCTGCCGTGCTCGTCGTGGCGGCGACGCTCAAGGAGATCACGCTCGTGGCCTTCGACGCGGCGTTCGCGGCGGCCGGCGGCTGGCCCGTGGCCCTGATCGACGGGCTGGTGGCGGCCCTCGTCGCGGCGATGATCGTCGCCGGCCTGCCGGCGGTGGGTGCGGTGCTCGTCACGGCGCTGGTGGTGATCCCGCCCGCGGCCGCCCGGCTGTGGACCGATCGCGTGGTCACGATGCTCCTGCTCGCGGGGATGTTCGGGCTCGTGGCCGCGGTGGTCGGCACGCTCGCCAGCGCCACCCGCCCCGGCCTCGCGACCGGGCCGCTGGTCGTGCTCGCCGCCGCCGCGATCTTCGCCGTGTCGCTGCTCGTCGCCCCGCGGCGATGGAAGGGCGTCTCGTGATCGGCGCATTCGCAGTCACGGGGGGCGGAGAGTGGGCCATGCATGCCTGGGCGTTGGCGACCGCCGCCGTCACCGCCGCCGCCTGCAGCCTCGTGGGCACGCTGCTCGTCGTCCGCCGGATGAGCCTGTTCGGCGACGCCTTGGCGCACGCCGTGCTACCCGGGATCGTCGTCGCCGCCCTGGCGGGGGGGCGGCCCGGCGGTCTGCTCGTCTTCGTCGGGGCGCTGGCTGCCGCGCTCGCGACGGTCTGGCTAACGCAGGCCCTGCGGGCGGTGGGGGGCGTCGCCGAGGATGCCGGCGCCGGCGTCGTGTTCACGACGATGTTCGCGCTCGGCGTGGCGCTGGTGTCGGCGGCGGGCCGCGGCGCGCACCTCGACGCCGCCTGCATCCTGGCCGGCGACCTGACGTTCGTACCCTTTGACACGGTCGACATCGCCGGCCATGCGGTGCCCCGGGCGTTCGTCGGCGGCGCCGTCGTGCTGGTACTGCTCGTCGCGGCCGCATGGGCGACCTGGAAGCTGCAGGTGTTCACCGCCTTCGACGCGGAGGCCGCCCGGGCCGCGGGCCTGCCGGTGGCGGCGGTGACGGCCGGCCTGCTCGCCGCGACGGCGCTGGCGACGGTGGCGAGCTTCCAGGCCGTGGGCGCGGTGCTCGTGGTGGCGCTGTTGGTGGTGCCGGCGGCGGCCGCGGAGCTGCTGGTACGCCGCCTGCACCACGTGGCGATCGTGGCCGCGCTGCTGGCCGTCTGCGGCGCGTGGCTCGGGTATCTCGCCGCCTGGCGGTGGTCGGTCAACGAGGCGGGGGCGATCGCCGTGGTGCTCGGTCTGGAATATCTCGGGGCCGCCTTCCTGGCCCCGGAGGATGGCATCGTCGCCCGGGCACTGTCCGCGGCGGGCCTGCGTTGGCGGGTGGCCGCCGAGGACGTTTTGGCGGCGCTGTGGCGGGGCGAGGAGAGCGGCGTCGCGGCGCCGCGGCCGGCGATGTTCCGCGGGCGGCTGGCAGCGCTGTGGCTGCGGGCCGCGGGCGACATCGAGCGCGGCGCGGCGGGCTGGCGGCTCACGCCCCGAGGGCGGCGGGCGGCGGAGATGGTGGTGCGGTCACACCGGCTGTGGGAGGCCTGGCTGGGGCGGCACGTCGACTTGCCGGTGGATCACCTCCATCCGCCAGCGGAATGGGTCGAGCATCATCTCGGTGCCGCGATGCGGCAGCGGATCGAGGCGGAGCTCGGCCCGGCCGGCAGCGATCCGCACGGCAGCGAGATTCCGCCCGAGGCCCTGTAGCGTCTCTGACCGTCGTGCTGGAGGTCGGTGCCCTTGAAGCCCGAGGCGTGAGCCGAGCGGAATGCGGCTCGATATCCGGTGGAGCCGCGCGTATTCCCTCACCTTGCGGTTCGGGCTTCCCAGCAAGGGGCGCGTTCGCGAGTTGTGCGAAGGACATTCAAGAATATGCCTGTCCTGTTCCTTGGCTGTTCCCTGCTTTTCCCGGGCAGGGCTGCCCGGGTGATTCACTCCGAGGGCTTCACAAGAATCGTGTGCGGAAAGGCAAGGTAGCCGCCGACATCCTTGACGGCGGCCCTCGCTTCGGGGCTCGCCCGGTAGGCGAAGAAGAATATCCGCACGTCATCGCAGCCGACCTGGGGCCGGACACGGTCTGCGGTCGCGAGAAAACCGCGGATCTCCTGGGCCGAGACATTCGTCTTCGTCTCGCACAGAAACACGACGGGCCGACCTTCGAGCGAGCCTCGAACGACTGCGTCGATGTCGTCCTGGCTGCCGTTTGTCCCGACGAACTGCTCCGGCCCCGACGACTCCTCCACGAACCCAAGCTGCTTCGCGAGGATCTTGGGAATGCGGTCCATGGCGTAGGCCTCGAGGCCACAGCCGACCGACTGGGCCAGGCCGCCGACCTGCTTTTGCATGTCCTTCATCGACCAGGCGAGAGTGGCGATCTGCTCCTGCGTGGCCTTCGTCGTGGACGTGAGCTCGCCGATCTGGTTTTGCATCACCTTCGTCGCGGACGTGAGTTCCCCGATCTGGCTCTGCATGACCTTTGTCGTGGACGTGAGCTCCCCGATCTGGCTCTGCATGACCTTTGTCGTGGATGTGAGCTCCCCGATCTGGCTCTGCATGACTTTTGTCGTGGATGTGAGCTCCCCGATCTGGCTCTGCATCGCGGTCTGCGATTCAGCCAGCCTCTGCTGGGCAACCGTGAGCGCTTGCACCTCGCGGGCCGTCTCCCTGTGCGCGACCGCCACCTCGCGCAATTCCAACGCAGTCTGCTCTTGGGCGACTGCGATGCGGTCGGTGCGTTCACCCAGCCGCTCGACCGTCTGGGTGAGCCTGATGAAGTCTTCACGATGCACGTGATCTTCGTGGAGCCGCACCGTTGCCTCAGCCAACAACTGCGACTGGGTTTCGTCGAATGCCTTGCGAAACCACTGTGTCATTTCGGCGACCGTGATCATCAATCAGACCTCTATAAAGGATACACTTTGTCCATGTCGCCGGGAAATGCCCCGCACATCCAATTATGCGACGGGGTTTGCGGAAGGGTGTACGGAAGTATACTCTTCAGGTCGCTGCGTCAAGAGCCGCCCCCGCCAATGTTTGTGCCATGAGAAAACTCGCGTCTCTGCAGAGCGTGAAGGACGTCCGCCCCATCCCCGGCGCGGACAGCATCGAGGCCATCAGTGTTCTCGGCTGGCAGTGCGTGGCCAAGAAGGGCGAGTTTCATCCTGGCGACCCATGCGTCTACTTCGAGATCGACAGCCTGCTTCCCGAGCAGCCGCGGTATGAGTTTCTGCGACAGTCGTCGTTCAAGCCCGACCTCGGCAGATTCCGGCTCCGCACCGTGAGGCTCCGCAGGCAGTTGAGCCAGGGCCTCGCCCTGCCTGTCGGGCTGTTTCCCGAGGTGGCCGGCCTGCCGATCGGCGCCGACCTCACCGCGGTCCTCGGCATCGAGCAATACGAGCCGCCGATCCCCACCTTCATCGCCGGCGACACCCGCACCTTCCGCTGGTCGATCCCCAAGACCGACGAGATCCGTGTGCAGATGGACGACGAGCACTCCTTCCTGGCCAAGCTCACGAGCAAGCCGTACTTCATCAGTCTCAAGCTCGACGGCACGAGTTGCACGTTCATTATCGATGCCAAAGACGGCGAGTTCCATGCCTGTGGTCGCAACTACAGCTACAAGCAAACCCCCGAGCACGCCTTCTGGAAGGTGGCCGACCGCTACCAGATCAAAGCCGGTCTCGAGGCGATCGGCGGGGCGATCGCCCTCCAGGGAGAGATCGTGGGGCCGGGCATCCAGTGCAACAGACTGGGCCTGCAGGAGGTGGACTTCTACGTCTTCACCGTGGTCAACACGGCCACCGGCAGACGGCTTCCGCTCGACGACGCGCTGTCCGTGGCTGCGATGCTCG
Organism: Pirellulales bacterium; assembly: GCA_044344765.1. Lineage (GTDB taxonomy): Bacteria > Planctomycetota > Planctomycetia > Pirellulales > UBA1268 > QWPN01. The sequence goes on along the minus strand of JBIJCJ010000020.1, from coordinate 583 downwards.
GCGTGCCCTTCGTACCTGTGCTCGAACGGGGCGACTCGTTCTCCTATTCGCTGGCGGATCTCCTGGAAAAAGCGAAGGGCCGCTACCGGGATCATTTCTCGGGCGCCAAGGAGGCCCAGGAGCGGGAGGGCATCGTCGTGCGGAGCCTCTGTGGTTCGATCAGCTTCAAGGCGATCAACAACGAGTTTCTGCTCGCCGAACAGTAGCCCGGGGAGAATCTTCACCGGGCACGACGGTCGGAGGCCGCCGCTCCAGGTGGAGAATCTGGTGAAGAATCTTCAGCGGGCCGCGAGGCGGCGGAGGAGGGCGAGGTTGCGGCGATCGTTGGCGGGCGTCGGCTTGCCGTCGGGGCCCTCCTTGGGGGTTTCGAGCACGATCGGGATGCCGGCGAGCCGCGGGTGCGTCATGAACGCTGCGAAGGCCGCCTGGCCGATCTTGCCCTTGCCGATCTCCTCATGGCGATCCACCCGCGAGCCGAGCTCGCGCTTCGAGTCGTTGGCGTGGATCAGCTTCAGTCGCTTCAGTCCGATGAGGCGGTCGAACTGCGCGAGCGTGTCGTCGAGGGCGGCTCGCGGGGAGAGCG
>JBIJCJ010000147.1:0-9217 GCA_044344765.1 Pirellulales bacterium | reverse complement strand
GGGTGTCGCGTGGCGATCAGCAACCGGGCAGCGGCTCCACCGCGTCCATGCCGATCGAACGCGTCACCCCCCGGCTCCCGCCGGGGGCTTCTTGAGGGCCGCGCGACCGTAAATCGGAAAGCCCCTCGCGGCAGCGAGGGGGTGACGCGTGGCCATCAGCAACCGGGCAGCGGCTCCACCGCGTCCATGCCGATCGAACGCGTCACCCCCCGGCGCGGCCAAACCCGAGGTTACGAGAAGATCAAGAGTGAGCCGTATCAGCGCTGCCCGGCCTCGTCCCGCCCCGCCAGCCGCTCGCGGATCCGGGCCACCCGCATCCGCAGGGCGCCCGCCGACGTGCCGAACATCTCCGCCAGTTCGTCGTATTCGTGCCCCTCGGCGAACTTCATGAGCACCAGCGCCCGATCCTCCTCGTCGAGGCCGTCGAGCAGCCGGGCGACGTCGTGGGCCGCATCGACCGTCTGCGCCGCCGTGGCGCGGCTGTCGGCGTGGGTCTCGACGGGCCGGGTCTCGTCGCCGGCCGCGGCCTCGGGCGTCTCACGGCGGCGGCGGCGCGATCGCGACCGGCGGAGCGTCAGGCAGGTGCGGAGCGCCACGCCGTGCAGCCAGGTCGAGTAGCGGCTCCGGCCGGCGAACTTCGCCCGGTCGAAGAACAGCCGCACGAAGACTTCCTGCGCCGCGTCCTGGGCGTCGTGCTCGTTGGCCATCAGTCGCCAACAGACACGCCACACGCGGTCCCGAAACCGCTCCACGAGCGCCGTGAACGCCACGCCGTCGGAGCCCTCCCGGGCCGCCAATGCCGCGAGCTCCTCGTCGCTCGCCGTCGCCACGTCGCGGTCGCCGGCCCGTTCGGACACTCGCCATCCTCCGGACCGTGAGGATACGGGCGGAGCAATTTTCCGCCCAGCGGAAGTCCGGGGCGGCACCGCTCGACAGGCGGCATGCCGGCCGATGACGTCAGCCGTGGCCGCCGTCGCCCGAGAGCACCGGCACCGGGGGCACGCGGAGAATCAGCCGGTAGAGCGCCGGCAGGATGAACAGCGTGAACAGCGTGCTGGTGATCACGCCCCCGATCACGACCGTGGCCAACGGCCGCTGCACCTCGGCGCCCGTGCCCTCGGAGATGGCCATCGGGATGAAGCCGAGGCTGGCCACCAATGCGGTCATGATGATCGTTCGCAGCGATGCGCACGACGTTTCCTCGATCGCCACGTCGCGGGCCGTGCCGCGGGCCAGCCGCTCCCGCAGGGCGCTGGCCACCACCATCCCGCTGAGCACCGACACGCCGGAGAGCGTGATGAAGCCCACCGCCGCCGAAATCGAGAGCGGCATTTCGCGGAAGGCCAGGGCCCAGATGCCCCCCACGCAGGCGAAGGGCACGCTGATGAACAGCAGGATGGTGTCGGCGACGTTGCGGTAGGTGAGGTAGAGCAGCGCGATGATCAGCAGCAGCGCCAGCGGCACCACGATCGTGAGCCGCTTCTGGGCCCGCTGCATGTTCTCGAACTGGCCGCCCCATTCGAGGCGAAACTGGCCCGCCGGCAGTTCGACACGTTCGGCGATTCGCGCCTGGGCGTCGGCCACGAAGCCGCCCACGTCGCGGCCCCGGACGTTGGATTGCACCACCACGCGGCGCTCGCTCCACTCGCGGGTCACGAACTTCGGCCCGAGCACCGTCTCGATCGAGGCGATCCGCTCCAGCGGCACGCTCTCGCCCGCCGGGCCGCGGATGGGGATCGCGGCGAGCGCCGCGGGGCCGGCCCGGAGCGACTCCGGCAGCCTGACCACGATCGGAAACCGGAGCTGGCCCTCCACGATCTGGCCGACGGCCTTGCCACCGATGCTCTCGACCACGTCGAGCACCGCCTCGGCGGAGATGCCGTAGCGGGCGATCTCGTCCTGCTTGACCACGATCTTGAGGATCGGCTGGCCCGCCACCTGCTCGACCGCCACGTCGGCCCCGCCGGGCACGCTCCGCAGGACGGCCGCCACCTCGTTGGCCTTGGTCACCAGGGCGTCGAGATCCGTGCCGAACACCTTCACGGCGATGTCGGCCCGCACACCCGAGACCATCTCGTTGATCCGCTGCTCGATCGGCTGGGTGAACCAGATGATCTGGCCGGGAATGCCCTCGACCACCGTGTTCATCACCTCCACGAGGGCCGCCTGGGTGCGGGCCCGCTTCCACTGTTCGCGGGGCTTGAGCGCGACCAAAATGTCGGTGGCCTCGATCGCGCCCGCGTCGGTCGCCACCTCAGGCGTGCCCGTGCGGCTCCAGACGTGGGCGATCTCGGCGGGAAACTCCGCCAGCAGGGCCTTTTCGATCCGCGTGTTCATGCGGCACGACTCCTCGAGGCTCGTGCCCGGGGCGCGGATGATGCCCAGCACGATGTCGCCCTCGGAGAGCTTGGGCACGAACTCCGTGCCCAGCGACCCGGCCCGCAGCAGGGTGATGCCGAGGATCACGCAGGCGATCAGGGCCAGTGCGCCGCGGGCCGACAGGCAGGCCCGCAGCACCGGCCGGTAGAGCCACCGCAGCACCTTCACGAGCAGCACGTCGTGGGAATCCATCCGCCTGGGCAGGAACAGGCTCGACAGCACCGGCACGACCGTCAGCGAGAGCACGAGGGACCCGATGAGGATGAAGATCACCGTCAGCGCCATGGGGCGAAACATCTTCCCCTCGACCCCTTCGAGCGTCAGGATCGGGATGTAGACGATCATGATGATCAGCTGGCCGAAGCAGGCCGGCTTCTTCACCGCGTTGGTCGCCTCGCGGACGAGCTTCAGTCGTGCCGCCCCGGTCGCGCCGGGATGGTGGCCGATCTTCTCCAGGATGCTCTCGATCACCACCACGGATGAATCGACGACGATCCCGAAGTCGATGGCCCCGAGCGAGAGCAGGCTGGCCGCGATGCCCGTCTGCCACATGCCGATGAAGCCGCACATCATCGAGAGCGGAATCGCCGTGGCGGCCACGAGCCCGGCCCGCAGGTTGCCGAGCAGCACGTAGAGGATCACGACCACGAGGAACGCGCCCTCGAGCAGGTTCTGCCGCACCGTGGCGATGACCCGGTCGATGAGTTTCGTGCGGTCGTAGACGACCTTCGCCTCGACCCCCTCGGGGAGCGTTTCGAGCAGCTTTTCGAAGCGGTCGCGGAGCCGCGTGGTCACGGCGTAGCTGTTCTCGCCCATGAGCATGAAGCCGAGGCCGAGTACCACCTCTCCCTCGCCGCCGTACGTGACGGCCCCCTTGCGGATCTCGTGGCCGATGACCACCTCGCCCACGTCGCGGATCCGGATCGGGACCCCCTCGCTCGATGCGATCACGATCCGGCCGATCTGCTCGACGTCCACCGTGCGGCCCACGCCGTACACCAGCACCGCGTCGCCGGACCGGTCGATCGAGCCGCCGCCGACATTGAAGTTGTTGCGGGGGATCGATTCGACCACCTGGTCGAACGAGAGGTCGTATTTGCGGAGCAGGGTGGGGTCGACGCGGATCTGATACTGCTTGTTCAGCCCCCCCCAGGCGTTGACCTCCGCCGTGCCCGGCACGCTCCGGAGCGCCGGCTTGAGCGTCCACTCCTGGAGCGTCTTCGCATCGGTGAGGCTCATGCCGCGCGGCACGAGCAGGTAGTGGAACACCTCGCCGAGGCCGGTAGACACGGGCCCCATCTCGGGCCGCTCCACGCCCGCCGGTACGCTCACCGTGCCGAGCCGCTCGTTGATCAGCTGGCGGGCGAAGTAGATGTCGGTGCCGTCACGGAAGGTGACGATCACCACCGACAGGCCGAACATGCTGGCGCTGCGGATCCCCTCGAGCCCGGGCATCCCGCCCATCGCGAGCTCGACCGGAAACGTGATCTGCCGCTCGATCTCCTCGGCCACCATCCCGGGCGCCACCGTGTTGATCTGCACCTGCACGGGCGTCGTGTCGGGAAAGGCGTCGATCACCAGCCTGTTGACGGCCACCCAGCCAACGAGGCACACGATCGCCGCCCCGGCCAGGACGGCGATCCGATTCGACAACGACCAGGCGATGATCCGTTCCAGCATGCGGACCTGACTCTTTTATGAGGGGGCGAGCGGGGCTGATCGCGCACGAGCCGCACTCACAGTTCCCCACGCTCCATCCGCTCGAGCAGAATCTGGCTCTTGAGAACGTGGCTCCCCGACCCGACCACGTGGGTAAACTGCGGGTCGGCGGCCGCGTCGCTGGCGATCTCGACGACGTCTCCGTCCCGCACGCCGGGCTGCACGGGCCGGGCTGCGAACGCGGCGTCGCCCGCCGGCACGAACACCACCCACCGGCTGCCGTCCCATTGCACGCTCGTGCGGGGCACGACGACGGCCGTACCGCGGCGTTCGATCTCGATCCGACCGCTGCCGTAGGTGTGGGCCCGCAAGGCGTGTCGGGTCGGCTCGTTCGCCGGCGCGGGATGGTTGTCCACCTCGGCCCGAACCTGCAGCGTGCGGGTCGCCTCGTTGACCTCCGTGCTGATCCAGCTGATCCGGCTGGTGAAGTCCTCAGAGGAGCCGTCCGGCCGGAACCGCACCGGCTGGCCGATCGCCACCTTGTCGGCGTCTTCCTTGCTGACGTTCAGCACCAGCAGCATCGTCGAGACGTCGGCGACCTCGAAGATCGGCTTGGCGGCCTCGATCACCTCGCCGACGACGGCCTCCCGCCCCACGACCACGCCTTCGAAGGGGGCGTAGAGCGGCAGCAGATTCGACGTCACGAGCGCCGAGTCGAGACCGGCGACCAGCTTCGGCGGCAGGCCGACGGTGCGAATCCGCGCGGCGCGGGTTTCGTCGTCGAGCGGCTCGTAGTCGCGGATCTTGATGTCGAAGCCGAGATTCACGAGCGCCTGTTCGGCGTTCGACAGGTGGTTGCGAGCCTCACGCAGGGCCGACTTCGCCTCCCGCAGCTGGCGGCCCATGACCGCGCTTTTGACCTCTTCGAGGATGGCGAACTGTTCGCGCCGCGATTCATACGTCACCAGGGCGTTGAGGAACTCGGCCTTCAGGCGGCCCACTTCCTGGCTGTCGATGATCAGCAGCACGTCTCCCTTGTGGACGTGATCACCCAGACGCTTCTCCACCCGCCAGATGCTGCCCGAAACGCGGGTCGAGAGCTGGGCGATCCGACGCTCGTCGTACGCCACCACGCCGTTGCAGAACAGTTCGCTCACAACCGGTCGCTTGTCGACCGGCACGACCTCGATGCCGGACCGCTCCAGGGCGGCCTGCGACCGGAAGCGGACGGTGCCGTCCGGTGCCGCGGCCGCCGCCGGGGCGTGCTCGGCCGCGTGCTCGGCACCATGCTCCCCGTGCGCCGCGTGATGTTCCCCGAAGCCAAACGTCCAGTGGGTGGCATGGCCGAACCACCCGACGACCGCCAACGCGGAAGCCGTGGCGATCGACAGGGCCCACCCGAGGGCGGCGGAAAGCAGCGCCTGCCAGTGAAAGTGCGACCGGCCCCGGCCCGATTTTTTTGCAGCCATCGACGACCTCCTCGGAAGACTCTCCAAAAAATCGAAGAGCCAAGCGAAAATGTCGCCGACGGCCAGATCCGTCGGCAACGAACTTTACAACCTGTTGGATTATTGCTCCCCGCCGGAACCTGTCCAGTCGGCCGGCGGTTCGGCCGCATGACGGCGGCGGCAGGGCATGGACCCGCTCAGCCGGCGAGCACGGCGGCCGCTCGCGCGAGCGCCGCGTCCACGGCCGGTTCGTCGGCCGCTTCGGCCACCAGCCGCACGATCGGTTCGGTGTTGCTCGCCCGGACCAGCAGCCAGCCGCCCGGCCAGTCGAGCCGCAGGCCGTCGAGCCGGTCGGGCCGGGCCTCCGGAAACGCCGCCGCGATCCGTTCCAGCGCCGCCGCCAGCCCCGGGCCGCGAATCGCCGGCGCGAGATCGACCTTCGTCTTCTTCATCACCAGCCGCGGCAGGGCGGCGGCCAGGTCGGCGACGCTCTCGAGCGTCGGCCCCGCGCACATCCGCTCGAGCACGAGCGCCATCGCCACGAAGCTGTCGCGGACGAGCACCACCCGCGGATCGATCACGCCGCCGTTGCCCTCGCCGCCGAGGACCGCGCCGACGGCGAGCATCCGATCGACGACGTTGGCCTCGCCCACCGCGGAAACGTGGCAGGGCACACCATGGCGGGCGGCGATCAACGCGGTCATGCCGCTCGTCGAGCAGTTGACGACGACCGAGCCGGGCGTCTTCGCGAGCACGGCGTCCACGGCCAGCGCCAGCGTCGCCTCCTCGCCGATGTAGGTGCCGGCGGCGGTGGCGATGGCGAGCCGGTCGGCGTCGGGATCCTGGAAAAAGCCGACGGCGGCGCCGGCCGCGGGAATCCGCGGCAGCATGCCGGCCAGATTGGCGGCCGTGGGCTCGGGCTCGTGCTCGAACAGGCCGTCGGGCGTGCCCCCCTCGATCACCAGCTCGCAGCCGATGTGCTCGAGCAACGGTCGGGCGACGCGGCTGCCCGCGCCGTGGCAGCTGTCGAGCCAGACCCGGGGCCGATGCCGGCGGATCGCGGCCACGTCCACGGTCGCCGCCACGAGCCGCACGTGGGCGTCGATGCCGTCGTCGGCCGTCACCCGGCCGCGCTGAGCACCGGCGCCAGACGGCGTCATACCTGCTTCGAAGCGGGCGAGCACGTCGCGGCCCACCGCAGCCGGCAGCACGCGGCCGGCCGCCGAGAAGAGCTTCATGCCGTTGTAGCGGGCGGGGTTGTGGCTCGCCGAAATCTGGATGCCGCCGGCCGCGGACCGCTCGCGGACGACGATGCCGACGGTGGGCGTGGCCGCCGGGCCGCAGTCGATCACGTCGCGGCCGGCCGCGGTGAGAAACTCGACCAGCGCCGCCGCCAACGGTGGGCCATTGGCCCGACCGTCGCGGCCGATCACGACCGGCCCCGGCGGCAGGCCCGCGACGAAGGCCGCCGCATACCGCACGGCCACGTCGGCAGTGAGCGCTTCGCCGACGACACCACGCAGCCCGGAAACGCTGACGATCAACGGCTCGGCATTCGCGGCGCTGGCGGTCATGGCCGCGGAGTATAAAACGTCCGGGGTCAGTACCACACACCCCCAGTCCAGGAATGTTCCATGAGCACGCCCGCCGACATCGCCCGTTGTCTCGAGGCCATCGCCGCCGCCCGCGCGGCCGGCACGATCACCGAGCACTCGGCGGTCACGATGCGCGACTGGCTGACGGCGCCGCGGTACGCGGAGTTCGCCGGCGAGCTGGCGGCCCGGATCGACGCCGGCTTGTGGAAGGAGCTCGACGACGTCTTCTGGACGGTGATCCCCTTCGGCACCGGCGGCCGCCGGGGCACGATGTATCCGGTCGGCTCCAACGCCATCAACGACCGCACGATCGGGGAGAGCGCCCAGGGATTGGCCGACTACGTGCGGAGCATCCTGCCCGCCGGCGAGACGCCCACCTGCGCGATCGCCTACGACACGCGGCATCGTTCCGAGCACTTCGCCCGCCTGTGCACCGAGGTGCTGCTCGCGGCCGGCTTCCGCGTCTTCTTCCTGCGCGGCTTCCGCAGCACGCCCGAGCTGTCGTTCGCCGTGCGGCACACCGGCAGCACGTGCGGCATCATGGTCACCGCCAGCCATAATCCCCCCAGCGACAACGCCGTGAAGGTCTACTGGGCCGGCGGCGTGCAGGTGCTGCCGCCGCACGACGCGGGGATCATCGATCGCGTCATGAAGGTGGAGGCGATCCACCGCGCGAGCTTCGATGCCGGCGTCGCCGACGGGCGGGTGCGGTTCGTGGAGGAGGAGATCGATCCGGCCTTCGTGGCGGCGGTGCTCCGGCAGTCGGCGCCGGGGCCACGGGACGTGTCGGTCCTCTACTCGCCGCTGCACGGCGTGGGGGCGACGGCCGTCGTGCCCGTGCTCCGCGGGGCGGGCTTCGAGAAGCTGCGGGTCTACGGGCCGCACGCGGAGCCGAGCGGCGACTTTCCCAACGTGCCCGGCCATGTGGCCAACCCGGAGAATCCCGCCGTGCTCACCGGTCCGATCGCGGAGGCCCGCGATCGCGGCGACGACCTCGTGCTCGCCAGCGATCCCGACTGCGACCGGCTCGGCGCCGCGGCCCCGCTGTCCCGCGCCGCCGGCGCCGCGTGGCGGCCGTTCAGCGGCAACCAGTTGTGTGCCCTGCTCTGCGATCAGGCGATCGCCGGACGGGCGGCCCGCGGGCAGGCGCGGGCGGGCGACTATGTCGTCACCACGCTCGTCACCACCGGGCTGGTTCGCCGCCTGGCCGAGGCCCGCGGCCTGCAGGTGGACGACGCGCAACTCGTGGGCTTCAAGTGGATCTGCTCGGCCATCGACGAGCACGGCCCGGAGCACTTCGTGTTCGGCGCCGAGGAATCGCACGGCTCCCTCGCCGGCACGCATGTCCGCGACAAGGACGCCGCCGTCGCGGCGCTGCTGATGACGGAGCTCACCGCCCGGCTCAAGGCCGAGGGCCGCACGCCCCACGAGGCGCTCGACGCGCTGTATGCCCTTCACGGCTGCCACGAGGAGCGGCAGATCAACGTCATGCTGCCGGGCGCCAGCGGCATGGAGCGGATGAAGGAGATCATGGCCGCCCTGCGGGCCACGCCGCCCGCGTCCTTGGGCGGCCTCGATGTCGTCCGCACCCGCGATCAGGCGCGGCTCGCGACCTGGACGCCCGGCGGCCCGCCCGAGTCGTACGCGGGCGTGAAGGGCGACCTGGTGATCTTCGACCTGGCCGGCCTTCCCGATGCCGGCGCGCGGCTGGCGGACGGCCGCTTTCCGCCGCTCGGCAACGCCGTCGCCGCCCGGCCGAGCGGCACGGAACCGAAGATCAAGTTCTATCTGTTCGCCGTCGCTCCCCCCGGACCGGCCGCCGATCTGCCCGCGACGAAACAGGCCCTCACGGCCCGCCTCGACGCCATGGAACGCGACCTGCGCAGACTCGCCGGGGTGTGAGGGCATGACTTGGCTCACCCGTGATCCTCGCGCATTCCTCCCGAAAGCCCCGGGCGGAAGCCCGGGGGTGACGCGATCCACTCCGTGTTTCCCCCGAAAGCGTCATGCAGCCCGTCACCCCCCGGCTCCCGCCGGGGGCTGTGCGATTGCAAGTGTACTGAACCAGCAGGGTGCGAGTCCCTGTCGGTGGCCGGCCTGGCTGCCGTAACCGAGCGAAACTGCGTCCCCGCGAGG
>JBIJCJ010000146.1:0-9247 GCA_044344765.1 Pirellulales bacterium | reverse complement strand
GGCCATCGTGGCCTCCGCTCACTGCATGTCCGCTGCGCTTCGCCCTCCAGGGCTGCGCTTGCTCCCATAGCCCGGCTCTCAGGGCATGGGCAGACCCTCGCAGGGTGACGCTCGCCGGCACGCCGTGCGGCCGCTTACCACTCGCCCATGTCGCGGCCGTAGGGCTCCATGGCCTTGGTGTTCCGCTCCACGGCCATCACGACCGTCTGTCGGGCCGAGCCGTCGCGGGCGCTGGCCACGATCGGCAGCACCTGCCGCTTGTTCGGCATCTCGACCCGCACGCGGAACGTGCCGTCGGCCTGCACCTTGACCGGCTCGCCCTGGAGCGTCACGTAGGCGTCGGGCTGCGTGGCCCCGTAGACGATCATCTCGGCGTCGATCTCGAGCTGGAAGTCGACGGGCTGCTGCGATTCGCCGCCTTCCTGGTCGCCGGCCACTTCGCTGGTTGCCGGCGGCCCCATCGGCCGCCGCAGCCGCTCCTCGAAGAGCTCCTGAAGCTCGGGGCTGTTGTTTTCCGGCGAGAAACCGCCGCTCATCGCATAGATCCGCTCGCAGTCGCCGGCGATGTCGCCCCAGTGGGCGTCGAGTGTGTCGCCCTGCGCGGCGGCTGGCGTCGAGACGGCGTTGCTGCGGGCGAGGGCGTGGAACCTCCCGCTGGGGGTGCGATAGCCGATCTCGACGCGACACCGCAGTGGTTCGCGGACGTCGATGAACCAGTTCTTGACCCCGCCGTGGACGGCGATCTCGCGAACCACGCGCTCCGACGGCGCGGCCTGCATGGCGTTCTCGAGTTGCAGCACCCGGAGCATCGGCCGAGCCCCGTGCCACTCCTGTCCGAGGGCCGCCTGGGCGCGGGCGATGCTGCGCGGCGTGATCTCCCAGAAGGCGTGCAGCCAGTGCGGTCCGCGAACCATGAGCACCATCCGGTCGCGGGGGGCGCGGATCGTCCGCCCCTGCTCCGGCCGGGTGGCGAGGCTCTTCGCCCGCTCGAGCCGTTCGCGAGCCTCCGCGATGCGACGGGCCACTTCGGGATCGATCACCGGGGCGGATGGCGGGGCCAGCCGGCTGACGACGGCGGGTGACTCGGTGGACGCCAAGCTATTGCGGGCCTTGCGGACCAGGGCCTTGATGAGCTGGTCCTTCCGCATGGAATGCCAGCCGGCCACCCCGTGCTGCTTGGCAAGCCGGGCCAGGTCGCGAACGCGCTTATCCTTCAGGGTCGCCGACGTCATGCGGGCTCGTCCTTGCTCGGGGCGGGGAAACGGGGGAAAGGCAGTGCCTTCAACCCTACCGAGGAGCGGACAAGCAAGCAAATTTCAGGCCGTGGCTTTCTGGCTGCAAGTCCTTTTGCAGCAGTGCCTTAGGGCTCAAGAAAGGCCGTTTTTCAAGGGGCGGAGAGTGTCAGTCGCCGCGGAGCTTCAGGCCGCGTTCCGAGAGTTTCTCGCGGACCTCGTTGAGGCTCGTGACGCCGAAGTTCTTGCACTCCAGCAGATCCTCGGCCGTGCGTCGGACGAGGTCGCCGATCGTGTTGATCCCGAGCTTGGTCGTGCACTTGCGGGCCCGCACAGACAGGTTCAACTCGGCGATCGGGAGACCATGCATCTCCTGGTCGTCGGCCGCGACTTCGCTCGGCTCCACGACCGCCTCCTCGAAGGCCGCCGGCTGGGCTGCCTGTCCCAGCGAGAGCCCCTTGGAGGCGAGCATTTCCTTGATTTCGACGAGGCTGGTCTCGCCGAAGTTCTTGCTCGCGAGGATCTCGTCTTCCGTCGTCCGGGCGAGGTCGCCGAGCGTGAGGATGCCCATCTTCTGCAGGCAATTGCGACTGCGGACTGACAGCTCGAAGTCGCTCACCGGAAGCGTCATCACCTGGTCGAGGCGGTCACGCTGCTTCTGCTCCTGCTCGTCGAGTTGCAGGCTGCCCGAGGCCGACGAGTCGCGGAGGAACAGTCGGGCCCGCGGATGGGATGGGTAGGCCTCCAGGATCCGCCGGTAGCATTCCTGGGCCTTGGCGAAATCGTTGCGGTCCTCGAACAGGACGCCGAGGTTGAGGAGGGCGCCGACGCTCGCCGGATACCGCTTCAGCGAACGCTCGTAGCAGGCGATGGCCTCGTCGTCGTTCCCCAGCCGGTCGTTGATCACGCCCATGGCGAACAGGGCGGTCGGGTGGCCGGGATCGATGGCCAATGCCCTCTCGAAGGCCGCGACCGTTTCGGCGAGCGGCAGGCCGGTGTCGGCGAGCACCGCCCCCTTCGCGGCCCAGTAATCGGCGGAAGATTCGCCCTGATTTCCCAGCCGCTCGATCTCTTTGTGGGCCTCGTCCACCTGTCCGGACGCCCGCAGGGATTCCGCGATGCCCGCGACGCACGCGGCGGCGTCGTAGCCGGCCTTCTGCGCCGCCGCGAACGCCTCGCGGGCCTTGTCGTGGGCCTCGTGGGCGGTGTGGGCGAGCGCCTGGTAGAAGAGCGCCAGCGCGCCGCCGTCGCCGGACTTCAACGTTTCGAGTGCGTCCTTGGCGCGGCCGAGCAGGTGCTGGCAGACGCCGAGTTTGACGGAGGCGGCCGGGCTGCGCTCGGCGTGCGACTCGAGCTCCTTCACGGCGGCGCGGAGATCGCGGTGGGCGGCCGGATCGGTGGCCAGCGCTTCGACGAGGCTGCGGATTTCCGTGGGGCCGAACGGCCCGTTGCCGGTGATCACGTCACGAATGTCGAGTCGGGTCGTTGTTGCCATGGGACGGCGAATCTCCTGCGAAGTCGTCGGATTCACGAACAGCCAGCGGCGGGAGTCGAACCCGCAACCCCCGCATTACGAATGCGGTGCTCTGCCAATTGAAGCTACGCTGGCACGGTCTGGGGCGCGGCCGGCCCTGCAAGGGCGAGCCAGCACCAGCGTCCGAAACACCGCACACTAGCGCACGGTCCCCCGGAGCGTCAAGTCTGGGCCTGCATTTTCAGGTTTTGAAGGCCTCGGGCGACCCTGGGGACGACGGTCAGAGACCGCGGCTACAGGAGGGCGGTGGGGTGATGCAGTCGCTGCAAAATGCGGCGCGGCGCCGCGAAACCGATCGCGCCTCCGGACGGCTTTCGGGGCCCGTCGGTGCGGCAGAATGGGAAAAAACGCCTGTTTTCCTTGGGTTCGGCGGATCGTCGCGGGCCTGGAGTGGTTGGCACGCTGCGTGCATGTCAACTCTGCCGTGGCGGTCACCATGGTGTCCGTCGCGTCCCACACTCGCACCACATGCAAAGGTGGGGCCTCCGACTTGATTCTGGGCGTGCGGTTGCCTTGCCCCTGAACCGCCCGCCCTTTGACAGGATGCTCCTGTCGGGTCGTAGGCCCCGCCTTTTTTTGCGCGCCCGGCCGCCGGCCGCCGCGGGACCGATCTGCCGCTCGCCGGTATGATCCCGTCGGGCCGGCGGCCGCGATCGGCCGTCTCCCGTCCTTGCCATCGGAGCCGTGCCGTGAGTCCCCGTCTGCCCGCCGTGATCGGCCAGCACCGCTGCGGCCCCGGGATGCCCCTGCTGCTGATCGCGGGGCCGTGCGTGATCGAGACCGAGGCCCTGTGCCTCGAGATCGCCGAGACCCTCGCCGAAATCGCCCGCCAGCTGCCGGTGCAGGTCGTCTTCAAGGCGTCGTACGACAAGGCCAACCGCACGAGCGCCGGATCGTTCCGCGGCCCCGGCATCGACGAGGGGCTGGCGGTGCTCGACCGCGTGCGCACGGCCACGGGCCTGCCGGTGACGACCGACGTCCATCTGCCGGAACAGGCCACGGCCGCCGGGCAGGTGTGCGACATGCTGCAGGTGCCCGCGTTCCTCTGCCGGCAGACCGACCTGCTCCTCGCCGCCGCCGCGACCGGCAAGGCGGTGAACGTCAAGAAGGGACAGTTCGTCGCGCCGGCCGACATGCGGCACGTCGTCGCCAAACTGCTCGCCGGAGGCTGCCGCGACATCCTCCTCTGCGAGCGCGGAACGTTCTTCGGCTACGGCCGCCTCGTCAATGACTTCGCGGGCCTGTTGACGATGCGGGCCTTCGGGGTGCCCGTGATCTTCGATGCCACGCACTCCGTCCAGCAGCCGGCCAGCCTCGGAGAGGCGACCGGTGGCGACCGCACGCTCGTCGAGCCGCTGGCCCGGGCCGCGGCGGCCGTCGGCATCGACGGCCTGTTCTTCGAGACCCATCCCGATCCTGACAAGAGTCCGAGCGACGGCCCCAACATGGTGCCGCTGGACAGGCTCCGCGGCGTGGTGGAGCGGGTGGTGAGGATTCACGAGGCCCGGCTGGCAGGCGCTCCCGACGTGGGCGGAGAAGCCCCATGAGCCGGCGCGTCGGAATCGTGGCCGCCGGCCTCGTGGCGTGCCTCGTCGGCTGCGGCCGCCCGGCGGCGCCGCCGCCCCGATCCAACACGGTGCCGGCCGTCCCGGCGGCGGTGCGGGAGAAGCTGCTCGACGGCGCCGTGTCGGTGCTCGAACGGCTCGAACAGTTCGAAGAGGCCGCCGCCTACGCGCAGGTGTTCGATCGGCTCAATCAGTGGAGCCATGCCCGGCCCGGTCAGGCCGATTCGTGGCAGGCCGACCCGCTGGTGGCGACGCTTCCGGAGCCGCTGCGGCCGCTCGCCGGCGAGGCCGCGCTGGGCAGTTCCACGTTCGACGCCGCCGGCGACGTGACGGCACTGCGGGACGCCCGCTGGCTGGCCGACATCGCCCGCCAGGTCCGCGCCGGCGTCGCGCCCGACGACGACCTCGCCGCCGCGGAGGCCCTCTTCCGCTGGACGGTGCGGTCGCTGGCCCCGGTGAGCGATCCGCCGATGGTGCCGACCGCCTCCAATCCCGGCACCCGGTGGATGCTGCCTGGCGAGATCCTGCTCGCCGGACGGGCCAGCGCCGCCCAGCGGGCGTGGATCTTCCTCGAGCTCCTGCGCCATGCGGGCCTCGACGGCGTGATGCTGGCGACGGGCGATCAGGCGTCGGGGCCGCCGAGGCCCTGGGTGCCGGCTTTGCTTTCGGGCGGCGAGGCATATCTCTTCGAGCCGGCCTATGGCATGCCGATTCCAGGCCCGGGCGGTGCCGGTGTCGCCACGGCTCGGCAGGCGGCCGGCGACCCGACCGTGCTGGCCGCGCTCTCGCTCCCCGATCGCCCCTACCCCGTGCAGGCGGCCGACATGGCGGCGATTTCCGTCCTCGTCGCCGCCGACCCGTGGAGCCTGTCGCGGCGGATGGCTGGCTTGGACGCCGAGCTCGGTGTCGCCGGCGTCTGGCGGCTGGCCGTCACTCCCACGCCGCTGGCGGAGCGGGCCCGCGCGGCCCTTCCCGGCACCGCGGCCGCAGGACTGTGGACGTTTCCCTGGGAGACGCTCGCCCGCCGGCGCGACGCGGCGGCGACGGCGGCGATGCTGGGCCGCGAACTGGCGCCGCTGGGGGTCGCGTTCACCGCGGCCGGCGGAGAACGTGCCGCTCGGATGGGGCCGCGGGTGGTGCGGCCGCTGATGGCCGCGCGGATCCGCGAGTTTCGCGGCGACCTCGACGGCCCCGACGGCGCCAAGGCGTCGTATCTCGCGGCCCGACCCAGCCGCCAGGTGATCGCGGCCGCCGTGGCGGCGGCGCCGCCGGCGCAGGCGGAGTCGCTGAAACGGCTCTACGGCCAGATGAAGGAGGACGCCACCTACTGGCTCGGCGTGCTCACGCTGGGCGAGGGTGAATATGCGGCCGCCGTCGACTACCTGGAGCGGATGACGCTGGCGGCCGCGCCCGACAGCCGCTGGGCCGACGCCGCCCGCCTCAATCTGGCGGAAGCGTTCGTGGCGCTGGGTCGGGAGGCCGACGCCGTGCGGCTGTTCCGGGCCGACGCGTCGCCGCAGCGGTTCGGCAGCCGCCTCCGGGCCGATGCCCTGGCGAAGGCGGGGGCTGGGCCGGCCGCGGAGGCCGGGCCCGACCAAAAGTGAATCCCGGCCGGGGAAACGCCGATTTCCCCGGTGTCTGCGGCGGCCCGCGTTGCCGGTTGGCGTGGCAGCGGTTACCCTTCAGGGCTCCCCGGAGGAAGGAAGAGGATCATGAAAGACGGCATTCACCCCAAGTATGGCGAGACGGTCGTGCGGTGCGGCTGCGGCAACACGTTCTCCACGCGGAGCACCGTGCCCGAGATCAAGGTCGACATCTGCAACGTCTGCCATCCGTTCTTCACCGGGAAGCTGAAGTTCGTCGACACGGCCGGCCGGATCGAGAAGTTCAAGAGCAAGTTCGCCGGTGCCGGCTACGCGAGCCTGAAGAAGAAGAAGGCGGGAGCGGCGGCGGCCGAGTCGCCCGCGTCCTGATTCATGCGCGACGAGCTGGAAGCCAGGCTCGCCCGGTTCGAGGAACTCGAGCGGGCGATGGTCGATCCCCAGGTGCTGGCCGACCAGCAACGGCTGTCGGCGACCGCCCGTGAGCACGGCACGCTGGCCCGCCTGGCGCTCCGCTATCGGCAGTTCGTCGGCCTGGAGCGGCAGATCGCCGATCTCCAGGGCTTGATCCGCGGGCCGGATCACGACCTGCGGGAGCTGGCCGAGGCCGAGCTGCCCGAGCTCGAGCGGCGCCGGGAGCAGGAGTGGGACGAGCTGCTCGATCTCTGCTCGGACGACGAAGACGCCGACCGCGCCCGGTGCATCATGGAGCTGCGGGCGGGCACCGGCGGCGACGAGGCGGCGCTGTTCGTCCGCGACCTCTACGAGATGTATCGCCGCTACGGGGCCGAGCGGGGCTGGGATTTCGAGGTCCTCGACGCCAGCCCCACGGAGCTCGGCGGCTTCAAGGAGCTGGTGCTCGGCGTCTCGGGCGAGGCGGTGTATCGCAGGCTGCAGCACGAGAGCGGCGGGCATCGCGTGCAGCGGGTGCCCGACACCGAGACCAAGGGGCGGATCCACACCTCCGCGGCGACCGTGGCGGTGCTGCCCGAGCCCGAGGACGTGGAGGTGTCGCTCGCTCCCGACGAGTACCGCAAGGATCTGTTCTGCGCGAGCGGCCCCGGTGGCCAGCACGTGAACAAGACCGCCTCGGCCGTCCGCCTCACGCACCTCGAGACCGGGATCGTCGTGCAGTGCCAGGACGAAAAGAGCCAGCACAAGAATCTCGCCAAGGCGCTCCGCGTGCTGAAGACGCGGCTCTATGAATACCGACGGCGCATCGAGCACGACAAGCGATCGGCGGAGCGCAAGACGCTCGTCGGGTCGGGCGACCGCAGCCAACGGATCCGGACCTACAACTTCCCGCAGAACCGGGTCACGGATCACCGCATCAACGAGAGCTTCACGCTCGATCAGGTGATGGCCGGTCGGCTCGGGCTGGTGCTCGACGCGATCGAGCAGCACGCCCGGCAGGCGCGGAAGGCCGCGATGGAAAGCTCCGCGAAACCCGCCGGCTGACGCTCCCCAGGAACCCGCCCATGACCGCTCAACCGCAGCCGGAATCCCCCGACGCCGCCGAGGTCTGGACGGTCGGTCGGCTGCTGAACTGGACGACCGACTGGCTGACGGCCCGCGGGGCCGACGCGCCGCGGCTCGATGCCGAGGTGCTGCTGGCGCACGTCCGCGGCTGCCCGCGGATCGCCCTCTACACCGCCTTCGACACGCCCGTGGCCGAGGCCGACCGCGGCCGGTTCCGCGAGCTCGTCAAGCGGCGCGGGGCCGGCGAGCCGGTGGCCTACCTCGTGGGCAGCCGGGAGTTCTTCTCGTTGCCCTTCGCGGTGGACAAGGCGGTGCTCGTGCCGCGGCCCGAGACGGAGGGCCTCGTGGTGCGGGTGCTCGACCTGTGCCGCGCCGCGGCGACCTCGCGGATCATCGACGTGGGCACGGGCTCCGGGGCGATCGTCGTGGCCTTGGCCAAGCACCTGCCGCGGGCGACGTTCGCGGCCACCGACGTCTCTGCGGAGGCTCTCGAGGTGGCGCGGGCCAATGCGGAGCGGCACGGCGTCGCCGACCGGATCACCTTCTTCCACGGCGACCTGCTCGCCGACGCGGCGGGGCCGTGGGACGTGATCGTGAGCAACCCGCCGTATGTCCGCGAGGACGAGTTCCCTGCCCTGCCCCGCGACGTGCGCGACCACGAGCCGCGGGAAGCGCTCGTGTCCGGTCCGACCGGCGTGGAGGTGGTCGAGCGGCTGGCGGCCGCGGCCGCCGCGGCGCTCGTGCCGGGTGGCTGGCTGGTGGTGGAGATCGGTCCGGCGGTGGCGGCGGCGGCGGAGGCGGCGCTTGCCGCGTGCCCGGCCCTCGAGCCCGCTGCCACGCTCAAGGATCTCGCCGGTCTGCCGCGGATCGTGCAGGCCCGGCGCCGCGGCTGAGCCGCTGCCGCGTCGCGTCGCGTGCGCTCCTTGGAGCGGCGGTTTCCGAGCGTCGATCTCCTCCCCTGGGGCGCAGACGAGGACAGGCACCTGTTCCTGCGTGGGGCGCAGACGGGGACAGGCACCTGTTCCTGCGGAACACGAGCCAGTCCCCTTCCGGGTGCCAGCGCCGCTGCCGGGAAGCCCGAAGCGTAAGCTGAGGGAATACGCGTCGCTTCACCAAAAACCGCTCCACATTCCCTCGGCTCACGCCTCGGGCTTCGAGGAACGGGATCGCCAAACCCGACAAACCCGACATCAATTCCCGGTCAGGCGAGACAGTCTTGAGAAACTGCGGCGCGAGGTTTGCGAATTGCGCCCGAACCTGAATCGAAGGCCGCAACACTGCCGCTCCAGGCACTTTTTCCGGCGGCGTCTCCGTGTGATCTCGCTCCTGCCGGCCGTCTACTCCGGCTCCGTGATGAAAGCGATGAGCCGGATATCTCCGCCGCACGCCGGGGCAGGATCCGGATCTTCATCCGTGACGATCCAGCAGTCGCTGGCGAGCCTCCTCCCAGGTGACGAACGACGTGCGGCCTTGCCGCACAGCCTCGCGCCGGCTCTCGAGCACGTCGCCATGCCAGGCCGGTGACGGCACGTCTTCCGGCTGCTGCGACAAATCAACCCACAGCCGCTCCATCAATGCGAGCTTCTCGGCCGTGGTCAGTTGCTCGAGCGGGATGTCAACGCTCATGGCGGGGGGCTCCGTGTGTTCGCTGCAGTGTACGGCCGCACAGTTGTTTGGTCAACGGCCCGCACACTCGTCAACGCCGGCTGCAGCCGCTCCTCATGTGCATCCTTGAAGATCGGGCGGGGGTCGGATTTTTTGGTGGCGCGTTTGGAGGCTTTCCTGGCGCGCTTGGCTTTGGCCGGGGGGGCGGCGGTGGAGTCGGAGTCCTAGGGC
>JBIJCJ010000145.1:0-9285 GCA_044344765.1 Pirellulales bacterium | reverse complement strand
GCTGTTGATTCTCGACGAACCGACCAGCGGCATGGACCCGGTCGGCTCGCGGCAGATCAAGGACCTGATCGCGACCCTCGCCCGCCGCGGCAAGACCGTGCTGCTCTGCTCCCACCTGCTCGGCGACGTGGAGGATCTCTGCGACCGCGTGGCGATCATGTATGGCGGCAGGGTCCGGGCCGAGGGCACGTGTGCCGAACTGCTCACACAGGAGCACGCCACGATCCTCGAGACGTCCGACATGCCCGACGGCGTGGTCGCGGAGGTCAGGGACGTGCTCGCCCGGCACGACCTGGCGCTCAAGCGGGTGGCGCATCCGCGGCGGTCGCTCGAGAGCCTGTTCCTCGAGATCGTGGAGCGGGCCAAGGCCGAGGGCGTGCGAACGGCGGGTGCCTCGGCGGGAGGCCCGGTGGCCGACTTCCTGGCCGAGCCGCAGCCGCCCACCGCAGCCGCCGAGACGGGCGCGGTCGACGCCGGCCTGCTCGACAGTCTGACCCGCCGCTAGCCCCACCCATGGACGCCACTGCCGGCATTCCCGCCCTCACCGCCGAGACGACCGCCGGCCGTGGCCGGCGGTTCGGAATTTGGCCGGTGGTGCTCGGCGCCGCGCTGCTGGCGCTGGCCGCGTGGGGAGCCGGCCGCGAGGATCTGGCCGTCGCCGCGCTGGCCGTGAGCGGCCTCGCGGCCGGGTTTCGCCTCGGCATCGCGGCGCTGCGTGCCAGCCTCTCCGCCGGCGACGGGATCGTGGGCGTGGCCCGGGCCGTGGTCGAGGAGGCCGTTGGCAGCCGCCTTCCCGTGCTGCTCGTGATCCTCGTGGTCGTCGGCCTGCCAGTCCTGCCGCTGCTCCTCGACCCCGACGAACGGCTGGAATACCGCCTGCAGTTCTTCCTCAACTGGAGCCTCTCGGCCAGTGGCTTGCTCCTCGCCCTGATGACGATCTTCCTCGCCTGTGGCAGCGTCTGCGGCGACATCGACACCCAGCGGATCCACCTGGCACTTGTCAAGCCGCTCGGACGCTGGCAATACCTGTTCGGTAAATGGCTGGGCATCGTGCTCCTCGACGCCCTGCTCGTGGCGCTCGTCGGCGGCGGCGTGGTCGCGGTCGCGGCGGCGGTGCGCCGGCTGCCGGCCACCGACGCCGCGGATCGGCGGGCGGTGGACGAGGAGGTGTTCACGGCCCGGTCCGTCGCCCGTCCCCAGCATCCCCGCGGTGCCGACTTCGAGGCCGACGTCGCCGCCACCATCGAGCAGCAGCGGAAGGACGATCCGCGCGGTTTCGCCGCCGACCCCTCCGGCGCCCGCCGCCGGATCCTGGCCCAGCGGGTGCTCGAGTGGCACACCGTCACGGCCGATACCGTCGCCAGTTACCTGTTCACGGGCCTCGATCCGGGGCGGCTCGGGACGAAGGTGGTGCAGCTGCGGCTCAAGCCGTTCGCCGACAACGTGAGCATGGACCGGGCACCGGTCCGCTTCGCGCTGTGGCTCAACGACCGGCCCTATCCCAGGAAAAACGGCCGGCACGAGGAATACACGCTCGTCAGCGGTGCCGCGCACACGATCGAGATCCCGACCAGCGCGATCGACGCCGACGGCGCGCTGCGGATCGCGATCGCCAACCGCAACCTCGTGCCACCCGGCGAGACCCGGCCCACGAGCATCGCCTTCTCCCCGGGCAAGGGGCTCGAGATTCTCTACCGCAGCGGTTCGTTCGGCGGCAACTTCGTCCGCTGCCTGGCGGTGATGTGGGCCAAGCTCGCGCTCCTGGCGGCCGCCTCCCTGGCGGCAGCCAGCTGGCTCGGCTTTCCAATCGCCGTGCTGGCGTCGCTGATGGTCTACGTGGCGGCGGTGGCCCAGGCATTTCTCGCCGACGCGATCGACATCTACACCGGCGCCGACCGGGCCGACGCCACGCTCACCGACATGCTGCGGCTCCGCGCGACGCTCCTCCTGGAGCGGCTCGACCGCCTCGAACTCTGGGACGCCTGCAAGACGCTCACATCGCTGGCGGCCGAAGGCTTCCTCGCCCTGGTGCCGTCCTTCGGCGCCCACGACGGGGTCACCGAGATCGCCACCGGCCGGCTCCTGCCCCTGTCCCACGCCGTGTACAGCGTCGTCGAGCTGGGCATCGCCTATCCGGTGATCCTGCTGGCCTGCGGCTGGGCGCTGCTGCGGCGACGAGACCTGGTCAACGTGTCGGGCTTTTAAACGGTGGGGGTACGCGTGGCTGGAAATCGTGCCGTCACCTGGACCGCCGCCGGCATCTGCGCGGTGGCGGTCGCCGCCGCCGGCTGGCTGGCCGGCGGCATCCAGCGGCAGCGGCGGGATCTCGACCTGGTAATCCCCACCGCGAAGACCCAGGGCATTCCGCCCGAGGTGGCGGTCGTGACGGCGGCGCTGGGCACCTTCCGGGGCCTGGCGGTGGACATGCTCTGGGCCCGCGCCGATCACCTGCAGTCGGAAGGGGAATATTTCGAGGCCCAGACCCTGAGCCAATGGATCACGACCCTCCAGCCGCGATTCCACAAGGTCTGGGGGTTTCAGGCCTGGAATCTGGCCTACAACATCGCCGCCGCCACACAGGTGCCCGCGGAACGCTGGGGCTGGGTGCAGCGAGGCGTGGCCTTGCTGCGGGATCAGGGCATTCCGCTCAATCCTCGGGCACCGCAGCTGCAGATGGAGCTCGGCTGGATCTTTCACAACAAGATCGCGGGCAAGGGGGACAAGGAGCATTGGTACTACAAGGCCTGCCTGGCCCAGGAGATGCAGGAGCTGCTCGGTGACATGACGAGCGGGCGGACGACTGCCGAAGCCGTGGCCCTGTTTCGCCGCATCGCCACGGCGCCCGCCACGCTCGACGACCTGCTCGCGCAGGTGCCCGCGGTGCGCCGCGGCCTCGATCTCATGGCCGAGTATGGCGGCCAGCCCGACGAGGCCTTCGTGCGGATGCTCGGGAAGTCGCTGATGCAGGCCACCTCGCTCGACGCCCGGCTGCTCGGCGCCGAGCGGCTGCCGGCCGACATCAACGCACCGCTGCTGGCGGCGATTCGCGGCGACCGTGAGACCGCCGCGCCGATTTTCGACCACCTCGTGCCGCACCTGCAGCGCCGGGTGTTGGAGGACCGCTATCGCATGGATCCGGCGGCCATGCTGGCCGCGATGGAGCGGTACGGGCCGCTCGATTGGCGGCACGCCGAGGCGCACGGCATCTACTGGACGGAGCAGGGAATCGCGATCGGCCGCGAACTCCGCCGCCGGGAGGAGACCAACGAACTGCTCATCATCCGCAGCCGCCTGCACATGCTCGCCGACCTGATGCGGACCGGCCGGGTGGATTACGACCCCGCCACCCACCGGGTGGACCTGCTGCCGGATCCGCGGTTCGCGACCGCCTACGAGCGAGCCCTCGAGGAGGCGCTGGCGCTCATCAACTCGGAGTCGGGCGTGTCGGCCGGGGAGTTCGGGCCGGCCGAAGAGGCCGATCTGCTCGACGGCTACGAAACCTTCCTCAACCTGGCGGTGATCCTCGAGTATCTCTATGGCGACCGGGCCGCGGCCGAGACGCATTTCGTGAAACTGCGGACGCTGGCGGAGCGGCTCGGCCGCGGCGCCGACCCGATGTACGTCGACACGATCGAAACCTTCATCGCCGTGCGGATCGGGGAGGTGCTCGCGATCGACGTCTCGAACCTGCGGCAGTTCCTCGACGCCATGCTCCGTCGGGCGATCCGCGAGGGTCTCGCCAAGGGCAACCTCGCGGCCTTCAACCGCTACCTGTCGGTCGCCGAGGCGGCCTACGAGAAGCGGTACGCCGCCTCGGATCCGAACGCGAAGTTCGTCCTCGAGGAGGCGAAGCTCCTCCCGTTCCCGGAACTGGTCGCCAACTCGTTCGCCGCCGTCATGGGCCAGGAGAGCCTGCCCGTCCTGGAGCGGGCCCGGATCTGGGCCTGGTCGCCGCAGCTGCTGCGGGCCACGGCCTCCCCGGCCCTGATCGAAAAGCTCCGCGCCGCCGCCACGGCCGCCGGGCTCGATCCGGACCGGGCATTCCCCACGCCGCAGCCCGCGAAAACCGCCGCCCAGCCCGCCGGCGACGGCTGACCGCTCACCGATTTCTCATCGTTTGCTCATGCCGTTCTCATCTGGCGGTGAGAAAGTGCCGGGCTCAATCCCCTCTCTAGAGGCGTCTCTCTTGAACCGTGCTCTCATTCGGCGCCACCTTGGGCTACTCGCCGTCGCGGTGCCCCTCGCCCTGGCAACGCTCGCGGCTTCTGCCGACACGATCACCGACAACATCATCGGCAACTATGAGTTGTTTGGCGGTTCGTACGCCAACACCCTGACCGGCTCCGCCGCCCTGCCGGCCCTGAATGTCGTCGCCTCGAGCGGGACGTTCGGCTTCGTCACCACCGGCACTGCTCCCGGATGGTTCTGGAGCGGGGCGTCGTCGCCCGGCACCGGACTCACGGTGACGGGCCTGCCGGCCAACGACGGCGTGAACTTCGGCAATTACAGCATCGGAATGCGGCTGGCGCTCGGCGAAGTGGCGGGCTACAGGCGGCTGATCTATTTCAAGAACTCCGACTTCGGGCCCTACGTCCATGACGGTACGTTCCGGTTCTACGATGGTGGGTTCAACAACCCGACGGGCGGCTCGGTGACTGCCAATACAACCGTGGACTTCGTGCTCACGCGAAGTGCGGCGACCAAGGAGATCAAGGCCTACATCAACGGCTCATCTACACCGATCTTTGCGTTCAACGACAATTCCAACGAGGCGGTCACGGCGGGGGACCGTACGCTGCAGTTTTTTCGCGACAACGGCAACGAATTCAGTAGTTCCGGCGCAGCGGCCTTGATCCGCATCTGGAATGCACCGCTTACCGCCGCCGACATCCCGACGGCCATGACCGCCGTGGTTCCCGAGCCCGCGGCGGCCACCCTGGCCACGATTGCCACGGCGGGCCTGCTGCTCCGTCTGCGGAAAGCCCGCCACCGTCGATGAGCCAGTCAACCAGGACCGCCGGTGTGCCGGCCTTCGGCGGCCTGGCAGTGGCGGCGGCGGCCGCGGCTTCAGCATGTTTGTTTCTCTTGGAGCTCGTCGCCGGCAAGGCGCTGCTGCCCCGGTTCGGCGGCGCGCCCGGCGCGTGGGTGTCGTGCTTGGCCTTCTTTCAGCTCACCCTGGTGGCCGCCTCCGCGCACGCCGACCTGCTCATCCGCCGCCACGGGCCGCGGCTGCAGTTGATCGCCCAGGCGACCGTCTTCGCCGTTGCGGCCGCCATGACGCCGCTGGGCCTGGCGGCGCTCGCCCGCGTGCATCCGGAATCGAGCCTGCCCCTACCGCTGGTGGTTCTGCTTGCCCTGGCGATTAGCGTCGGGCCGGCCTTCTTCGCGATCGCAGCGTTGGCACCGCTGTTCGGGTACTGGCGGAGCCTGTGGCCCGATGCGGGCCGGGATCGGGCCACGGGCGGCCGCGCTGCCCGCACGCTCTACGCCGCCGGCAATGCCGGAAGCTTCGCGGTGCTGGCCTCCTACCCGACGCTGATCGAGCCGCGGGCCGGCATCGGCAGCCAGATCGACCTTGCGACGCGTCTTTATCTATGCGTCGCCTTGCTGACAGTGCTCGTCGGCTGGTTCACGGTGGCCGTCGCCCGGCGGGCCGCGCCGGATGCCCGCCCCGCCCCGGGGGCCGGTGTCGGCCAACGCGCGTGGTGGCGGTGGGCTTTCTTGGCGGCCGTGCCGGCTTCGTGGCTGGCTGCCGTCACGACCCGGGCGACCGTCGAGGTGGCGCCGATGCCGCTGCTCTGGATCGTGCCCCTGGCGATCTACCTGGCCAGCTTCGTGGTCGTCTTCTCACCCATGGGGCGTTGCCTGCGGTCGCTCGAGGGGCCGGCGTTGCTCGGGGCGGCATGCCTGACGACCTGGCTCGTCACCGCCGACATTGACGAGCCGATCGGCTGGATCCTGACGGCCCACTTCCTGGCGTTCGGAGTCGCCTGCATCGCCATCCACGGCAGGCTCGTCGACGAGCAGCCGGCGCCGGAGCGGCTCTCGACGTTCTACCTGGCGTTGGCCACCGGAGGCGCAGCCGGCGGCCTGTGGAACGCCCTCGTGGCCCCCGCCGTCTTCGACGCCCACCACGAGTTTCCCTTGGCGATCGCGGCAGCCTCCGGACTGGCGCCCGCCGTGTTCCGCTGGCGGCCCCACCAGCGGCTCGCGGCCGTCGCAGCCGTCGCGGCTCTGATCGCCGGGTGCCTGGTGGCGGCGCCTTGGGTCCCGCTCCCCCGCACCGGCTGGCTCATTCTTCTGGCCGTCGCGGTGGCTGCACTGGCCGCCACGCTCGCCGGTGTCGAGCGGGCCCTGGCCCTCTTCGCCCTGGCGCTGGCGACCTTCCTGGTAGGCGAGGCGAGCCGCAACGTCGTCCGCCGTGAGCGAACGTTCTTCGGCGTGCTTCGGGTTTGCGAGTCACCGAATGGCCCGTCGCGGGTTTTGATGCACGGCGGCATCCGGCATGGCGTGCAGCTGCTCGCGGACGATCCCGAGAGACGCCGCATTCCGCTGGCGTACTACCACGAAGCCGGCCCCCTGGGCAGCGTGTTCGCCGGCCTGGACGCCGTGGGCCGCAGGGGCCGGGTGGGAGTCGCGGGCCTCGGGGTCGGCACGGTGGCCAGCTACGCCAGGCCGGGTGACGAGTTCGTGTTCTTCGAGATCGACCCCGCCGTCGCGCGGCTCGCGGCCGACACCCGCTGGTTCACGTTCCTCGCCGACTGCCGTGGTGCGACCCGCGTGGTGGTGGACGACGCCCGCCGGGCGCTCGAGCGGGAGACCGACGGCGGCCTCGACCTGCTCGTCATCGACGCCTTCACGGGCGATTCGGTGCCGACCCATCTCCTGACCCGCGAGGCCTTCGCACTCTACGGCCGGAAGCTGACGGCCGAAGGCGTACTCGCCCTGCATGTCTCGAACAAATACCTCGACTTCGTGCCCATGGTCGAGGCGGTGGCCGCGGACGGCGGCTGGATGGGTCTGGTCGGCCGCGACGTCGAAGTCGGGGCCGACGCCGCCCGAATTCCCTCGGAATGGATCGCGCTGTCGCGGTCGCTCGACGCTGTCAAGGCGATCTACTCGCGGCCCACGAGCGATCAGTGGAAGTGGCGACCCTGCGCGGAAACGACGACCCGGACCCCGTGGACCGACGATCGCACGGCGGTCATCGAGGCCCTGCGTTAGCGGAACGGAGCGTTGCACCCCCGAAGCGGGCAAAACCCCGGCCCGCCCGCGACTCTCTCCGCCCTCACACAATTCTCGCAATGTTCGGGTCTGCTTGCGGGTCGATGAGTCAAGCCTGGCTCCAGCCTCGTGCCTTTCCTTTTCCGTGACCCATGCCACAGCGCCGGCCCAGAAACCGACATGGGTTCACCATGGTCGAACTGCTCACGACCATCGCGATCCTTGGCCTGCTGCTCGGCATTCTCATGCCGGGCGTACAGTCGGCACGCGAGACCGCACGACGATCGCTGTGCGGGAACAATCTGCGGCAGATCGGCCTGGCGACGGCGAACTTCCTGGACCTGCGGGGCCGACTCCCCCCGGGCCAATACCGGGATCCGGCCCTCGGCTCCGCCGCCGGCAGCGACACCTTTTCATGGAGCGGATTTTTGCTGGAGTTTCTCGAGCAGGCGCAGACCGCACCCACGTCCCAGGTGCCGCCATCCTCGAACCCGAGCACGCCCGCGCCCGACGGCCATCTGTATCTCAAGGCCGCCTTGGGCAGCGTCTGGAACCAGGCCGCGACCTCGACCGTCGTGCCGACGTATCTCTGCCCCAGCACGACCCGCGTCCACCCATCCCGTGAGGGTGGCCGGATCAAGGACTACGACGGTGCGCCCGGCCTCGACCCGCAGAAGTTCGAGGGCTTCGCGTGCATCGACTATGCCGGCAACGCGGGCGCGACATCAGCGGCCCGGTATCCGCGGGCCGATGGCAGCCCGTATCCGGCCAGCCGCAGCGCCGTGGGCAACACGGTGCCCGCGTCCACGGGCGTGTTCATCGATCAGCCGGTGGGCTCGCTGGCCCAGGGCGTGGGCCGCACACTGATCACCGACGGCCTGTCGAAGACGCTGCTGATCGTGGAGCTCAGCGGCCGCGGCCTGACCGGGACCTCCGGAACGGGCAGCCCCCGCGGGGCGTGGGCCAGCGGCCAAAACTGCACGACCATCGGCCCGATCGACCCGGCGATCTCGCTCGTGAACCCGATCGTCCAGGCAACCGAAGCCTGGCCCGACGCCCCCGCCAACGCGCTCTTTTCCGACCACAGGCGGGGTGCCCAGGTCGTGATGTGCGACGGGGCCGTGGACTTCATCACCGAGGACATCGCGGAACACGTGCTCGTCCGCATGGCCACGAAGGCCGAGGGCGAATCCCTGACGGCCGGCGACTGACCGGCGCGTGCCTGCCCCGCGGCCTCACGGATTCACGGCCCGCCGCAGCGTGACCGTGATCTCGCCATCGTTGTCGGCGAGCTCGGTCCAGGCGTCGGCGCAGCGGAGCATGAGCCGGCCATCGGCCGGCGCCGCGAACGTGGCCGTGCCGCCGAGGGGGATCGGATCCGAGAGCGCGAAGCCTCCCTCGGCCTTCTCGACGAGCACCGCCCCCTCGAGACGGCCCCGGCCCGACGCGTCGCCGGCGGCGGAGCAGGGCTCACCCGCTGCGGCGGTTCGCCAGCTGCCTTCGGTCTCGATGCCGTACGCCCCGCCCCGTTCCACCAGGGCGTTGCTCGCCTGCCAGCCGGCCGCCGCCTTGACCTTCACGTCGAGGGTCGCCTTACCATTCAGCGGTTTGAAGCGGGCCTTCCAGGGCCAGGCGACGAGATCCGCCCGAAACCCGTTGCCGACCGTCTTCAGAAACTGGTCGTACTCGAACGACACCTCCTTCGCGACCGGCCCGTAGACCGACTCGAACGACACGCCGGGCTGCTCCTCCATGAGCGCGATCGCCAGGGGCTTGAAGCGATCGTCGTAGTTGGGGTTGTTGGCCAGCATGTGGCACAGCGCCCACCGCCAGGCGTAGTCCTGCCAGGTGCCGGACGGCACCCGGCCCGGCACGGCGATCTCCAGCAGCCCGCGCTTCGGCTGGGCCCGCTGCAGGTAGCCCATCACGGGCGGCGGGATGTCCACCGCCCGCTCCCCGTCCTGCCAATAGTTGCCCATCTCCGCGACGCCCTCGGCCAGCCAGGTAGGGCCGGTGGAGCCGAACGTCATGTGGCAGAAGCCGTGCGTGCATTCGTGCTGG
>JBIJCJ010000019.1:0-29960 GCA_044344765.1 Pirellulales bacterium | reverse complement strand
GCGGGGGCATCGACCGGTGCGGTGACGACGACCTCACCGACGGGCACGAGCACGGACTGCTGCGAAATGCTGACCCGGAACACCGGGGATGTTTCGCCGTCCGGAATGCTGGCGGCGGTTCTGGCACGCAACCGCAGCACGCCTCGGCGGGAAACACCCGGCAATTTCAAGGTCAAACAGGCCTGCGGTCTGCCGATCAGGACCGGGTTCGGCGGCAGTGCGATCCCGACATTGGGGTCCATCCGCTTCGCTGCCAGCGGCGTGCGAGCGTCGAAGGACATGCTCAACGTGGCCGGCGGTCCGCCCCCGGCTGTCGCGGGGACATCACGGCGCACGCCATCGCGACCGGCCTTCGGGTCTTCGGACTGATCGGCGAACTTCGCGGCGAAGCCAGGCACGTCCACGTCGTAGCGGACAGGGTCGTTCAGCGATCCTTCCGGCAGCGCCACATTCGCGAGATCCGCCGCCAAATCGAGGCTCCGACGCAGCAGGAGTGGCTGGGTCGATTGCTCGTTGCTGTCGTTGCTGAAGCGATCATCAGGGGCGTCCTGCGGCAGCCGCCTACTCAGATCAACCGGAAAATGCGGAAAAGAAAGGCCGAGCACGTCGAGGCCCGTGCTCACATACTCGCGCGGTGTCAGCCTCCGCAAGGCCCTTCTCCCGATGCCACCCCGGGTGATGGTGGCGGCCCGCGCCGCCGCATCGTCGATCCAGGCCAATACGGATGTCAGTTCCTCGGCGGAGGGACGCGCCTGACCATGGGGAGGCATTTCCCCCTGAGCGATCAGCCGCTTGGCAGTGAACCACTGTTCACCGTTCTTTGGATCGGCCAGGTCGGGCAGAGGACCGTCGAACCGCGTATCCCCTTCCTGTTTCCCGGCGCCGTGGCAGGCCAGGCAGTGCCGGTTCAGGAACGGGCGAACCACCCGTGAAAAAGCCTCGGAATGCGGGTCGATCTCGGCAGCCGCCGCCACGGAGCGAGCGGGAATGCCGATCGCGGAGACGACGAATACGAGCAACGATGCAGTGGAGATCCTGCAACAAGCCTGCTTCATGGTGCTCTGCCTCATTGAGCCAAGCTGGCCGCGACGCAGACGATTCGGTCAACCGACGCTTGAATATTCGCTACGGTCATCAAAACCCGGCAGATTCCGACGCACAGCGTTGGTCGATAGAAGTATACAGCAGATTATAGATCGACCGACAGTTTTGCCTCAATGATCGGAAACGAAGCCGAGCGGAAAATCGTCGCTCCAGACGATTTTTAGCCCCCAAAGCGGCCGTGGATAAGCGTTTTCCGGCCTGGGCGGAGGCGGCTAGGGATGGAAGCAGCTGGGCCCTGCTCGGACGATCGCGGACGGGGCCGGGAGGGCGTGGGAGATGGGTGTCACGAACCGTTCTTGACGCTCGGGAGGCTACGGATCGTTGACCTGCAAAACTGGGGCGGCATATAATTGATCGTAGGTGTGTCCTGGCTCTGCGGAATCTCCCGAAGCCGCATCCGCTTTTTTTCCACAAGGCTGCAAAAATGCTTCATAGGATCCCTCTGCGTCTTTTGTGTTCCGCGGCGATCGCATTGAGTTGCTCCGCACCGGCGTGGGCTCAAAAACCTGGCAAGGCTGCGCCGCCGTCGGCGGAGGAGGAGTGGCCCTCCATCGAGGGAAAATGGCATGTGCTCCTGTTCCACGAGGCAGACAAGAACTTGCTCGACCGTCCGGAGGGCAAAAACTCCGTGGTCACGATCAGCGACAAACAACTGCAGTGGATTTCCGCCGAAGGCAAGCCGCTGTTTACGGCGGACTGCACCTGGAAGCAGGTCGGGAGCCCGAAGTGGGACGTAGACGTCACGCCTGAGGGTGAAGCGACACAGGAGCGCGTCGCACTGCCCGGCATCGCCACGGTTTTCGACAAGGACATCCTCAAGGTTTCTTGGCGACGGCGGGAACACCTCGGCAGAGGCCGCCCGAACGGCTTCGCCGGCGACAGGTACCAGGCATTTTTCCTGCTGTCACGGCGGCCTCTCGGGTCGCCCCCGCCTGGCAACGTCAACCTGGTCGGTCAATGGCAGCTGCTGACGGCCATGGACGACTCGCTCGAGAAGATCGGCAGCGGCCGTTCTTCCGCGGTCGTGGAGTTCGGCAAGGACTCGTTCGATTGGAAGGGCAGGCCGCAGGACCAGCGGGGTGGGTTTGCCGGCGGGTATACCCTCGACTTCTCGACCCAGCCCACCCGCATCAACTTCAATGTGACAAATCCCCCGCCTGGTAAAGGCGCGACCCCCACCCCGCTCGACGGATTCGTGCCCGGCATCGTCGAGTTCCTCGACGAAGACACCGTGCGGTTGTGTTACGCCGAGAGCGGGTGGAGGGGTTCCGATCCCAAGTCCCGTCAGTATCCGCAGGGCTTTTATTCCGACGGCAACATCAATCTGTGGATTTTCCGGCGGCCAAAGCCCTGACGGCGCGGGGCCTGATTCGATCCGCTAGGTGCGATTCGACCGAAGGGCAATGGAGTCGATGAAGCGAATCTCCCTTGTCATGGTTGTGTTGGGAATCGTCGTTTCGGCCTGCACCCTCGGCTCGGCCGCCGAGCCAACCTATGACCGCGCCGTGAAGCCGTTGCTGGAGCGGCATTGCGTCGAATGCCATGGGCCCGAAAACGCCGAAGCGGATCTTCGTCTCGACGGCGCGGCACCCGATTTTTCAAACGCCAAGGTGCGCGGCGTCTGGGAGAAGGTGTATGCGATGCTCGTTCGGGGTGAGATGCCGCCTCCCGAACGGCCCAAGCTCTCGACCGATGATCTCGACACGCTGTCCTCCTGGATTCGCCGTGATGTCGGGCGGGCGGTGATCGCCGAGCGCGGCGGAGCCGGCCGCGTAACCATGCGGCGGCTGACCCGCGTCGAGTACGCCCGATTGATCGAGGACGTGCTCGACCTTCGCTTTGACAACCTGACCCTGTCGCTGGAGGAGAAACTGCCGACCGATCCGCCAGGGCCGGTCAACGACAGCGATATGCTGGCGTTCCAAAGCCTGCACTGGCGGTCGTACGCCGACTTCGCCGAGCGAGCCGTGGCGGCGGTGCTGGCCAGCGAGCCTCGGCCGGAACCGTGGAGCTATCGCTTCGACTCTGCCGTTCTCCCCGAAATGGCGGCGAAACTGAAAGATCCCAAGCTTTTTAAGGGATTCAAGTACGAAGTCGCGGCGAATGAGCCAGAGATCAAACGCAAGGCAAAGTTCGCGGTCCTCGGCCGGATGGACGCGAAGCATTTTTCCGGCCTCGAACCGATCAACCCGGACGGCTCGACGACGCTGCTGCCGAGCTATCGCCTCCTCGATAATCTGGCGCGGTCGGAACAAAACGACGGCTGCTGGTATCTCCTGTTGCCCTACGTCGAACCGAAGGGCGTGCTCCGGCTGCGTATTCGCGCCGGCGCGATCATTCCGCCGGGCGAAACCGTGCCTCTGATGCGGGTCGCATTTCACCACAACGTTAGAAACGAGTTCGACAACCATCTGCTCGCCGAGATCCCGGTCGCCAACTCGGCGGAGGAGCCGCGGGACTATGAAGTGGAAATCCCGATGGAGCTGATAACGTTCCCCTACGGGCTTTTCGAGCGGCTCAAACTCATGGGCGTGCGGATCAGCAACGACACCTCGCCGATCGTGGATCTCGCGAAACCAAAGCCGGCTATCCTCAACCGCCAGGAGGCATGGCCCTATCAGGATTCCAAGATCGTGATCCGTGAGGTCGAGGCGTTCGGGCCGGGAGCCGGCGAATGGCCGCCGCGGCGACATCGGCGGTTGACCGCCGCGGGCGCATCGGCGAAGGACGACCGGGATCGCGCGGCCGCCATTTTCGCCGACATCGCAGGCCAGGCATGGCGGCGTCCGGTCGCCGCGGAAGAACTGGCTCCCTACCTGAAACTGTACGACGAGCGGCGTCAGGCGGGGGATAGCGTGGACGCGGCACTCAAGCTGCCGCTCACCGCCATCCTCGCCTCGCCGCATGCGATCTACATGGTCGAGCGGAAGTCAGAAGCCGTGGCTCCGCTCGCGGGCATCGAGCTGGCCAATCGGCTGTCGTTCTTTCTGTGGGGATGCGGGCCCGACGCCGAACTGCGGCGACTGGCAGCGGAAGGCCGGCTGTCCGATCCCGAGACCCTGACCGCCCAAGTCGATCGGCTGCTCGAGGACCCCAAGAGCGCGGTCTTCATCGACGACTTCATCGGACGACTTCTGGCACTCGAACGTGTCACCCAAGACCCGATCAATTTCAACCTGACCGCGAAGACTCTGGGCTTCCAGCTGCTTGCCGAGATTCGTGAGGCGCGGCTCAAGCGCGATCTCGCTGCCGAGCCAGCCCGGTTTTTCGAGAACGCCCTGCGGAAAAACGAGCCGGTGCAGCGGCTGATCGACAGCGACACCGTGGTCGTCAACGATCAACTGGCCCACTACTACGGCATCGAAGGCGTCGCGGGCCCCGCCTTCCGCGAGGTGCCCGCTCCGGAAAATCGGCGGGCGGGCTGGCTGTCGATGGCCGGAGTCATGGCCGCGGCCTCGCGCGGGAACAAGGAGGCGACGATCCATCGCGGCGTGTACCTGCTGCAGCGGTTTCTCGGCGAACCCCCAGGCACGCCACCGGGCAACGTCGAGCCGCTCGAAGCCCAGGCCAAGGTCGATCAGGCCCGCCGCAAACTGACGATCCGCGAACAGATCAAGCAGCACACGTCGGTCAACACCTGCCAGCTGTGCCACCGCAAGATCGATCCGCTCGGGTTCGTCTGGGCAGACTTCAACGAACTTGGACAGAAGAGAATCGAGCCGGGCAAGGATCCTGGTCCCGTCGATTGTTCCGGAAGCCTTCCCGACGGGCGATCATTCGCATCACTGCGGGAATTCGCCGACAATCTGCAGGCCGAAACGCCGTCCGCGCGGTTTCAGTTCGGCGACATCCTGCTACGGCAACTGACGGCCTATGCTCTCAGTCGGCCGTTGTCCCTGGCCGACGATGAACTGATTCGCGAACTCGCCCAGCGGTCTCGCAGCGAGGATTGGCGTCTTCGCTCGATGATCAAGGCGATCGTATTGAGCAAGGCGTTCACCCACGGTTGATTCACCAGCCCCGAAGGAAGGCCCCCCTCCCATGTCGACGACCCGCCGATCATTTTTGCAGGCCGCCGGTGTGTGCCTGCCTTTGCCGTGGCTCGAAGCCCTTGCCCCTGCGGCGGAGGTCAAGGCCGGTTCGCCTCCTGGCCGCGCCGTGTTTTTCATGGTCCCGAGCGGCGTCAACATGTGGCGTTGGCACCCGAAGGAGTTCGGCCGGGATTATCAGTTGAGCAGCACGCTGGAGCCGCTCGCCCCGGTGCGTGAGGAACTGACCATCTTCAGCGGTCTGGAGCACACGAACGGCGCCGGCGACGGGCACTTCGAAGTCGGGGCCTGGCTGACCGGCAACGAAAAGTACCGGAGCATGCACGGCAACGTCGAGCCGAACGCCATCTCGATCGACCAACACATCTCCGACGCCATCGGCGACCGGACCCGTATCCCAAGCCTGGTGCTGAGCGCCCCCGGTGGCAGCGTCACGACGTCGTTCAATGCCAAAGGCGCCCCGGTGAACGCCGAGAACAATCTCCGGCGACTCTTCGGCGAACTCTTCGGCTCGCCGGACGTGCTGACCCGCCTCCACAACCGCTCGAGCGTCCTCGACATCGTCGGGGACGAGGCCCGCGGCCTGTCCCTCACACTCGGCCGCAACGACCGCAACCGGTTCGACGACTACCTGCAGAGCGTTCGCGATGTCGAACGACGACTCCAGGTGGACCGCGAGTATTTTTCGTCCCGCCCGCTGCCGATTTCGGCCGACAGCCTGGCGCTCGATTCCGATCCCCAGGCCCAGCGGCAGGAGTTCTTCCGCACCATGCTCGACCTGGTGGCTCTGGCGTTGCGGAACGATCAGACCCGGATCGTGTCGATCCTCGCCTGTGGTTCAGGACACGAGTTCTTCGCCAGGTGGCCCGAGTTCGGCAACTTCACCGGGCACCACTCGGTCTCGCATGACCTCGGCCGATTCGGCACGGAGGAAGAACATCCGCTCCAGTACGCTTTCATGGCGGGCGTTGACAAGTGGTTCGTCTCCCATCTCGCCCGATTCTTGCAGACGCTCAAGGATACGCCCGAAGGCGATGCGACGCTGCTGGCGAATACCATGGTGCTCTACGGCGGCGGCATGAGCTGGACGCACAATCCCGGCAACCTGCCGATGCTGCTGGCCGGCGGAAGCCGGCTGGGGCTCAAGCACGGCAGCCACCTGCGGTTCAACCCACACAAGAATTTCCATGGCCAGCTCGACAAGAGCGTCAAGCGGGACGAGACGACCGTGTGCGACTTGCTGCGGACGATGTCCGAACGGCTCGGCGTTCCCGCGGAAGGCTTCGGGAACAGCCGCAAGGTGATTTCCGAGATCCTGGCCTGAAGCCCGCGCGGGTTCCGCCGCCGCAAAATGTGGCGTTCGTCAGCCGACCGAGGAAATGAAAGGATCGTCCGTGGTCGCACCTGATGCGTTTCAGAAGATCGGCGTGCTTGTCATGGGATTCGGAACTCGGGTCTTGTTTCGGCGTTCTGCTTCTGTGCTCCGAATGTCGGGCTGCCTCCTGCCGCTCGCGTTGCTCTTCAGCCCGGCATCGGCAGCCGACTTCAAGCTGGCCACCGCCGAAGAGAGTCGGCTGGAGTTTGACCGGACTGTGAAACCGTTTCTCGCGAAGCACTGCGTCGAGTGCCACGGCACGAAGGATCCGGAGGGAGATCTCGACCTGATCAGGCTCGACCCGGACATGAAGGCCAGTCCCAGCGCGGCCAGATGGTCGATGCTCGTCGAACGGCTCAACACGGGCGACATGCCGCCGCCGGACAAGCCCCGACCGGATGCGGCGGCTGTAGCGGCGACGATCCGCTGGGCGACCGCCGAGTCGAAGCGAGCCAACCGCAACTTCGCCCGCCGCAACGCCGCCGAGAACGGCAACCTTGTCCCGCACGCCGTTCTGTTCGACCCTCAGAATATCCCGCCCTTCGACGGGCCGCCGCGGGTTCGTCCCGTCAGTGCGGAAATCTACGGCGCGTTCCTCAAGAGCAAGGACGGAAAACTCGACAACGGGAGTCAGCCGTTTTCGCCGATGGGAGGCACTACCTTCAAGGACATGGGCGATACGAAGATCGACGAGCCGATAACCGTCACCTTGTTTCAAAATGCCTTGCGGATCGTCGAGAAACAGACGGCTCACACGGTGGCGGACGGCAAGATCGCCAAATGGACCGGCCGCGGGGAACTTCGGCCGCTGTTCGATCCGGATGTCCAGCCGACCGACTCGCAGCTCAAGGCGGCGATCGTTTCGCAATTTCAGAAATACCTGAGGCGACCGCCGACCGACCCCGAGTCGGAAAAGTTGCTGTCCCTGCTGCGAAAGAACATGCTGGAGGCGGGCCGCGTGGCCGGAGTTCGGTACACCCTGGCGGCGATCATGATGCTTCCGGAGGCCTGGTTTCGCAGCGAAGTCGGCCGCGGAACGCCCGATGAAAAAGGCCGCCTGCGACTTTCTCCCCGTGAAATCGCCTTCGCCATCGCCTACGGCCTGACCGACACGGGGCCGGACGACGCCCTTCTGAAGACTGCTGCAGGCGGGGGGCTGGGCACCGACGATGCAGTCGGTCGGGAGGTGCGGCGGATGCTCGATGACTCGAAGCTCGCCAAGCCGCGCATCCTGCGGTTCTTTCGCGAGTACTTCGCCTACGAAAACGCCCCCGAGGTCTTCAAGGAGATGGACAATGGCGGAGGCGCGATCGAGTTCAACGGCCATGCCCCCGTTGCCTTGGTTGCCGATACGGACCGCTTGGTCGAATACATCCTGGAGCAGGATCGAGACGTGCTCCGTGAGCTGCTGACCACGAACAAGTCCTTCGTGAACTACAAGAAAGCCGCGGAAGCCAAGGCTCAACTGGCCAAGGCGCGAGAACACCACGAGAACAACCCCAAGAAAAAGGGGCAGCCGTTCATTGCCGGCAACATGTTGTCGATGTACGAGGCCTACGGTCTTTCGGATTACCCGCTCGAACAGCCCGTCGAGCTGCCGAAAGACCAGCGGGCAGGCATCCTCACGCAGCCTGCGTGGCTGGTGGCCCATTCCACGACGTACGACAACCATGCCATTCACCGCGGCAAGTGGATCCGCGAGCGACTGCTGGGGAACGTCGTGCCCGACGTGCCGATCACCGTTGATGCCCAGCTGCCCGACACCCCCGAAAAAACACTCCGCGAGCGGATGGCGGTCACCGAGCAGGCGTACTGCTGGAAGTGCCATCAGCTGATGAACGACCTGGCATATCCCCTCGATCAATTCGACCATTTCGGCCGGTACCGCACGATGGACGCCGTGGTGGATTTGGAGGCGACGGCCCAGAGACTCAAACAACGCTCGAACGCTCGTCGGGCCTCGCGAGTCATGACGGACGTTCCGCTGAACAGTTCGGGGCTCGTCGCTCACGTCGGCGACCCATCTGTCGAAGGCCCCGTGGAGGGCGCCGTGCAGTTGATGCACAAGCTGGCGAACTCCGAGCGGGTCGAGCAGGTGTTCGTCCGTCACGTATTCCGTTACTGGCTGGGGCGAAATGAATCGCCGGGGGATGCCGCGAGCCTGCAGGCCGCGCACCGCGCCTACAAGGAAAGTGGCGGCAGCATGAGAGCGCTGATCACGGCGATCCTCTCGAGCGAATCCTTCCTGTATCGGGTTCCCGACAATCTGGAGCAGGATGCCGAGAAATCGGCAGACCGTCATTCCGAACAATCCGGTCAGTCCCGTTCATGATTCCAGCAGCCCGCCCACTGCCTCGGCATCCGGCCTGGCTCGAGGCGACCAGTCACAAACAATCCTCGGCCCGATATTTTTGAAGAAGGAGACCTGGCGTGTTCCACCACCGTCGCGATGCCCTGAAGACGCTCGGCCTCTCCGCGGGCGCCACGTTCCTCCATCCCATCCTGAGCCAATTGAAGGCTCAGGCGGCGGGGCAGCCGATGACGGCCAAGCGGTTCGTCTTCGTCGTAGAGAGCAACGGCGTGAAGCCGCAGCAGATGCCACCCGTGGGGATCGAGCGCAAGGAGCGTCCGGAAAAATTGCTCAACGGCCCGCCCGAGTTCATCGATGTGCCCTTGGCGGACAAGGAGCTGGCATTCTCGCTCCAGCCTGTCAACGCTTGGAAAGACAAACTGACGATCGTCAACGGCCTGTCGGGCCGGATCTGCGGGGGCGGTCACTCGAATGGCTTCGGCGCCCTGGGCGTGGTGCCGGGCGGCCGCAAGAGCCCGGTGGATGTTTACGAAACGATCGACGCCGCGCTGGCGAAGACCGTGCCCGGCATCTTCCCGCACGTCGGTTTGGGAATTTCGAAGCATGTCGCCAACAACGTCGTCTACAGCATTTCGGCCTGGGGCAAGGGCCAGAAGATGCCGATCGTCTGTCAGCCGCAGCAGGCTTACAGCGCACTGTTCGGCAGCGTGGCTGAAGGCTCGGCGAAGCAGGAGTTCATCGCCAAGAACAACGTCCTCGATTTTCTCAAGGACGACATCAAGGCCGCGGAAGGCGGCCTGGCCACCCCGGAGCGTGAACAGTTCGGGGCCTATATGGAAACGTTCGAGGCGCTCCGCAACCGGCAGAGCCGGCTGAATGAAATCGAGTTCACGCTGCGCGAAAAAGGTCCTGTCCCAACCGACAAGTACACGAGCCCTGTCGAGACGGACCGGCTCGACGCCCAGTTCGACCTCGCCGCGGCAGCCCTGATTTGCGGGCTGACCAACGTGATCACGCTTTCGTCGGCGGCAGGACATCAGGACTTCGACATCACCTTCACCGGCCTGGGGCTGAAGGCGGACAAGCACCATATCGGCCACGGCGGCGGCGTGAACGGCATGGATTACCTACAGGCGTACGACATGATTCGCCGCTACCACTTCGACCTGATCGCCGGGCTGTGCAAGAAGCTCGACGCGGTGAAGGAAGGCGACGGCACCATGCTCGACAACACGGTCATCGTCTACCTCAGCGATGGCGCGGAAGCCCACCATAGCCGCTGCTATGAATGGCCGATGGTGGTTCTCGGCAACATCGGCGGCCGGCTCAAGACCGGTCGCTACATCGACTACCCGGGCTATGGCCAGCCGCGGCATCGCACGATTGCCAACATGTACGTGACCCTGTTGCACCTGGCAGGCTCGTCGCGCGACAGCTTCGGCAGGGCCGATTCCGAACTGAAAGACTTGAACCAGACCGGCCCCCTGGAGGAGCTGCTCGGATAGGAAAACGTCCGCGATCAAACCATCGACCCTCGGGCTTGGCTGCGGCTCGGTAGGCCTGACGGCCCGCGACCGGTCGGTGACGGCCGGCGTGCCCGGGCTCCACACGGAGATCGAACGCCGCACCAGCCAATCACCGCACCAGGCACGGCCGCCGGGCGTCAAATCGCCAGCCCGGAATGAGAAATTGCATCGCCGCGGCATCGTCGCGGGAGCCGCTCGGCAGGTCCACGTAGAGGCGGTGGGCGTCCTCGAGCCGGCCCGGATCGATCTCGACCCCGAGGCCCGGCCGGTCTGGCAGGGCGACCTTCCCGCCCGTGATCACCGGCGGATCGACCGTGAGCCGATCGCCCTCCTGCCAGATCCAGTGCGTGTCGACGGCGGTGACGCGGCCCGGGGCCGCGGCGGCCACGTGGGTGAACATCGCCAGCGAGATGTCGAAGTGGTTGTTCGAATGCGACCCCCAGGTGAGTCCGTGGTCGCGACAGGTCTCGGCGACCCGCACCGCACCGGCCATGGTCCAGAAGTGCGGGTCGGCCAGCGGGATGTCCACCGCCCCGAGGGCGACGGCGTGGCGGAGCTGCCGCCAGTCGGTGGCCACCATGTTCGTCGCCGTGGCCAGGCCCGTCGCCGCCCGAAACTCGGCGAGGATCTCGCGGCCCGAGAAGCCGTCCTCGCCACCGCACGGATCCTCGGCGTACGCGAGCACGCCGCCCATGCCGCGGCACAGTTTGATCGCCTCGGCCAGCGACCATGCCCCGTTCGGGTCGAGCGTGATCCGTGCCTCGGGAAAGCGTTCCTTGAGCGCCCGTGCCGCATCGAGCTCGACCGCTCCGGGAAAGACTCCTCCCTTGAGCTTGAAGTCGGCGAAGCCGTAGCGATCGCGAACCGCCTCCGCCTGGCGGACGATCGCCGCGGTGTCGAGGGCGGGCTCGTTGCGGAGCCGGTGCCACTCGCAGGCGGCTCCCGCGCCGTCCCGGTAGGCGAGCGTCGTGCGGCGTCGGTCGGCCACGTAGAACAGATAGCCCAGCATCTCGACCTCACGGCGGACGACGCCGGCCCCGAGCAGCGCGGCGACCGGGAGACCGAGGTGCTGGCCGAAGCAGTCGAGCAGAGCCGCCTCGACGCCAGTGACGGCGTGGATGGCGATCCGCTGGTCGTAGGTCTGGCTGCCGCGGCCCCCGGCATCCCGGGCCGCGAACGCGGTGGCCACCGCCGCCCGGATGTCGTCGACCGCGCCTACCGGCCGTCCGACCACGAGCGGCGTCGCGTCGGCGATCGTGGCCCGGATCGCCTCGCCCCCCGGCACCTCGCCCAGCCCCGTGCGGCCCGCCGTGTCGGTGATCAGGACGACGTTGCGGGTGAAGAACGGGCCGTGCGCACCGCTCAAGTTCAGGAGCATGCTGTCGTGCCCGGCGACGGGCACCACCCGCAGCGTCGCGACGCGCGGCGTGTCGGCAGGATCGAACTTCTCTGTCGCGGGCGATGGCATGCGGACGGGCTCCGGGTCAGGTCTCAGCACGGGGCGAGGCGGGACGCGCACGGACGAGGAACACGACCACGGCCGTGGCGATCGACGTGGCGGCCAGGCCGAGCAGTCCGCCGCGGACGGAACCGGTGCGGCTCTCCAGCCAGCCGAACACCGCCGGGGCGACGAAGCCGCCAAGGTTGCCGACCGAGTTGATGACGGCGATCGCAGCCGCGGCGAACCGGGAGTCGAGGTAGCCCTGGGGGATCGGCCAGAAGAGCGACGCCGCCGACTTGAATCCGAGGGCGGCGAAACAGATGCCGGCATAGGCCACCAGCGGCCCCCCGGTGGTGGCGAACCACATGCCGAGGCCGGCGACTATCAACGCCGTCGCCAAGCAGGCCTGCTGGTGCCCCCAGCGAGCTGCGGCCGCCGCCGCCAGCACCATGCCGACGATCGAGATCAGCCAGGGAACCGAATTGAGCAGGCCGACCTGAAGATCGGAAAGCCCGCCCTGGGCCTGGATGATGCTGGGCAGCCAGAACGTGACCGCGTAGATCGTGAGCTGGATCGAGAAGTAGATGCCGCAAAAGAGGAGGATCTGCGGGTCGCGGACAAGGCCGGCCAGTCCGAGGCCTGCCGACCCGTCACCCGCCCGCCGCGTCTGCTCGTCGGCGATGGCCGCTTCGAGTGCCGCGCGTTCCGCCGGCAGCAGCCAGGCGGCGTCGCTCGGCCGGGCGTCCAGCCGCAGCCCGGCGACGATGCCGATCACCACCGAGGCCAGGCCCTCGATGATCACCAGCCACTGCCAGCCGGCGAAGCCGAGGCCCTCGATCCGCAGGAGCAGTCCGGCAAGCGGCCCCGAGAGGACCGAGGCCAATGCCGATCCGGAAAGGAAGATCGCCATCGCCCGGCCCCGGTCCGCGGCGGGGAGCCAGCGGGTGAAGTGGTACACGACGCCCGGAAAGAATCCCGCCTCCGCCGCCCCGAGTGCGAAGCGGGCGACGTGAAACTGCGTCGCCGTCTGCACGAACGCCAGGGCCGTGGCCACGAGGCCCCAGGTGACGGCGATGCGGGTCAGCCAGATCCGGGCGCCGAATCGCTGCAGGGCGATGTTCGAAGGCACCTCGAAGAGCAGGTAGCCGATGAAGAACAGGCCGGCACCGAAGCCGAACGTCGCCGCGTCGATGCCGATGGCGGCCATGAGGTCATGCTTGATGAATCCCACGTTCACGCGGTCGAGATAGTTGACGATGAACAGGGCGACGAACAGCGGCAGAAGCCGCCGGTTCACCTTCGCCACGGCCGCCCGCAGCGGCCCGTCCACGACGGCGACGGGACTGACCGTCATGACTGGGGTCCGAGGGCCTCGATCAGGCCCGCCAGTCGGCTCGCATCCTCGGGTCGCAGGTCGACGAGCGGCGGCCGCACGGGCCCGGCGTCGCGGCCCACGATCCGACAGCCCGCCTTGACGATGCTCACGGCGTAGCCCGGCACGCGGTTGCGGATCTCGAGATAAGGCAAGAAGAAACCGTCGAGGAGGCCGGCCACGGTCCGCCCGTCACCCGCCTCCACCGCCCGATGGAACGCCAGGGCCGTCCGCGGAATGAAATTGAACACGGCCGAGGAGTAGACCGGCACGCCCAACGCCCGATAGGCGGTGGCATAGACTTCCGCCGTGGGCAGGCCGCCGAGGTAGGCGAGGCGGTCGCCGAGCCGCCGCCGGATCGTGACCATGAGTTCGATGTCGCCGAGGCCGTCCTTGTAGCCGACGAGATTGGGGCAGCTTTCGGCCAGTCGCTCCAGGTGATCCGCCGTCAGCCGGCAAAGGCCGCGGTTGTAGACGATGACGCCGCAGGCCACGCTGCGGCAGACCGCCTCGACGTGGGCGGCGACGCCGTCCTGAGGGGCCTCGGTCAGATAGTGCGGCAGGAGAAGCACGCCAGCGGCGCCGAGCCGCTCGGCCTCGCGGGCGCAGTCGATCGCCACCCGCGTCGCCCCCCCGGCCCCGGCGACGATCGGGACGGTGCCCGCACAGGTTTCCACCGCGGTCCGAACGACGCCCGCATACTCGCGCGGCGCGAGCGAGAAAAACTCCCCGGTCCCGCCGGCTGCGAAGAGCACGCTGGCGCCGAAGGGCCCGAGCCACTCCAACCGCTCGGCATACCGCCGCGCCGAGAAATCCCCGTCGGCCGTGAAGTCGGTGACGGGAAACGACAACAGGCCACTCGTGAGCGTGGCCCGGAGGTCGGCTGGTGTCATAGGGGCTCCCGGTGCAGCCGCGAAAGGAAATCCTGCAGGGGGGCTATCGCCTTGCCCAGGCGATTCCAACTCACGCTGAACCAAGACATCCTGCTGATGCTGTCGAAAGTAGCGGCGGCCGGACTTGAACCGGCGACACCCGGCTTATGAAGCCGGTGCTCTAACCAACTGAGCTACGCCGCCCTACCCCGAAAACTATACCCCTTGTCGCCCGAGCCGTCAGGCCCCGGCCGTCACACCGCATCTTCACAGGGGTCGAGGCGGCCTTCCCGCAGGTCCTGCGTCCGCCAGGGAGGAGTCAGCCCACACGTGCCCCGGAGCACCGGCGGCCAACCAAAACAGGCGCGAAAGGTGTGATAGGCCGGGGAGCACGGCAGGGGAAACTCGTCGAAAATCGCACGCCAGCCGGCAAATCGCTCCCAGTCCTCCGGTTCCGGGAACACGCCGAAGTCGAAGGCGGCGCAAATCCGCTGCAGGTAATCGGCCTGCTCGGCCGGTGAACGGAGTACAGCGGGCGGCTGCGAGACTTCCGGGTACACGGAATGATCGAGCGGCATGGAAACACCTGGATCGGCCGACGCCCACCGTGGCTCGGTCACCCCGCACGCGGGCAAAACACGTCGCGAAACCAGCGCCGGAGGGCGTCCGCGGCGAGCCGCTGTGATACGTCTGCAATCGTATCCAGAGGCCGCTGCATTTCCAACCGCTCCAAGGCATGCCGCACTTTTGCCGCTCCTTCCCGACAGGCAACTCCCGGATTCTTTTCCCGGTACAGGGACCAGCATTCATCGACGCTGACGAGGCCATGATGGCACAACTGATAGACGTCGCGCAGGTCGCGGGGGGCCCCTCGCTCCACGAGCGCGGTCATCTTCGCGGCCGCATTGTCGCGGAGCGTCTCGATACGGACCG
The DNA here is from genome assembly GCA_044344765.1 of Pirellulales bacterium. Taxonomy (GTDB): domain Bacteria; phylum Planctomycetota; class Planctomycetia; order Pirellulales; family UBA1268; genus QWPN01. Next base: position 14,977 of record JBIJCJ010000019.1, on the reverse strand, counting down.
GACTCCAGGCGGCCGCGAGCGGGGCGTCGAGCCAACGGTCACGCGAGGCGATCTGCAGGGAAAACACCTTGCGTCCGGCGGCGACCAGTTCGAGACTCGTCGTTTCGCCCCATGTGCGACGCGTCAGCGCCAGTCCGTGCCGCGCGGCAACCGTCCGCATCGCTTCAGACAGCAGGCGATCTGCTTCCGCGTTGGGGCCGGAGGCCCACCAGGCGTCCAGATCATAGGTCTCCCGATAATCCAGATAGTGAGCGAGCGCCACGCCCCCGCCGAGCACGATCTCCGCCGCGGCGGGGTTGTTCGCCAACAACTCCAGGACTTCCCGGGCATATGCAGAGAGGCTCTGCGGGGTGACAGGGCGGGGAGTTGTCATGCTCGATCATCCGGGGCTGCCAGGGCTGCCGGCCACGAGCGATGCCAGCGTGTCCGCCGAAAGCGTCATGGCGCGGGCGAACCCGGCCACGAACCGGGCCGACACGGGCTCGATGGCCACGAGCGTGAAGTCGGCGAACTGAAAGAGGTCGGCGGCTTCCGGAAACTTATCCAGGTAGGCGGCCTGCAGCGCGGCGTGTGTTGGATCCTCCGGCGGCACGAAGATCGCCCGCCCCGAGATCGAGACCCGCGGCAACGCCTGCGGCGGCACGGCGGCCGACTCCGGTGCCGTCAGCAGCAGGCAGACGTCGGGCACGGATCGCATGTCGCGAGTGTGGGCAGCCAGGCCGCTGACGTGGATCACGAGCCGGAGTCGGCCTCCGGCCGCGACGGCGACGAACGGCACCATCGAAGCGAAGGGCAGGCCGTCGTGCAACGTCGCCAGGGCGGCCACGCCGCGGCCGTGGAGCAGGGAGCGGAGCAGGTCGGCAAGATCGGGTGAGAGACTCATTGCCGGGTTCCGGTCGGTGGTCAAGGGCATGAGGCTGGTTCGATCAACGGCCTGCAGACCACCGCAGGCGACGCACGACCGCGTCGACAGCGAGCGTGTCCGGGCATGATACCCGCGATCAGCCGGCGCGGGTGGCGGCCAGCACGATCACGGCCCGCTTGCCGTCGGTGAAGTAGGGATCGCCGGTGAGGTTATGGCGCGGGGCCGTCGGCGGACATTCCCCCACGCCCCCGACGTAGCCCGCCGCCCGCACGCGGCCCGCGGCCGCGAGATCCTCGATCACGTAGTCGCGCGACTCGTCGACGTCGGGGTCGATGCGGTGTGTCGTCAGGTTCCAGGCCTGGGTCGTGAACCGCACGCCGATGTCGCGGCTCACCTGCCCCACCCAGACCGGCATGCCCTCGAACGCCAGCGGCGTGAGCCAGAGCCGGAGGTGAAGCCGCTCGTTGATCGAGCCGCGGGTCCGCTGCAAGGCGATGTCCTGTTCGCGGCCGAAGAGGTGCAGCGGGCTGACCGGCGAATAGCGGTAGTTCGACCCGAGCAGGAAGGCCTTCACTGTCTTCCAGCAGGTGCCCAAGGAGATCGTCTCGCTCTCGTCCCAGCGGGCCGCGAACGCGCCGAGGAGCGTCTCGAAGTCGCCGATCACGACGAGGTTCGCGGGGTCGCCCGCCCGGGTGCAGGCCGCATTGGTGGTGGCGGCGGGCATCGCCTCCAGCCGCGGCACGAGATCCTCCTGCGTGCAGTCTTCGACGGCGTGGGCGGGGCGGAGCGCGGAAAAGTCGCGGTCGAGGTAGTCGGCCGCGATGCCCGGCACGGGCACCGTGAACACGAGATCCACCGGCGCGTCGTCGGCGCCGGCCGCGGCCGCATGGGCCAGCAGCCGGCCAAGGCTCACCCGCAGAGGCTCCAGCGGCGTGAGCCGGACGTGCACGACCTTCGTGCCGAGGTCGACCGTCGTGAACACGAAGCCCGCGGCCGTCGCCCCCGGCTGGATCGGCACGAGCCGGAAGCCGTGCCGGCGGAAGACGGCGTCCATGCGGCCGTTGGCGAGCCAGGCGGTGAGCAGCTTCAGCGGCGCGAAGAACAGCAGCGGGAAGAACATCCAGCCCAGGGCGCCGAACGCCGAGAGCCGGCGGGTGATCGAGAAGTGGTTCACGCCCGCCGCCTCCAGGGGCGTGAAGTAGCGGGGGTCGATCGTCACCGCCTGCAGCCGCAGGGGCGTGGCCGCACGGTTCTCGATTCGCAGGAACACCGGCTGGACGCCGCGCCGGCCCACGTCCACGCCAAACAGCCGCCGGCTCTCCGCGGGCGCCAGCACGGCGACGGTGACGCGGGCCCGGGGGTCCTCCCGCGTGACCGCCCGCTCCATGAAGCCCGTGAACGACTCCTCGGGCCGGTAGGCCGTGATCGCGCAGCGCACGAGCCGGTCGGCGAGTGAGCGGAGCATGGGGATCACCATGGAGGCTGGTTTCGGCCGCGGCGGCCCGGTGCGGAAACGACGGCGGCCCGGGAATCGCTCCCCGGGCCGCCCGAAAACCGGTTCGTCAGCGGACCGCGGTCAATCGACCAGCTTGCAGGAAGCCTTGACGACGGCGGCGATCTTCTCGTCGGAGAGCCCGTCCTTGGCGAAGGCGTGGTTGGCCTGCACCTTGCCCCCCTTGTAGCAGACCACCGTGACCTCGGCGTCGGGGGCGATCTTGAACTCGGGCGGGCCGTCCTTCGCATCGTCGGGCACCACGAACGCGATCCGCTTCAGGCCGTGCTTGGCCGCGAACTCCGCGGTGGCCTTCTTCAGGCTCTCGGCGTCGCTCCCGATCATGTTGACGAAGCTCGAGAGCTTTTCTTCCTGGTGCTCCTCGACCTCCTCCTCGATCTTCTTGAGGAGCTTGGCGAGCTTGTCGTCGGCCGAGCGGGCGAACACCATCACCACGGGCCGCTGGCCCATCTTGCAGCGGTAGCAGAGATTGCGGCCATCGGCGACGCCGTCGTCGGGGTTGCCCGTGACCTTGGTCACCGTGAACGCCCCGACGGTCTCGCCCACCTGCGGGCCGCTGGTCATCTCGGCCGTCGCCACCGCCGCCCCGAGCACCACCACCGCCGCCACCGCACATGCCATGCGCATTTCGTGAACTCCGTGAAAACTGAGGGTGCGAACTGGACGGTGCGGTTCGGCACCGTCGAAAACCTTGTCCCTTCCAGACTACAGCAGATACGATCCCCGGGGCAATTCTTTGCTCGGCCGACAATTTTCAGCCGGGTTTTTCGCGACCATTCGCGACCATAGAAGGAGCGATTCCATGGCCACCGCCAAGACGCCGCGCCGCGCGACCGCGCCGCAGATCCGCCAGACGCAGCTCTTCATCGACGGGCAATGGACGCCCGCCCGGAGCGGCAAGACCTTCGCCACGATCAACCCGGCCACCGAGGAGGTGATCGCCCAGGTGGCCGAGGCCGATGCCGCCGACGTCGATGCCGCGGTGCGGGCCGCCCGCCGGGCCTTCGACGAGGGGCCGTGGCCGCGGATGGACGCCCGCGAGCGGGGCCGGATCATGCTCCGGCTCGCCGACCTCATCGAGGCCGAGATCGACGAACTGGCGGCGCTCGAGGCGCTCGACAACGGCAAGCCGGTGAACGACGCCCGCACCGGCGACATCCCGCTGGCCCTCGACTGCCTGCGGTACTACGCCGGCTGGGCCGACAAGATCCACGGCCAGACGATCCCCATCAACGGCAACTACTTCTGCTACACCCGCCGCGAGCCCGTGGGCGTGGCCGGCCAGGTGATCCCCTGGAACTTCCCCATCCTCATGGTGGCCTGGAAGTGGGGGCCGGCGCTCGCGGCCGGCTGCACGATCGTGATGAAGCCGGCCGAGCAGACGCCGCTAACCTGCCTGCGGCTGGCCCGCCTCGCCCAGAAGGCGGGCATCCCCGACGGCGTGATCAACGTGGTGCCGGGCTTCGGCCCGACCGCCGGCGCCGCGATCGTCAAACATCCGGGCATCGACAAGGTGGCCTTCACCGGCTCGGGCGAGACGGCGCAGATCATCATGCGGCAGGCGGCCGACCAGCTGAAGCGGCTGACCTTCGAACTCGGCGGCAAGAGCCCGAACATCGTCTTCGCCGACGCCGACCTCGACGCCGCGGCGGCCGGGGCCCACGTGGGCATCTACCTCAACCAGGGGCAATGCTGCTGCGCCGGATCGCGGCTGTTCGTGGAGGACACGATCCACGAGCAGTTCGTGGAGCGGGTCGTGGAGATGAGTCGCGCGAGGAAGGTGGGCGACCCCTTCGATCCCGCCACCCAGCAGGGGCCGCAGGTCGACAGGGCCCAGTTCGACAAGATCATGGGCTACATCGAGGCGGGGAAGCGGGAGGGCGCGACCTGCGCCGCCGGCGGCAGGCGGGTGGGCGACAAGGGCTTCTTCATCGAGCCGACGGTGTTCACGAACGTGAAGGACGAGATGGCGATCGCCCGGGAGGAGATCTTCGGTCCCGTGCTCTCGGTCTTGAAGTTCTCCGACATGGAGGAGCTGATCCGCCGGGCCAACGCCACCACCTTCGGCCTCGCCGCCGCCGTCTGGACCCGCGACGTGGCCCGGGCCCACGCGGTGGCGAAGCGGCTGCGGGCGGGCACGGTGTGGGTCAACTGCTACGACGTGTTCGACGCGGCCGCCCCTTTCGGGGGCTTCAAGCAGTCGGGCTTCGGCCGGGAACTGGGCGAACGCGGCCTCGATCCGTATCTCGAGACGAAGACCGTCACCGTGAGCCTCGACTGACCGCCGGTCTCGTGCCGCCGGGGGTTGTATGCTTTTCGGCGGTCAATCGCGGAGGTGATGCATGGGACGATTCTTCGGCAGGGTGACGACGGGCGGCGGGTTTCGCGCGGTCCTCTACACGTTCAAGAAGGCCCGGGAGGCCGGCGGCCTCTGGAAGTTTTGGAAGGCGATGCGTTCCAAGAACGCCTGCAAGACGTGCGCCCTGGGCATGGGCGGGCAGGCCGGCGGCATGGTCAACGAGGCCGGCCACTTTCCCGAGGTCTGCAAGAAGTCGTTCCAGGCGATGGTCGCCGACATGCAGGGCGCGGTGAAGCCGACGTTCTTCGAGACGTATTCCGTGCCGCAGCTGCGGGCCTTCACGCCCTACCAGATGGAGCACGCCGGGCGGCTGGTGCAGCCGGTGATCCTGGAGAAGGGCTCCCAGCATTACCGGCCGATCGAGTGGGCGGAGGCCATGGAGCGGATCGCCGCGAAGCTCGGCCGCACGACGCCCGAGGAATCGTTCTTCTACTTCAGCGGCCGGTCGAGCAACGAGGCCGGCTTCCTCCTCCAGCTCTTCGCCCGGCTCTACGGCACGAACCACGTCAACAACTGTTCCTACTACTGCCACCAGGCCAGCGGCGTGGGGCTCGCCACCGTGATCGGCACCGGGGCCGGCACCGTGAAGCTCGACGACATGGAGCATGCCGACTGCGTGCTGCTCATCGGCGGCAATCCGGCCAGCAACCATCCGCGGATGATGCGCACCCTGATGATGGTCCGGCGGGCCGGCGGCAAGGTGATTGTCGTCAATCCGATCGTCGAGACGGGGATGGTCAACTTTTCGGTGCCCAGCGACCCCTGGGCGCTCCTCTTCGGCGCCGAGATCGCGAGCACCTACGTGCAGCCCTACGTGGGCGGCGACCTGGCGCTCGTCTACGGGATCATGAAGCGGCTCCGGGAGATGCACGCCGCCAATCCGCGGAACGCGGCCGGCGAACCGATCGTGGACGAGGAGTTTTTGCGCCGCCACTGCACCGGATGGCCGGAACTGGCCGCCCGGCTCGACGCCCTCTCCTGGGACGACATCGTGCAGAAGGCGGGCGTGTCGCGGGCCGAGATCGACGACGTCGCCGCCCAGTACGCCGCGTCGCGGCGGGCGATCTTCGCCTGGACGATGGGCGTCACGCACCACCTCCACGGTGCCGCCACGGTGCAGGCGATCGCGGCGCTCGCCCTCATGCGGCGGATGGTGGGCCGGCCCGGCGCCGGCCTGCAGCCGATCCGCGGCCACTCCAACATCCAGGGCATGGGCACCGTGGGCGTCACGCCCACGCTCAAGCAGGCGGTCTTCGAGCGGCTCGAGGCCGCCTTCGCCGTGAAGCTGCCGACCACGAAGGGCTACGACACGCTCGAGTGCCTCGACGCGGCCGACGCCGGGAAGATGCGGTTCGCCTTCTGCCTCGGTGGCAATCTCTGGGGGGCGAGCCCGGATGCTTCTTATGCCAGGCGGGCGATGGAGCAGATCGACACCGTGGTCTACATGAACACATCGCTCAACACCGGCCACGCCTGGGGCACGGGGGCCGAGGAGACGATCATCCTCCCCGTGCTCGCCCGCGACGAGGAGCCCGAGCCCTCCACGCAGGAGAGCATGTTCAGCTACATCCGCCTCTCCGACGGCGGCACGCCGCGGCACGTCGGCACGCGGGCCGAGGTGGAGATCATCGCCGACCTCGCCGCTCGCGTGCTCGGCACCGGAGGCCCGGTCGACTGGCGGTCCATGGCCCACACGAGCACGATCCGCCGCGAGATCGCCCGCATCGTGCCGGGCCTCGAGCAGATCGCGGAAATCGACCGCACGAAGAAGGAGTTTTCCATCCCCGGCCGGGCCATCGACGAGCCGGCGTTCCCCACGGCCGACGGCCGGGCGCACCTCGTCGTGCACGACCTGCCGCCGCCGCCGGAGGGGCTCGTGCTGATGACGATCCGCAGCGAGGGGCAGTTCAACACGGTCGTGTACGAGGAGGAAGACCTGTACCGCAACCAGACGCGGCGTGACATCGTCATGATCCACCCCGACGACATCGCCCGCTACGGCCTGCGGGCGGGAGGCAGGTGCCGGATCGCGAGCAGCGCGGGGGAGATGCGAGGGCAGATCGTGTCGGCCTTCGACCAGATCCGGCCGGGCTGCGTGGCGATGTACTACCCCGAGAGCAACGTGCTCGTGCCCAAGGCCGCCGACCCGCTCTCGCGGACGCCGGCCTACAAGAGCATCGCCGTCACGATCGCCCCCGACGAGGCCGCGGGATCGGCTGCCCGGCCGCGGCCGGAGCTCGTCGGCGCCGGCACGCCCCGCGACAAGATGAACCAGTGCGGGTGACGGCCTGCGGCGCATGCCGCGGGCCTGCCGGGCCGGTCGGTGCGACCGGCGATCAACCGGGGCGAGGGGTGCGGCCGGCCGCGGCCCTCGGCGGCACCATCGCGCGGGTCGCGCCCGTCGACATGCCGCCGTCCACGAGCAGCGTCTGGCCGGTGACATAGCCGCTGGCGTCGGAGGCGAGGAACAGCAGCGCGCCGTCCAGATCCTCGATCGCGCCGGGCCGCTTCAGCGGCAGCCTGTCGCAGAGGTACGCGACCCACTCGGCATTCTCGTAGAGCGCGGCCGTCTGTTCGGTGCGGAACCAGCCCGGGGCGAGGCAGTTGACCGTGACGCCCTCCGGCCCCCAGTCGTCGGCGAGGCTCATCGTCAACTGCTTCATGCCGCCGCGGCTGGCGCAGTAGGCCGCGATGCCGGAGTACCCGAACACGCAGGTCAGCGAACCGATGTTGATCACCCTCCCGCGACGGCGGGCGAGCATTCCCGGCACCACGGCCTGGGCGACGAAGAACGCGCCGCGGAGATTCGTGTCGAGCACGCGGTTCCAGTCGTCCCAGGTGACGTCGACCGCCCGCTTCCGTACGTTGCAGCCGGCGTTGTTCACGAGGATGTCGATCGCAAGCCCGTCGCGAATCCGCGCCGCCAGTCTGGCGATGCTCGGCTTCCTGGTGACGTCGAGCACGAGCGGCACGGCCCGCCGCCCGAGCGCCTCGATCTCCGCGACGACACCGGCGAGCGACTTCCGCTCCCGGGCGGTGACGACCACGTCGGCGCCGGCAGCGGCGAGCGTCCGCGCAAAATGCCGGCCGAGCCCCCGGCTGGCCCCGGTGACGAGTGCCGTGCGGCCCGTGAGGTCGAACATCTCCTGGGGCGACTGCCGCCCGGCCGGTGAAACGCCATCCTTCGCCATGGTCATCGCCTTTCTTGCCGGGGCACGCCCGGCGTCAGGCCGTCGCTGCCCGGTGCCGGCTGGAGGATTTCGATGATGAAGCCGACGAGATCCTCGGTGGCGTAGTTCGCCCAGTACGATCCCGCCCGGATGCCGGCTCCCTCCTGCGTCTTGCCGATGCCGTGCGTCGCCAGATAACCGCTCATGGCCCCTTCGTCGGGCACGTTGAAGCGGATGTGGTGGATCCCGGGGCCGCGGGTCGCGAGAAACTCGGCCCAGATTGTCCGTCCCTCGACAGGCTCGATCAGTTCGAGTTCGACCGTCCCGAGATCCGCGAACGCCTGCCGCGTGCGATACCGGCAGGGTTCCCCATGGCAGAACTGCTGATCCTCCCGTCCCTCCGCCGGGCAATCGACCACGCGGAACGGACCGATGCCGAACACCTTCGAGAGCGCCTCCATCGACCGGTCGAGGTCACGAACGACGACGCCGATCTGGATCGCCGTGCGGAAGGGCCTCGTCAGCAGATCAGAGGACTGGGAATCGGCGGGATGGGACACGGGACTTTCCTGTGGGCGTCGAACGGATGGGCCGGTCTCCGCTCCAGCCAAGGGTTCATAATCGTCCGCATCCCGAAGAGCGTCAATCGTCGGCTCGAGGCGGCCGGCAGGTCGATGTACTGGCGGATGGCGCCGCAGGAGTTGCCCCGGTGAAACCGGCCGGTGGGCTGGATCCCGGACAAGGCCCGGGTGGGACGCGGCGGCGTGCGAATCGAGAAAGCCCTGCCGGCCGCGGCCTGCGGCGACACCGACGTCACGCTGGACAGCACGACCAGCGAAACCGCCGCATCGCCGTCATTGGTAATGATAGCGGAGTTGAGCGATCAGCAGCGAGTCACCGTCGACCTTGTACACCAAGCGGTGCTCGTCATTGATGCGTCGCGACCAGTATCCGGCAAGGGCATGCTTCAGTGCCTCGGGCTTGCCGGTTCCTTCGAACGGGGTGCGGGTCGTTTCCTTGATCAGAGCGTTCACTCGCTTGAGTAGCTTCTTATTGGTCTCCTGCCAGAACAGGTAGTCCTCCCAAGCCTGCTCGGCGAAGACCAGCTTCATTCAGCGAGCCTCCGCTCCTCACCCTGGCCGCTCTCGAGGCCGGCAATGGCTTCCAGCAGGCGTTTGGCGTTTTTGGGAGCGCGGAGCAAATAGGCCGTTTCCTCGAGGGCTTTGAAGTCCTCAAGCGACATCATCACCACCGACTGCTGTCCGCTTCGGGTGATGATCAACGGTTCGTGATCCTCGCAGACCCGGTCCATGGTGTGAGCCAGGTTCGCGCGGGCGGCAGTGTACGTGATGGCATCCATGGAAGACCTCCGACATGTACAGGAAACCGTACGTTCCGGAGTGGCGTTCGTCAACGGCATGAGCCGTTCGGTGATGGAACCGCTGGCGTCGGAGGCGAGGTCCGCTGGCCTGCCGTTCCGCTCACACGCAGGGGTTGCGGACCCGGAGGGCCGGAAACCTGCCGAAGTCGCGGTCGGCGGTCCAGAGTTCCGTGACGCCGTGCGTGAGGCAGACGGCCGCGATGCGGGCATCGTGGACCTTGGAGCCCACGACGTTGCCGTCACCGATCAGGGCGCGGAGGGTTTCCCAGTAGCCGGTCCCCTCGGCGATCAGTTGCACAGAAGGCGATTCGAGGAGCGCCTCGACGGCGGCTGTCGCCTGCTGCGGCGAGAGCGGCGTCCGAAAAATCCTCGGATTCGTGGTCACCGCCATGAACTCGTGGACGCACGCCCACGGGAGGGCCCAGGGGGCCGCTCCCTCGGCCAGTTCACGAATCTTCTCCCGGGCTTTGGCGTGATGCGGATATTCGGACCGCATGAACGCGACGAGGATGTTCGTATCGACGGCAATCACGTCCCCCGGCCCCGGTAGATCTCATCTCGGACCCGCTGCCAGTCGCCGTCGGCAAAATCGGGCTGGAAGCCTCCGCCCCCCGGCTCCACCGCACGGAGGCGGAATGCCTGCCGCCGCGGCCGCCGCTCGTCGAGCACCCGCCGCAGGCCTTCCTGCACGAGTTCCTTGAGCGTCGTGTGATCCCTGGCGGCCACCTTCCGGGCCTCCCGCAAGAGCGCGTCGGCAACATCAATTGTCGTCTTCATGTTGCTGACAATATCATGGCTCCAGGCCCGAAACAAGGCTCCGCGAACCCTCGCCGTCGGCCGCAAGACATGGCTCGTGCTGCTGGCCTGGAACTCCGCCCTTGTCCTCTGGGCCGCGGCGCTGGCCTCGATCCGCCGCCGGCAAAACCCGCGCCGGCAGTGGCCGTGGCTCTGGCCGACGGCGTTCTTGCTGGTGTCGGATCTGCGTGATCAGAGCCAGGGCGGATCGACCATGAACGTGCTCGGCGTCTCGTCGAGCGCCACCGCGTAGGCCGTGGCGTGGGAGCGGCAGTGGGAGATGCTGACGAGAATGCACGCGATCCCGACGGCCTCGGCGATCTCCTGCGTGCCGCCGGCAAGGAACGCCTGCGGCCGGCCCCCGGGGCCGTTGCGAACCTCGATGTCCCGCCACGAGATCCCCTTCCGCCAGCCGGTGCCGAGCGCCTTGAGGACCGCCTCCTTCGCGGCCCAGCGGCCGGCGAAGTGCTGCGTGGCCATCCGCCGGCTGCTGCAGTATTCGATTTCCAGCGGGGTGTAGACCCGGCCCACAAAGAGCTCGCCGTGCCGCTCGATCATCTGCGCGATCCGCAGGCATTCCGTGATGTCGGTGCCGACGCCGAGAACTTTCATCGCTTGCCCTTTCCACCCGCCACGGCCGGCGCCGTGCGGTCCAGCCCGCAGGCCCGCCGGGCGCGGTCGAGCACGGCCCGGGCCTGCGCCCGGGCCTTCGCCGCCCCGGCCGCGAGGATCGCCTCGATCCGTGCCGGATCGCGCTCCAGTTCTGTCCGCCGCGCACGGGCAGCGGCGAAATATCCCGCCGCCGCCTCCACGAGCGCCTTCTTCACCTCGCCGTAGCCGAAGCCGCCGCGGCGGTAGAGGTCGGCCATCGCCTGCCGCTCCGTGGAGCCGGCCATCAGCGAGTAAAGCTGGAAGAGGTGGTCGCCGTCGGGATCCTTCGGCTCCTCCATGGGCCGAGAATCGGTCGTGATCCGCATGATCTTCTTCTTCTGCGCCGCCGGATCCTCGAAGACGTCGATCGTGTTCTCGTAGCTCTTGCTCATCTTCTGGCCGTCGGTACCCGGCACCTTCGCCCCCCCCTCCACGAGCCGCGGCTTCGGCAGCGTGAACACCTCGCCGTAGAGATGGTTGAACGTGCCGGCGAGGTCGCGGCAGACCTCGATGTGCTGCACCTGGTCTTCGCCGACGGGCACCACGGTGGCGTCGTAGGCGAGGATGTCGGCGGCCATGAGGACGGGATACGTGAACAGCCCTGCGTCGGCCGGCAGGCCGCGGGTCTTCTTGTCCTTGTAGGCGTGGCAGCGCTCGAGAAGCCCCATCGGGCAGACGGTCATCAGCAGCCAGGTGAGCTCCGTCACCTCAGGCACGTCCGACTGCACGAAGAGCACGGCCCGATCGGGATCGAGCCCCAGGGCGACGAGGTCCACGGCCGCCGCGTGCACCAGCGACCGCAGCCGCGCCGGGTCGCGAACCGTGGTCAGGGCGTGGAGGTCGGCGATGAAGTAGTAGGCCTCGTCCGCCGCCTGGTGGCCGCCGCCGGGCTGCAGGTCGATGTACTGGCGGATGGCGCCGAAGTAGTTGCCCCAGTGAAACCGGCCGGTGGGCTGAATCCCGGACAAGGCCCGGGTGGGACGCGGCGCCGCCGGGGGCTGCGAAGGCGTGGTCATGCGTGGCTTCCTGCGGGGGCGACCGTCGCGGGCGGACAGGAGGATCGATCGGGCACCGCGAGCGTGCCCACGACATCGGCGACCCGCGTGGCGCCCAGTTCGCGAACCGCGGCCGGCAGCGCGTCGAGCAGCCGCGTGGAGACGACGGGCTCCGCGAAGTTGGCGGTGCCCACCTGCACGGCCGAGGCCCCGGTCACCAGGAACTCCATGCAGTCGTCGATCGTCATGATGCCGCCGACGCCGATGATCGGGATGCCGACCGCCCGCCGCACCTGGTGCACGCACCGCAGCGCGATCGGCTTGATCGCCGGCCCGCTCAGCCCGCCGATGACGTTGCCCAGCATCGGCCGCCGCCGCCGCCAATCGACGGCCATGCCCTGGCAGGTGTTGATCAGGGTCACGGCATCGGCGCCGCCGTCGCGGGCCGCGCGGGCGATGGCCACGATGTCGGTCACGTTCGGCGTGAGCTTGGCGATCACCGGCAGGGCCGTCGCCCCCCGCACGCCGGCCACGACGCCCCGGCAGGCGGCCGGATCCGAGCCCAGGTCGACGCCATGGCTGACGTTCGGGCAGGAGACGTTCAGCTCCAGCGCCGCGATGCCCGGCACCGCGTCGAGCCGGCGGGCGAGAGCGACGAACTCCGCCGCATCGGCGCCGGCGATGCTCACGATCACGGGCGCCCCGCAGCCCACGAGCCAGGGCAGCTGCTTGGCGAGGAAGGCGTCGACGCCGTCGTTGTCGAGGCCGATCGAGTTGAGCAGCCCGGCCGCCGTCTCCACGGTTCGCCAGGGCGGATTGCCCTGCCGCGGAAGCGGCGTGATCGTCTTGGGCACGATGCCGCCGAGCCGGGCGAGCTCCACGAACCCGGTCATCTCGCGGCCGTAGCCGAACGTCCCCGAGGCCACCAGGATCGGGTTGGGAAGCGGCAGCCGGCCCAGCGAAACGGCCAGGTCAACCCCGGACTGCGAGCCTTGGGGAAGCGGGGGTGTCCTGTCGGACTGGGGCATACGCACGGAACTCCGAAAAACGAACGGTTGTATCAAGTTTGGCGGATGTGACGCCGATACCACCTCTGCCGGTGGTCCCGCGCCCCTGCGGCGCGGCCCCGGAAAAGTTGACAGTAGTGGTTGTCGCCCCTAGGCTTCGGACGAATTTAGCACCTCCCATGCATTGCTCCATCCCGGATCATTCGTGGCGGTGGCGGCTGGAGCCCGGCGATCGTGTCGCAGCCCAACGACAAGCCGAAGTCGAAGACCAAGCGCGACTTGGTGAAGACGATCGCGGAACGGATCGATCTTCCCCAGCTTCGCACCCGGCAGATCGTCCAGCAGACGTTCGACGCCCTGATCGACGCCCTGGTCGACGAGGGACGGGTGGAACTGCGAAACTTCGGCATTTTCCAGATCAAACGTCGCGAGGCCAGGATGGCCCGCAACCCGCGGACCGGCCAGGCCGTGCCGGTGCTCGCCAAGACGATCGTCACGTTCAAGCCGGGCAAGGAGATGGAGGCCCGCGTCCGCTCGCTCAATCAGCAGGCCAGCGGACCACAGCCCCCCACCCAGTAGGGACTTGCGGACGCGGCCGGTCCACAGCCGCCGGCCCGGCAGGCTGGGCAGGCTGGGTGGCTCGCCAAGCGGGCTTCTCCGCGCGGCCACGACCAGTTACATCCCTGTTCCCGAGCGGCCCGAAAGGACTCGGGAGCAACGGCACGGTCAGGAGGACCATGCGATGAGGAAGGCGATCTTGATGGTGTGCGCGGCCGCCATGCTGGCGACGAGCACCGGCTGTCTGATCCCGATGTACTCCGGAGACCCCGTCCGCCGGGCCCAGCAGCTCATCTACACGTCCGAGGATCTCCGCGCGATCACCGACGAGTGGGAGCGGATCTGGTTCCTCGACCAGCCGTCGCACATGACGCCCTGGCGGACGCACGGCGGCATTCTGTGATTCGCGCCTGCCGGGCCATCCATGGCCCCGGCAGGCTTACGCAGCCGCGGACGAAGCCAAGGTTCGTCCGGGCTGCGGGCGGCCGCCCTCCAGGCGGCCGTGGCCGCCGCTTTCGCGGCGGCGCGGGCACGCGGGCACGCTGCGCCGCCTGCGGCGGCTGCGTGCAGGGATGCGCTGCGTGCCGATCCGTTGAAACGCGGGCACGCTGCGCCGCCTGCGGCGGCTGCGTGCGAGAAAGCCGAAAGGCATCTATCTAAAAGGACAAGCATCATCCGCCGGTCGCCACGGAAAAATGGCGCGAATAATTGCGAAACTGCCGCTGACCGGGCTATCCTTGAAGCGATGCAAGGCTTCGACAGAATCACGATCGATCCCGCCGTATGCACTGGGAAGCCGTGCATCCGCGGTCTACGGTTTCCGGTGTCTCGTGTACTCGGGCTGCTTGCAGCCGGGCAGAACGCTGAGGAGATCTTGACGGCGTATCCGTATCTTGAAGCGGCCGACATTCGGCAGGCTCTCGAATACGCTGCTTTTCTCGCCGAAGATGAAAACCTCGAACTGACCCGCTAACCGGCATGCGATTTCTCATCGACATGCCGCTGACCCCGGCGCTCGCCGTGTTTCTGCAGGGGCTTGGTCACGACGCCGTTCATGCGGCTAATATCGGATCGGCAAACGCCACGGACGCCGCACTGCTTGCCAGAGCCCGCGCTGAATCACGCGTCGTGATCACGGCCGACCTCGATTTCGGCCGACTCATGGCAGAGGTTCCGGCCAACAGCCCCGGCATCATCCTGCTGCGGGGCGGATCATATTCCGACACCGAAATGATCAATCTGGTGCAACGAGTCTTGCAGCGCGTCGAGCATGGGCTCTTGGCCGAAAGCCTGATCGTCGTCGACCGCCATCGCATCCGCAGACGCCAGCTGCCGATTTCGTGAAAAAGGTGCCAGCCAGGTGCCAGTCAGAAAAAGGTGACAGCCGCCTTTTTCTCGCGAAGACCAGATCACCACCGCTGACGGGGCGAAGACCGCGGTGGGCCGCCTGGACGGCGGCCTCACACCCCGGCGCCTGCGGCCGGCCAAACGGAGCGCGGCACGATGCCGAGGCTCCGCGTGTCGTCAGAGGACCAAAAAAAGACAGGCATCATCCGCCGGTCCCGCGATCATCATCCTGCGCCCGGTCGGTGCAGTGGATAATCGCCGCATCCCAGGCGAAAGAGCCGCCACTCACCCATTTCTCATCCGGCCGCCGCTTGACAGCCCCGACCCCCCCCCCCC